>CAZPER010000100.1:0-13174 GCA_964585655.1 uncultured Gemmatimonadaceae bacterium | reverse complement strand
GTGGCCCGGGTGTAGGCGTAGTTGGCGTAGAGCGAATGTCCCCCGTTCAGGAAGAGCTGGGCCGCCAGCTCCACCCCCTCGCGCCTGGTCTTGTCGATGTTGTCGAAGTACCCCTCGATGGTGGATCCGGTGGGCGACGAATCCGACGCCAGCAGGACGATGTCGTCCCGCACCTCCGTGCGGTACAGCGACGCGCTCAGGATGGCCTGGCCCGCGATGAGCCGGCCGCCCACCTCGAAAGTGGTGGCCCGCACCGGATCAATCGGCGGGTCGTCTCCCAGCGCGAAGGGCAGCGGGCAGGGCTCGGCCTCGTCGGCGCAGGCCAGCTCGATCACCGCCGGCGCCCGGAAGGCGCCCCCCACTGAGCCGTACAGCGTCAGGCCCCTCCCCATCTCCAGGCTGACCCCGCCCTTGGGACTCAGCCGCGAGTAGGAGCTGGTGGTGTCGCGGGTCGGGTCGAGCTGGTTCTCGAAGGGAATCCGGACGTAGTCGTAGCGCGCCCCGGCGGAGAAGGTGGCGCGGCCCACCGTCAGGTCCGCCAGCGCGTAGCCGGCGAGGTCCCAGGTGGGACTCTTCACGAAAGTGGTCTGGTTGACCGGCCCGCTGAACTTCGTGGAGTCGGCGAAGAGCTCGACCTCGGTGCTGCTGCGGGAGCCCTCGGTGCCAACCCGGATGCCCAGGACCTCCGTGGCCTGCCAGCGATAATCCGCGCTGCCGCCCAGCATCAGGTTGCGGGAGGTGCCGAGGTTGTCGGGGTCGGCCGCCTGGTTGACGTTGAACCGCTCCGCCCGGTGCCGGCGCACAAAGGTGGAGAAGGAGAACTGCCCCCGGTCTCCCCGCTGGTAGCCGCTCACGGCGAGCTGGAGGTTGTTCAGGTCCTCGTAATCGCCGGTGCTGAGGTTGGAGTCGGGGCTGGTGTTGAAGACGCTGAGCGGCAGCGAGCCGGCGGTTTCGGCGCGGGACTTGGCGCCGTACCCCTGGAGCCGGACGCCCCACTTCTCCGTGAGCCGGCCGAGGTTGAAGAAGCCGTTGTACTGCTCGGCGCCGGTGTCCTGCCGCCAGCCATCCTCCCGGTCGTAGCCGCCGCCGGTGTAGAAGCTCCACTTCCCACCGCCGAGCGAGCCGGCCACCGAACCGTCGGCGCCGAAGGTCTTGTAATTGCCGCCGGACAGTTCGACCTCGCCATGGGTGGGGCCGCCGCCGGAATTGGTGACGAGGTTGATCGAGCCACCGAGCGAGTTCCGGCCCAGCAGCGAGGAGGTGCCGGAGAGAATTTCCACCCGGCTCACATGCTCCATCGGCAGCAGGTCGAAGTTCACCTGGGCAGCGTCGGGCTCGTTCTGGCGGACGCCGTCGAGGAAGATCGAGATCCCCTGCGGCAACCCGACGATGGGCGACGCATAGAAGCCGCGGGAGGAGATGGACATCTTGTAGCTGGCGCCCAGGTCGTCGTAGCCCGACATCCCCGCCTGCGTCACCAGCAGGTCGGAGAGCAGCCGCGGCTCGTTGGCCTCGATCTGCTCCCGGCCGATGGTCGTGGTCCGGGCCGGCACGCCGGAGCCCACCTTGGGTCCCGTCGGCGCCAGGATCGAGCCCACGACCTCGATGGGTTTGAGCTCGATGACGGTGGTGTCGCGCCGGGTGCTGTCGGGCTGCTGGGCGGCGAGGGGGAGTGCGACGACAAGCAGCGGGATGGTCAGACGGAGCAGGGTCATGAGCCTGGGGGGACGGGAGACAGGAGACGGGAGACGGAAGACGGAAGACGGAAGACGGAAGACGGAGGACGGGGTTACCGCAGCTCCGCCGGGAGGCCCGGCGGGCCGCGGCGCTCGTAGATCGCCGCCATCGCGATCCGGTCCGGGGGCAGCCCGATGACCAGCAGCGCGTCGTCATCGGGGCCGCCGCCGTCGTAGTCCAGGCAGCAGAACTCGGTGGTAGTGGCGCCGGGCAGCAGGGGAGCGTGGAGCATGGGGCCGCCGGTCCGGGCAAAGCGGATGATGTCTGACGGCGTGAAGCTGCGGCTGCCGTCCCGGTCTTCGTAAATGGCGAGCCGTTTGACCTCGCTACCCTTGCGGGTGACCAGCACCAGACCGTCGTCGGCGTCGCCCCCGCCGTCGAGGTCCTGGCAGCAGTGGTCCACCGAGGCGAGCGCGGGGGAGCGGAGCACTACCAGGCCGACCCCCGAGAGCCCGAGGCCCACCAGCACCATCGCCGCGGCGAGCCCCCGCATCCGGCGCCAGACCGGCGGCCGGTCGCCGGCGCCGGTCTCCCCCCGCTGGAACCGGCCCAGAATCTCGGCCCCGAGGGAGGCCCGCGGCGCGAACTGCACCCCGAGCAGGCGCCGTTCGAGGTCCTGGAGGTCCTCCGGAGGGGTGCTCACGGCTCGCCCCGGTCGACCAGCAGGTCCCGGAGCCGGCCCAGGGCGCGCCAGAGGCGGGTCCGCACCGCCGCTTCACCAATGCCGAGCACCGCGGCCACGGCGGCGGTCTCGAGCCCGCTGCCGTAGCGGAGGCTCACCACTTCCCGGTCCCGCTCCGGCAATTCCGCCACCGCCTCCAGCAGCCGGCCCACTTCTTCCTCCCACAGCAGCCGCTCCTCGGGGGACGGGGCCTGGCAGGCGAAGTCCCGCATGCCGCCGATGGAGACGTGGCGCCGCACCCGGCTCCGGCGGAGGTAGTCCCTCAGGCTGTTCTGGGCGATGCGGAAGATCCAGGTCCGGGCCTCGCCGCGGGCGGGGTCGTAGCGGTGGGCGGACTGGAAGGCCTTGAGGAAGGTTTCCGAGGTCACATCCTCGGCGGCATCGGCGCCGGGGAGGTGGAACCGGAGGTAGCTGTAGACCGCCTTGCCATGCTGCTCATACCAGGCGCGGCAGAGCGCCACGGCCTCGGGAGAGACCTGGGAAGGGGCGCCGTGGGGAGCGGATTGGACGAAAGGGACGGTCACGAAAAGAACATACGCGCGAGGGGACCGTGCGTCACACGGCCCCCCGGCCTCAGCTGAATAATTACCCGACCCGGTGTTTGTTCGGGGTCAGTAGGGGGGCTTGCAGCACCCCTCGTCGTGGCAGGTGGTCCAGGGGAGCTGGCCCCCGAGTGCGGTGCCGAGGGCGCCCATCCCCTTGCTCTCCGAGTCCAGCACCCCGGGGAGCTGCCACTGGGCGATGGACTGCCGCCAGGGGCGGGTGGGAGGATGGGAGATGGTGGGCACGCCGCGGACATCGTTGTCGGCCTGGTCCACATCGGGGATGTACGCGGACAGGAGCTGGCCGTCCTTGCGGTAGATGAACCAGTAGGTGGTCTGCTTGGGGAGCAGCCCGAGACGCGGGAGGCTCGAGTCGCTGTGGTTGATGAACCGCGCCACCACCACCCCGCGGTCGAACGCATCCTTGGAGTTCCGGTACGCTCCCAGGACGGGTTCGATAGTCACGTCCACCCCGTAGTCGAGGATGGACCGATGCGAGGCGCCGGGGTTGAGGTCATACTCCTGGGCCCGCGCCACCTGCAGCACCTTCTGCCGATTGACCTCGCCGTCCTTCTCAAGCCCGACGGGCGTCGGAGGTTCGGGGAGGTGATCGGTCGGCGCGGGGGGGGTGCGTTCCATGCGGCAGGCAAGCAGGAGCGGCGCGGCCAGCAGCAGCAGCGTCCGGAGACCAGACCGACGAATCGCCACAATTCCTCCAGGGGGTAGTTGGAGGAATGTAGGACAGGGGAAGGGGAATCAGGAAGGGCGAGTGGCGATCGCGCGCATCTCCTCGAGGACGGGGCGCAGCCCCGGATCGGCCCGCTGCCACAGGGTGACGACGTCGCCGGCCCACTTGCGGGCGGTGGCGAGGTCCCCGGTGGCATCCCCCAGCCGGGCCCGGAGCGCCATGAGGCGGAC
The DNA here is from genome assembly GCA_964585655.1 of uncultured Gemmatimonadaceae bacterium. GTDB lineage: Bacteria > Gemmatimonadota > Gemmatimonadetes > Gemmatimonadales > GWC2-71-9 > JADJOM01. The sequence goes on along the minus strand of CAZPER010000100.1, from coordinate 9,295 downwards.
GAGGGACCCGGATGCCACCGTCCGCTCGGTCAGGTCGAGACCGACCGAAGTCAGCCCCGAGAGGTAGCCGTCCAGCCGGAGCAGGGCCGCCGCCGTGTCCCCCAGGGCCAGTTCGACCTGTGCCTCGGCGAGGGCGACCTCGACCGACTGCCCGCCGAGCCGACGCCCCACCCGGCGCCGCGCGAGGTCACCGAAGATGGTCCGGGCCCGGTCGCCCTGGTCGTGCCGCGCGGCATCCTGCAGCTGGAGCAGGTAGTTGAGGGGGGCGTGGCTCCGGGGGGCCGGTTCGGCGTAGGCATCGGGGAAGAGCAGCACCCGCGTCTGGTCCAGCAGGGCGGCATCGGCAATCTCGCGCCGGTCCCGCGTCAGGTACCCGGAGAGCTGGCGCTGGGCCAGGCGGTAGAGCGCCTCCAGCGAGTCGCGTGGCGCGCCGATCGCCGCAAAGGCCTCGAGCGCCAGGGCGGTTTCCCGGAGCGGCAGGGGCAGCTTGAGCACCGCGCCGTCCTGCGCCCACACAACCTGGTCGGGAGCGCTGAGCCGGCTGAGCTGGGCGGCCAGTGCGGCCCGTCCGGTGAGGGCGGCGGCCGCCGCTAGGTAGGGCGCGTTGGCGGCGGCGGGAGCCGGGTTGGCACGCAGCAGCGAGTCCGCCAGCAGCACCGCCTCCCGGAAGCGCTCCTGCTTCACCAGCAGCCGGAGCTCGACGCTGGCCAGGCGCACCCGGTCGGCATCGAGGGTGGCCAGGCCCCGCGCCTGCTGGATGCGGCGCACCGCGGTGTCAGATGCGCCGGCCATGGCGCCGAATTCGCCGACCAGCTCGAGCGCCAGACCCTCCGACTCAATCGCGGCCAGGCTCCGGGGGAAGGCGCGGGCCCACTCGTTGGTCAGGTCCGCCAGCCGCCGCTGATTGCGGCGAATCGCCTCCGGCTCGCCGCCGCTCTGCACCCGGCTCCCGGGGGAGACGGTGGCTCCGCTCCCGATCTGGTCCAGCGGCCAGGGGATGAAGGCCACCGTGTCCCCCAGGAGCGACGGGAATCCGGCGAAATCCGCCGCCGCGGCATCCGAGCGGGCGCCCCGGCGGAAGGTGTTCCCCTCGGCGAAGTAGAGCCGGCTCAGGCGGTCGAACGCCCCGCCGCGAAAGGCCATGTGGGTGCTGGGCACGAGGGTCAGCGCCCGCTGGTAGTCGTTGATCGCGGCGTGGTAGCTGGACCGGAAGCGCCACTTGGAGGGGCTCGCCGGGTCCGGCAGGACGATGGGATCGCGGGAACGGCACTCGGCGCGGCCATACCAGCCACGGAAGTCGAGGGTGTCCCGCCGGATCATGGCGTCGTAGCGGTCGCAGGCCTCGGGGTACCGCGCCTCCGCCATGGCGGCGAGGGCCAGGGCCCACTCCCGGTCGCGTGGCGGCAGTGGCGGCTGCGCCCCCAGGCCAGCGATGGCATTGTCCCGCCAGGTCTCGGCGGGCCGGCCCATCCAGCTCTGGGTTTGCGCCAGCCAGAGGTGGGCCAGGCCGTACCCCGGATCCCGCTCCAGCGCGAGGCGGAAGCCGGCGACCGCGGCGCCGAGGTCCCAGCGGGCGAGTGCCGCATGGGCCGAGTCGTAGGCCTGCCACGCCACGATGAGCCGGGTGCCAAGCGCCCCGCCCGCGGCCACGGCCGTCTGCGGACGGTCGAGCAGCAGCGAGTCCGCCAGCTCCTCGAACCGCGCCTCTACGTTCTCCAGGGAATTGGCGATGGTGACGGTGCGCTCGCGGATGATCCGGCCGCCGCGCCGGGTGTCATACAGCACGCCGCGGATGCGGAGGGAATCGCGGAAGGGCCAGACCTCGCCGCTCACCAGCCGGCCGGCGTTGCCCTGGCGGGCCAGTTTGAGCAGGTCGTCGAGGCTCGGTTCCTGGTCCAGGCGGGAGAGCCGGTCCCCGAACCACCGGGAGTCCACCAGCGAGACGTCGTCCCAGCGGCCGAACGCCTCCCGGATGATACGGGCGCACTGCTCCCCGGTGAGCAGCATCGGCGCGGCGCCCTCGTGGTGCAGGAAGGGTCCGATCGCGAGACGGGCGGGATCCAGGCGCTGGGCGCCGAAGCCGCCCTGCGCGGTCACCGAGCCGACCGCGGCATAGATCACCGCCACGACCGCCGCCGCCGGCAGGACCCAGCGCCAGCGGCCGATCCCCCGGTGGGGCAGGATGCGGCTGGAGGCGGGGGTGGCGAGCTGGCCGGTCTGCACCCGGGTGATGGCGTCGGCAAACTGCTGGGCGGTGGGGTAGCGGTCGGCGGGATTCTTGGCGAGCGCCAGGGCCACCAGCGGCTGCATTTCGGCGGGCAAAGCGGCACGCCGGGTCTGGACCGGCTCGGGCTCGTCCTGCAGGTGCTTGACGACCAGTTCCTCCGGCGTATCGCCCCGGAAGGGGGGATCGCCGGTGAGCATCTCGTAGAGCACGCAGCCGAGGCTGTAGGTATCGCTCCGGCCATCCACGCGGGAGCCGCCGACCGCCTGTTCCGGACTCATGTAGGCGGGGGTCCCGATCCGGTCGCCCCCGAGCATCCGCCGGCTCCAGCCGCCGGCGCTGATCGCGCGGGCGATGCCGAAGTCGGCGACCACGGCATGGCCGGCGAGGAAGAGGATGTTCTCGGGCTTGATGTCGCGGTGGATGACGCCGTGGCTATGGGCGTAGGCGAGGGCGTTGGCCACCTGGCCGGCGATCGCGAGGGTGTCCGCGACGGGGAGGGCTCCCTCCCGATCCAGCCGCTGCCGGAGACTCTCCCCCGGGACGTACGGCATGACGTAGTAGGAGAAGCCCTCGGTATGGCCGGAGTCGTGGACCGGGAGGATGTTGGGGTGGGCCAGGCGGGCCGCCACCTGGATCTCGTTCAGGAACCGCGCGGCGCCGTCTTCATCCCCCGGCGCCACCTGGATCACCTTGAGGGCGACCTCGCGGCCATGCCGCTCGTCCCGGGCAAGGTAGACCGTGGCCATCCCCCCGCGACCGAGCTCGCGCTGGACGGCGTAACGCCCCGCGATGAGGGGCGGGAGGGGAATTGGTTCGTCGGTCAGGGGTTCAGTCCGGGCCAGGGCCTGAATGCATAGTAGGGGCGGGTGCCGGAACCGGCCACACCCACCATCACACAACCCTAGAACGCAGCCAGGCCGGTCACACTCTCACCGAGGATGAGGGAGTGCATATCATGCGTGCCCTCATAGGTATAGACCGACTCGAGATTGGCCAGGTGGCGCATGGAGTGATATTCGGCCAGGATGCCATTGGCCCCGAGGAGGCGGCGGGCCTCCCGGGCGCATTCGCAGGCCATGTCCACGTTGTTGCGCTTGGCGAGGGAGACCTGCTGGGGGGTCATGCGGCCGGCGTCCTTGAGCCGCCCCAGCTGCAGGGCCAGGAGCTGGGCCTTGGTGATCTCGGTGAGCATGTCGGCCAGGCGGACCTGCTGGATCTGGGTCTGGCCGATGGGGCGGTCGAACATGATCCGGGTCTTCGCGTAGCGCAGGGCCTCGTCGTAGCAGGCCATGGCGGCCCCCACCGCCCCCCAGGAGATCCCGTAGCGCGCCTGGGTCAGGCACATGAGGGGGCTCTTGAGACCACCCGAGGCGGGGAGGAGCGCGTCCTTTGGCAGGTGGACGTCCTCGAAGATCAGCTCGCTGGTGTCCGAGGCGCGGAGCGAGAGCTTCCCCTTCTGGTCCCGGGCGGTGAAGCCCTTCGTGTCGGCGGGGACGATGAAGCCGCGCACCGACCTGGCGTCGGAGAGCTCGCCGGTCTTGGCCCAGACCACCGCCACGGTGGCCTGCGAGCCGTTGGTGATCCACATCTTGGCGCCGTTCAGGACCCAGCCGTCCGCCGTCTGGCGCGCGGTGGTGATCATGCCGGCGGGATTCGAGCCGTAGTCCGGCTCGGTGAGTCCGAAGCAGCCGATGTCGGTCCCCGCGGCCAGCGCCGGCAGCCAGCGCCGCTTCTGCTCCTCGGAGCCGAAGGCGAAGATGGGATACATCACCAGCGCGCCCTGCACCGAGGCAAAGGAACGGATGCCGCTGTCCCCCCGCTCCAGCTCCTGCATGATGAGCCCGTAGGCCACGCTGTTGAGCCCGGCGCAGCCGTAGGCCTCCGGCAGGTTGGCGCCGAGCATCCCCACCTCCGCCATCCCGGGGATCAGCTCCTTCGGGAAGCGGCCGGCGACGTAGCAGTCGCCGATGATCGGCATCAGCCGCTCGTCCACCCATTGCCGCACGGTGTCGCGGACGGCGCGCTCCTCTTCGGAGAGGAGACTGGTGATGTCGTAGAAGTCGAGGCCGGAGAAGAGGGGCATGGGCTGGGTGGGAAACGGGGAACGGGGAAACGGGGAAACGGAATGGGCACCCGTGACGATCTCGAATCTAACCCCGAGATTCCCAGCTGTCCCGCCGCATCATTCCCCCGCTTCTCCGTTTCTCCGCTTCTCCGAGGTTCCTAGTCCGTCCGCACCGCCCGCGGCTCGATCCCCACCTCCCGCGCCATCCGCCGGAACTCCCGTCCATGGTCCACCGGCCTGCCGGTCTCGGCCTGCCACTGGTGCACCAGCTCATGCAGCAGGGTATCCCGCACCTCGGGCCAGGGATCGCGGAGCGCGTGGCGGCGGTTGAGCCCGATATGCACCGCGCGGCCGGTCTTCCGCTCCAGCCGGAGTTCACCCAGGCGGCGGCGCATGCGGGAGGAGAGCCGGATCGGGAGCGCCGCCAGCTGTCCGCCGAAGTGGGCCAGATTGAGCTCGGCCTGGAGGGTGGTGAGCCGGAGCAGCAGCTCCTGGTCGCCGGGACGGGGCCGGGGCGGGCGGCGGGGCCGGGGAGGCGCGTGCCGCTCCACCGGAAACGACAGAAAGACCTGCCGCGCCGCGACACGGGTGGCGCGGCGGACGCCGGGGGTGAGGAACTTGACGATGGCCCGCAGCACCTCATCCGGCGCGGCGGCGTAGCCCTCGTGGATCCGGAGCCGCCGGCCTGGAAGCCAGGAGAGCATCACCTGCTGGTTGCGGTGGGTCTCGAACCGGGGCACGGCGGGGAGGCCGGCGGCGCGGAGCCGGTCGTACAGCGAAGGGGGATCCGCGGGATGGGACGCCGCCGCCGCCGGGTGACGGCGGTGGCCGGTCACCAGGGACCAGAGGCTATCGCTGAACAGCCCCAGCTGCACGGCGGTAGCGGGCGTAGGCCGACCGGTCGCCGGGGCGGAAGGTCCCCGCCTCCCGGGCGTAGATGTAGTGCTCCACCTGGATCTGGTCGGCGGTGATCCGGAGGAGATTGAACGCGGAGGGGCGTCCCCCGCGGGTGCGGACGGAGTGGGTGCCGGCGGTGCTCACCACCAGGCGGCCGTCCAGTTGCCCGCTCCCCTCGGTGTGATCGTGGCCGCAGAGCACCAGGTCGGCGTCGAGGGTGAGCAGCGCGGCCTGCGCCGCGCGGGGCCGGGCCAGCCCCCAGCGCCGGGAGATCACGCCGGGAAGGACGTTGTGGTGCAGCACCGCGATCCGGGTCTTCCTCGGATCGGTGCGGGCAAACCGCTCCCGCACCCGCGCCACCTCGGCGGCGGGGAGGTACCCCTTCACCGTCGTGTCGTTGGGGTTGGGCGTGAGCGAGCCCCACGCGAAGCCATGGGCCGACAGCATCCCGGCCACGACCAGGTCATCCAGCTCCAGCACCGGGGTGAGGTCCTCGCCGAAATAGCGGCGCCACTTGCGGTACTTGACCCGCTGGCCGAGGACGCCGAGGATGCTCCGCCACCACTGGACGTCGTGGTTGCCGGGGACGAGGTGCACCGGGGCGGTGCGAGCCAGGCCCTCGAGGAAGCGGAGCGCGGCCTGGAACTCGCCGTGCCGGGCCCGCTGGGCGATGTCGCCGGAGACGACGATCGCCCGCGGGGCGAGGGTGGGGATGAAGCGTTCGAGATCGGCGAGCTGCTGCAGGTCGCAGCGCACTCCGAAGTGAATATCCGAGAGATGCGCGACGACCTGCTCCGTCACCAGATGACCCGCACCCGGTAGGTGAGCGTGGCCTTGCCCCGGGCCGGGACCGGCACCCGGAAGCGGGTGCGGGTGGAGGAGAGCTTCTCGGCCTTGATGCTGCTCGAGACCACGCTCCACTCCCCGGCGCGCTCCTCGATCACGTCCACCATGGCGGCGGAGTCGGCGGCGTTGTCCAGGGTGACCCGGTAGTCCGCGGTGGCGGTGTAGCGCCAGCCGCCGCCCTGCGGCAGGCTGTCCCGCCGGGTGCTGAAGCTGGCCTGCACCCGCTTGGCGGTGAGGTCGAAGGCGGTGCCGGCGTTGAGGCGGAGATCCTCACCCGCGGGGCTGTGGTCGATCGCCGCCTCGCCGATGAGCTGCAGCCGGCCGGTGCTGTCGGGCTGGAACAGGCGCACCACGCCGCCGGGAAGGGGCCGGTCGCCCAGGTCGGTCTTCCGGGGACGCTGCACCGTGTAGAAGACGGTGATCGGCGGCTCCTCCTCCTCGCCGTTCTGGCCCAGGCCACCCCACCAGGGGAGCTGGCCGCGGAGTTCGTAGCTCCGGGTGATCCGGGCTTCCGCCGGCTGGAAGAGGGAGATGGTCCGCACTACGCCGGGCTCGAGGGCCCAGGTGCCGGGAAGGGTGTAGAGGTGGAATTCGCCCACCTTCTGTTCGCTGGGCATCTTCGCGGCATCCGCCATCGCCATCCGTCCGACGGCGGCCGCCTCCGCGCGCGCACGATACTCCGGCGCCGCCGCGACGCTCACCTGGCCGGCGAGGAGCTGCAGCTCCGCCTCCTTGTAGCGCAGCGGCCCCGGGTCCACCACTGCCTGGCCCAGCACCCGCGCGGTGCCCGCGCCGCCCAGCACCACCTGGTAGCTGGCGCCCCAGCCGGCGCCGCTGGTGAAGTAGCCGAGCGGCAGCCCGCGCCGGGCGCGGGCGCTGGTGATGATCATGTCATAGCGGGGGTCCACGGTGACCACGTCGGCGGGGTACTGCGGCACGCCGGGCGCCTGGAAGGTCACCGTGCCGTCAACCAGCTTGTAGCGGGTGGGGTTCACGCCCAGGATCGTGGCGGAGACGGTGTCCTTGCCGATCCGGAAGGTCATCCGGCGGCCCACCGCGCGGCGCAGGGCGTCTCCCTCGGTGACGCCGGCATCGAAGGCGCCGCTCAGCACGGTAATGTCGGGATCGGTGGAGAAGATGGAGCCGGGATCGGCGGGGCCGGTGACGGCCACCTGCTGCGACTGGCCCTTGAGGATCTCAAGCGGCACGGTCCAGCGCACCAGGGCGCGGCCGTCGTTGTAGATGGTGAGGCTGGTGGGGGCCTGGGCGGCGAGCGGGGCCGCCGCGAGGAGCGCCGTCAGGACTGCCGAGCCGCCGTAGAGACGAGAGGTCATGTTGCACTCCAGGAGTGGGGAGTCACCTGGGCAGGAGGTCCAGGGCAACCCGGTGCACGACCTTCCGTACCACGATGTACGTCACCAGCACCGCGATGATGCCGTATACCCGGGCCAGCGGGATCGGGGGCACGCGCCAGAGGACGTAGAGGCCGACCAGCAGGGTTGCGGGCAGGGAGATGCGGCTCGCGAGGCGGCTTGCACGGCGGGCCCGGTCGGCGGCGCAGTCGGGACAGAGGGCCCCCCAGGCCAGGCCGGCCACCCGCGCCTCGCACCGGGCGCAGGGGACCTCAGGCCACCCGCTTGGCGACAGCATCGCCGAACTCCCGGGTGGACACCGTGCCCCCGAGGTCGCGGGTACGGAGATTGTCCTCCACGATGGTCTTCTCGATGGCGGCACGGATCCGGCCGGCCCGGGCGCCCTCGCCCAGGTGATCGAGCATCATCGCGGCGGCGAGCATCTGGGCCGCCGGGTTGGCGATCCCCTTCCCCGCGATGTCCGGCGCGCTCCCGTGCACCGCCTCGAAGATCGAGGCGTGGGTCCCGATGTTGGCCCCGGGGGCGAGCCCCAGGCCGCCGACCAGGCCGGAGACCTCGTCGCTCAGGATGTCGCCGAACATGTTGGTGGTGACCATGACGTCGAACTGCTCCGGCTTCATCACCAGCTGCATGGCGCAGTTGTCCACGATCATGTCGTTGGACTGCACCCGGCCCTCGTACTCCTTGGCGATCCGCTTGCCCACCTCGAGGAACAGCCCGCTCACCATCTTGAGGATGTTCGCCTTGTGGACGATCGTGACCTTCTTCCGCCCCTGCCGGAGGGCGTACTCGAAGGCGTAACGGATGATCCGCTCGCAGCCGGCGCGGGTCACGATCGCGATGGACTCCGCGACGGCGCGCGGGTCGCCGCCGATGGCGATGAAGTGCTCCACCCCGACGTACAGCCCCTCGAGATTCTCCCGCACCAGCACGATGTCCACGTCGCTGAACCGCCCGCCGGGGATGAAGCTCCGGGCGGGGCGCAGGTTGGCGAACAGCTCGAATTCCTTCCGCAGCTGCACGTTCACCGAGCGGAAGCCGGAGCCGACCGGGGTGGTCAGCGGGCCCTTGAGGGCCAGCTTCCGGTGCCGGATGCTCTCGATGGTGGCGTCGGGGAGGGGAGTGCCGGTGGCGTCCACCGCGGCTACCCCGGCGAGCTGCTCGTCCCACTCGAAGGTGAGGCCCGTGGCCTCGAGCACCTTCACCGTCTCGGCGGTGATCTCCGGCCCGATTCCATCGCCGGGGATGAGCGTGACATTGTAGGTCATCGGATATCCAGGGCCGCGGGGAATACCGCGGTCAGGGCGAGGGTGAGGGCCTCGGCCGGGGTGGCGCCGTGGGCCCAGGCGAGGGTGCGCCAGACCACCTTGCCGGTCCGGGTGTCGGCCAGCACCAGCGACAGCTCAGCCCGCACCGCGCCAGTGGGTTCAGACAGGAAGGTCAGCGCCGCGGGCACCAGGGCGTACCGGCCGCCCAGCAGCGCCACCAGGTTGCGGAGCTGGCCCCGGAGCGGATCCGGCAGGTTCTCCAGCTGCTTGGCCCGCAGGATCGACTGCCCCATCCGGTCCGGGTCGGGGGCCACCGACGGTGCCCGGCGGGCCACCTTCCGCAGCTCCGGCGGCAGGATCCACTTCACCTCGGGGCCGCGGGCGTTGAGCTGCTCGCCGAGGAGGGAATCCCCCCAGGCCAGCATGGTCGGGCGGTCGTTGAGGGGTGGAACCTTGCCGAGGGTGTCGACGGGGAGCACCAGGGTGAATGGCAGTACCGCGATCGGCTCGCCGGCGAAGACCACGGGCGCGAACGGCTTGACCGGCCCAGTGGGGGGACGATCGACCGGCCGCGGCGGACAGGCGCGCGCCTTGCCGCCGGCGGCCAGCGCCCCGCACG
>CAZPER010000099.1:0-13265 GCA_964585655.1 uncultured Gemmatimonadaceae bacterium | reverse complement strand
GCCGAGCGCGCCGGCCGCTCCCGCGGCCCCACCCAGGGCGGTGCCGCCCACCGTCCAGGCGCCGGTGCCGGCCGCTCCGGCCGCGCCCGTGGCTCCCTCCCGGCCTGCCGGGCGTCCGGTCAACCCGTTCCTGGCGCAGGACCCGTCGCAGAAGGCCCGGCGGCTGGCCCGGGCGCTGATCTCCGACCTGGCGGTCTATTACCCCGACCGGCGCAAGGAAGGAATGGCCAACGGAAGCCTCAAGGAGCTGTTCCAGGAGGAGATCCAGAAGAGCTGGGAGGAGTACACGGAGCAGGTCGGCAAGGAACTGGCGGAGTCCACCACCTACTTCACCGACGCCCTGAACGAGATCCTGGCGGGGGGACAGCGGGTCTTCTAGCCCGCCGACCCCGCCCCCCGGTTGTACCACGGCCCCTCCGGTCCCGCGGACCGGGGGGGCCGGTCTGTCCCGGCGGGTCCGGCGCACCGCTCTCGTCCGCCGGAAAGCGTTTATCTTGGAGCACTTACATCTCCTCTTCCGGGCCCAGCCTGCCGACCATGCGCGACCTCATCGAACGCCTCGACACTCTCGACCGCCGCCACGCCCAAATCCGAGGGTTTCTTTGACCTGACCGCCAAGGAGAAACGTCTGGCGGAGCTCGAGTCCCGGCAGGCCGACCCCGGCTTCTGGTCGCGGGGGGATGAGGCCCGCCTGGTGGTCCACGAGCTCAAGGAACTCAAGGCCTGGATTACACCGGAGGCGGACATCACCCGCCGGATCGGGGACGTACGCGCGATGGTGGAGTTGCTGGAAGCGGAGCCCGACGACGAGCTGGCGACGGAGCTGGCCCGCGAGATCGAGCTGGTGGAGAAGTCGCTCGAGAGTTTCGAACTGCAGGCCATGCTGCAGGGCCCCGACGATGCGGGCGACGCCATCCTGACGATCCACCCGGGGGCGGGGGGGACGGAGTCACAGGACTGGGCGGAGATGCTGCTCCGGATGTACGTGCGCTGGGCGGAGCGCCATGGCTTCGACGTGACGATCCTGGACCGGCTGGACGGCGAAGAAGCCGGCATCAAGTCGGCGTCGATCGAGATCAAGGGGCAGTACGCGTACGGATTCCTCAAGGCGGAGAAGGGCGTGCACCGGCTGGTGCGGATCTCGCCCTTCGACTCCCAGGCCCGGCGGCATACCTCGTTCGCCTCGGTCTTCGTCTACCCCGACATCGACGACACCATCGAGGTGGACCTGCGGGATGAGGACATCAAGATGGATGTGTACCGCGCCTCGGGCGCGGGCGGCCAGCACGTGAACAAGACCAGCTCCGCGGTGCGCCTCACGCACATCCCGACCGGGCTCGTGGTGGCGTGCCAGCAGGAGCGGAGTCAGGGGAAGAACAAGGCGACCGCCATGAAGATGCTCCGCGCCGCGATCTACCAGAAGAAGCTGGAGGAGCAGGAGGCCGAAAAGGCCAAGCTCGAGGCCACCAAGACCGACAACTCCTGGGGGAACCAGATCCGGTCCTACGTCTTCCAGCCCTACACCATGGTCAACGACCATCGCACCGAGCTCAAGGTATCGGACGTGCACCGGGTGATGGACGGCGGCCTCGACGAGTTCATCGAGGCGTTCCTGAAGCGGTTCGGCGGGAAGGCCGCGTGAGCGAGGAGCTCAGCCAGCCGGAGCGGCACCGGCGGGAGAAGCGCGCCGCACTGGAGGCGCTTGGCGTCCGGCCCTTCGCCTGGCGCTTCGAGCGCAGCCACACCACCGCCGACGCGCTCGCCCTCTACCGGGACGAGATGGGCGACGCGGGTCCCGCGGTGGCAATCGCCGGGCGGATCCAGGCCTGGCGGCCCAAGGGCAAGGTCTGCTTCGGGCATGTGGAGGATGCCGCCGGCCGGCTGCAGGTCTATCTCCGCGCGGACGAGCTGGGCACCGACGCCTGGGCGATGATCCAGCTGCTCGACCTCGACGACCATGTCGGGGTGAGCGGCCGCCTGATGAAGACCCGCTCCGGGGAGGTCACCCTGCGGGCCGAGCGGCTGGAACTCCTGAGCAAGTCGCTCAAGCCGCTCCCCCGGCCCAAGGTCGAGGTGCTCGAGGATGGCAGCACCCGGACCCATGGCGGCGTCACCGACCCGGAGTTCCGCTACCGGCAGCGGTATGCCGACCTCGCCGTGCACCCGGAGGTGCGGGAGGTGTTCCGTCTCCGGTCGCGCATCACCAGCCGGATCCGGGCCTTCCTCGACCGGCGGGGCTTCCTGGAAGTGGAGACGCCGGTGCTGCAGCCCCTGTATGGTGGGGCGGCCGCGCGGCCGTTCGTCACCCATCACAATGCGCTGGACATGCCGCTGTACCTCCGGATCGCGGACGAGCTCTACCTCAAGCGGCTCATCGTGGGCGGCCTCGAGCGGGTGTACGAGATCGGGCACGACTTCCGGAACGAGGGGATGGACCGCACCCACAATCCCGAATTCACCATGCTCGAGCTGTACCAGGCTTACGCCGACTACGGCGACATGATGGCGCTCGCGGAAGCGCTGCTGGTGGAGCTGGTGGAGGAGGTGACCGGCGGCGCCCGCACCCTCGAGCGGGACGGGGTGCGGCTGGACTTCACCCCGCCGTTCCGCCGGGTCGGCTTCGTCGAGGGGATCCAGGAGGCGAGCGGCTGCGACGTGCTCACCGCGCCCGAGGACGCGCTCCGGCAACGCCTGGTGCAGGCCGGGCTGCCCGGGGAGGAGGTCGCCGGCTTCACCGGGGGCAAGCTGCTGGACGCGATGTTCACCGCGTTCCTGGAACCAGCGCTGGTGCAGCCGACCTTCGTGATCGACTACCCCACGCCCCTCTCGCCGCTCGCCAAGGCGCACCGCGACCGCCCCGGGCTGACCGAGCGGTTCGAGCTGTTCATCCAGGGCCGTGAGATCGCCAACGCGTTCAGCGAGCTCAACGACCCGGACGACCAGCGGGCGCGGTTCGAGGACCAGGTGCGTCAGCGGGCGGCGGGTAACGATGAAGCCCAGCCCTACGACGCCGACTATGTGCGGGCCCTCGAGTACGGCATGCCGCCCACCGGCGGCATCGGCATCGGGCTGGACCGGGTGGTGATGCTGCTGACGGGACAGCCCTCGATCCGCGATGTCATCCTCTTTCCGGCCATGCGGCCGGAGGACTGACGCCGTGGCCCAGGCACACGACGAGGGCGCGCCGGGAAGCGCGCGGGGAGCCCGGCTCCGGGACCTGTTCCGCTGGCCGTCGGCCCTGGAGCGGGAGATTGCCCGCCGCTACCTGCGCAGCCGCCGGGCGTCGGGGCGGGTGTCGCTGATCACGGCCATCGCGACCGGCGGGGTGGCGGTTGGCGTCTGCGCCCTGATCGTGGTGCTCGGGGTGATGAACGGCCTACGCAACGACCTGCGCGAACGGATCCTCATCGCCAACCCGCACCTCCGCATCCTCACCTACGGCAGCGGCCTCCGGCTGGACGACTGGCGGGCGGTGCTGGAGACGGTGCGCCAGGATCCGGAGGTGGTCGCCGCCGCGCCCGAGGTCCTCAGCCAGTCGCTGCTCTCGGCCGGGGCGGATTACGTCGAAGGGGTCAATGTCCTTGGCCTGGATCCCGACACCGGAAGCCGCTCGGTCACGACCCTGCCGCAGTCGCTCACGCGCGGGGACCTGAGCTTCCATCCCACCCGGGACGACGTGGACGGCGGGGTGATCCTCGGCGCCCGCCTCGCCGAGCGGATGACGGTGTATCCCGGGGACGTGGTCACGCTGGTCCCGGCCAAGCCCGCCCAGGTGAACCGCGCGCTGGGGGTCGGGGTACCACAGTACTGGCAGTTTGAGGTCACCGGCACCTTCGAAACCGGGATGTTTCTCTACGACAACCAGTTCGTGGTCATGTCCCGGGAGGTGGCGCAGCGCTTCACCGGCCTGGGCGACGCGGTCAGCGGCATCCAGGTGCGGCTGGTGGACCCGTGGCGGGCGCCGGAGGTGGGGAAGCGGCTGGAGGAGACGCTCGGGTATCCGTACCGGTCGCTCGACTGGCAGACCCAGAACAACACCCTCTTCAGCGCCCTCAAGCTGGAAAAGGTGGCGATGGGACTCGTGATCTTCTTCATCATGGTGGTCGCGGGGTTCAATATCGTCGGCACCCTCACGATGGTGGTGGCGGAAAAGACCCGGGAGATCGGCATCCTCCGCGCCATGGGACTGCCGGCGGCGGCGGTGGGACGCATCTTCCTGGCCCAGGGGGCGGTGATCGGCCTGGTCGGGGTGGTCATCGGACTCGGCTCCGGCCTCGGGATCGCGACGCTGGTGGACCGCGGGAAACTGATCCGGATCGACGCGTCGGTGTACTTCGTGGACCACGTGCCGGTGCATGTCGAGCCGGTGGACGTCGCGCTGGTCGTGCTCGCGAGCTTCGTGCTCGCCATCGCGGCGACGCTGCCCCCCTCCCGGGGCGCCTCCCGGCTGGAGCCGGTGGAAGCGATCCGCCACGAATGAGCGTGGTGCTGTCGGCGCGCGACGTGCGCAAGGTCTACGCCGGGGGGGATGGCCGGCCGCTCGAGATCCTTGCCGGGGTGGACCTCGACGTGGCGCCAGGCGAGTTCATCGCCATCGTGGGCGCGAGCGGGGCGGGGAAGAGCACCCTGCTGCAGCTGCTGGGCGCCCTCGACCGGCCGACCAGCGGCCAGATCATCCTCGACGGGGTGGAGCTGAGCCGGGCGGACGCGGGTACCCTTGAGCGGCTCCGGAACCTCCGGATCGGCTTCGTGTTCCAGTTCCACCACCTGCTGCCGGAATTCACCGCGCTGGAGAACGTGATGCTGCCGCTGCGCATCGCCGGGGTGTCGCCCGCCCGGGCCCGGGAGCGGGCGGTAGACCTTCTCACCCGGGTGGGGCTGGAGCAGCGGCTCACCCACCGGCCGCCGATGCTCTCCGGGGGCGAGCAGCAGCGGGTGGCGGTGGCCCGGGCGCTGGCCAACGACCCGCGGGTGGTGCTGGCCGACGAACCCTCCGGCAACCTCGACTTTGCCCAGGCCGACCGGCTGCACAGCCTGCTCGCGACGCTGGCCCGGGACTTCGAGACGGCGCTGGTGGTGGTGACCCACAACCGGCAGCTCGCCGCCCGGGCGGACCGGATCCTCGCCGTCGAGGATGGGCGGCTGGTGCCGGTGGACCGGGTGGAGGTGGAGCGGTGACGCGCTGCGACCAGTGTCATGAGCGGGAGGCGGTGGTCCACCTGACCCAGATCGCCCAGGACCAGGTGGTGACCCTGCATCTCTGCGAGCGCTGCGCCGCCGAGAAGGGGGTGGAGAGCGCCGCCAACCTGGCGAAGACGCCGGTCGGGAGCTTCCTGGCCTCCATGGGCAAGGGGCTGGAGGCGACGGCCGCCCTGCCGGGGATGACCCCGCCGGGGGCCTGCCCGACCTGCGGTGCGACCATGGCGGACTTCCGGGAATCGGGGCGGCTGGGATGCGCGGAGTGCTACCGCGCCTTCGAGGGACCGCTCCGGGACCTGCTCCGCCGGCTGCATGGCTCCAGCCGCCACCTGGGGGAGCGGTACGCCGCCGCCGGCACCGAGGAGGCGATCCCGGAACCGGCGACGGAGCAGCTGCGGCAGCAGCTTCAGCTGGCGATCGATACCGAGAATTTCGAGCTCGCGGCCGAGATCCGGGACCGGCTGCGGGCGTTCGGCGGCGCGGGTGATTGACCTGAGCCTGCTGCCCGACGGGGGCATGGCCTGGCTCGACGGCAGCGGGCCGTCGAGCCACCTGGTCCTCTCCACCCGTATCCGGCTGGCGCGGAACCTGGCGACCTATCCGTTCGCGCCGCGCAGTTCGGTGACGCAGCGGGAGGCGGTCCTGCGGGACGTGCTGGCGGCGGCCCGCGACACCGTCTCCCTCCGGGAGGCGCTGGTCTTCCGGCTCGACCGGATGGAGAGTACCGACCGTCAGCTGCTGCACGAGCGGCACCTGGTGAGCCGGGAACTCGCGGGAGCGGGAGAGGGGCTGGCGGCCCGACCGGGCGCCGCGGTGATGGTGCAGGCCCGAGCCGGCGTCATGCTGAACGAGGAGGATCACCTGCGATTGCAGGGACTTCGCTCGGGATTCGACCTGGAGGCCACGTACCAGGATGTTGACCGCGTGGACACCGAACTGGGACAACGACTTCCTTTCGCTTTTCATCCGGAGTTTGGTTACCTTACGAGTTGCCCGACCAATGTCGGTACGGGGCTTCGGGCTTCGGTGCTTATCCACTTGCCCGGCTTGGTGTTGACGAAAGAAATCACCAAGGTTTTGCAGGGGCTGGCGCAGGTCGGCCTGACGTTTCGGGGGCTGTACGGCGAGGGCAGCGAGGTCGTGGGCAATTTCTTCCAGCTGTCCAACCAGACGACGCTGGGCAAGACCGAGCAGGAACTGCTGGACCACCTGGGCAAGATGGTGCGTCAGGTCATCGAGTACGAGGAACAGGCGCGCGAAGTGCTGGTACGCGACGTGCCGACGATCATCGAGGACAAGGTCTGGCGTGCCTACGGGCTGCTGCGCTACGCCCGCTCGCTCACCTTCGAAGAGACCATGAACCTGTTGTCCGGAGTCCGGCTGGGCGTGGGCCTGGGCCTGGTGGACCGGACCGGTCTCTATGCGCTGAACAAGCTCCTCATCCATACCCAGCCGGCGCACCTGGCCGTGCTCGAAGGGGTGGGGACCGACGATCCCGATCTGAATGTTCGCCGCGCGCGTTACGTGCGCGCGCTGCTGGACGACGAAGCAGCACGCCGAGGGCAGTCGCCATGAACGGGTACAACTTCACCGACCGGGTGCGAAAGGTCCTGCAGATGGCGCGGGAGGAAGCCGCGCGGCTGCACCACGAGTACGTGGGGACTGAGCACATCCTCCTCGGCCTGATCCGCGAGGGAGAGGGTGTCGCGGCGGCGGTGCTGCAGAACTTGAACGTGGATCTCGAGGAGATCCAGCAGAAAATCGAGGAGACGGTCAAGAAGGGGAAGGCGGCCGCGGCCACCGGACCGGACCTGCCGTACACCTCGCGCGCCAAGAAGGTGCTGGAGCTGGCCATGACCGAGGCCCGCGAGCTCAATCACAGCTACGTGGGCACCGAGCACCTGCTGCTGGGGCTGCTGCGGGAAGAAAAGGGCATCGCGGCGCAGGTCCTCACCGACGCCGGCGTGAACCTGGAACAGAGCCGGGCGGAGACGCTACGGCTGCTGGGGAGCGACATGCCCCAGCCGCAGTCCCCGGGCAGCAGCCCCCAGCCCGCGGCCGCCCCCAAGTCGGAGAAGAAGTCCAAGACCCCGGCGCTCGACCACTTCTGCCGCGACCTCACCCAGCTGGCGGCCGAGGGGCAGCTGGACCCGACCATCGGCCGGGCCAAGGAGATCGAGCGGGTGATGGAGATCCTCGCCCGCCGGAAGAAGAACAACCCGGTGCTGATCGGCGAGCCCGGGGTGGGGAAGACCGCGATCGTCGAGGGCCTGGCCCTGATGATCGCCAACGGGCTCTGCCCCGACGTCCTCAAGGACCACCGGGTGCTCTCCCTCGACATGGCGGCGGTGATCGCCGGCACCAAGTACCGGGGCCAGTTCGAGGAGCGGCTCAAGGCGGTCATGAACGAGATCGCGGCGAACAAGCAGATCATCCTGTTCATCGACGAGCTGCACACGCTGGTGGGCGCGGGCGCGGCGGAAGGCGCCATCGACGCCTCCAACATGCTCAAGCCGGCGCTGGCGCGCGGCGAGCTCCAGTGCGTGGGCGCCTCGACCCTCAACGAATACCGCAAGTACATCGAGAAGGACGGGGCGCTGGAGCGCCGCTTCCAGACGGTCATGGTGGATCCGCCGTCCATCGACGAGACGATCGAGATCCTGAAGGGGCTGCGCAAGAAGTACGAGGATCACCACCGGGTGGTCATCCCCGACGACACCCTGGCCGATGCGGCGAAGCTCTCGGAGCGCTACATCACCGACCGGTTCCTGCCGGACAAGGCGATCGACGTGATCGACGAGGCGGGGGCGCGGGCCCGGCTGGCCTCGCAGGTGCCGCCGGCCGAGGTGGCGAACCTCAAGGCGGACCTGGAGAAGGTCAACCTGGAGAAGGAGGACGCGGTCCGCGACCAGAACTTCGAGCGGGCGGCGGCGCTCCGGGACAAGGAGCGCGACCTCCAGAACCAGATCCGGCTCAAGCAGGAGGAGTGGGAGCGGGAGCGGCAGACCCGGCGCCCAATCATCAGCGAAGAGGACATCGCGTTCATCGTGTCGCGGTGGACCGGGATCCCGGTGACCCGGCTGCAGGAGGCCGAGGCCGCCCGGCTGCTCCGGATGGAGGACGAGCTGCACGAGAGCGTGGTGGGCCAGGACGAGGCCATCAAGGCGATCAGCCGCGCGATCCGCCGCTCCCGCGCCGGGCTCAAGGACCCGAAGCACCCGATCGGCTCGTTCATCTTCTGCGGCCCCACCGGGGTCGGGAAGACCGAACTGGCCCGGGCGCTGGCCAAGTTCCTGTTCGCCGACCCCGCCGCCCTGATCCGGGTGGACATGTCGGAGTACATGGAGAAATTCTCGGTAAGCCGGCTGATCGGCGCGCCCCCCGGCTACGTGGGGTACGAGGACAGCGGCACGCTGACCAAGGCCATCCGGCGGAAGCCGTATTCGGTGGTCCTGCTGGACGAGATCGAGAAGGCGCACCCGGACGTGTTCAACATCCTGCTGCAGGTGCTGGATGAGGGCCACCTGACCGACAACTACGGCCGCCAGATCGACTTCAAGAACACCGTGGTGATCATGACCTCGAACGTCGGGGCCCGGGACATCATGCAGGGCAAGACGCTCGGCTTCCACGGGCAGGACTTCAAGACCTCGTTCGACAAGATGCAGGAGAAGATCAAGGACGAGATCCAGAAGGTCTTCAACCCGGAGTTCCTGAACCGGATCGACGACCTGATCGTCTTCCACCCGCTGGCGAAGGAGCACATCGCGCTGATCGTGTCGATCCTGGTGCGCGAGGTGCAGAAGCGGGTCGGCGAGGAGGTCATCCGGCTCACCCCGGCGGCGATCGACTTCCTGGTCGAGCACGGCTACGACCAGAACTACGGGGCCCGCCCGCTCAAGCGCGCGATCCAGAAGTACATCGAGGATCCGCTCAGCGAGAAGCTCCTCCTTGGCGAATTCACCCGCACCGATGAGATCGAGGTGGATGTCGCCCCTGACGGTGAACGGCTGGCCTTCCGCGCCCTGAGCGGGTCCAAGGCCTGACCACGCCCCCACGCGCCGGCGGAGCCTTCGGGGCCCCGCCGGCGCCCTGTTTCCCCCGCATGCTCCTCACTCGCGCTTCGCTCGCACTCGCACTGCTTGCCGCCTTCCCGGGGGTCGCCCGGGCCCAGGATCCCGGGCCCGTGGCCCCGCCCGTCCTCGACAGCATTGCGGTGGAGGGGAACGCCCGGCTCACGGCCCAGCAGGTCATCGGGACCTCGGGGCTGGTCCGCGGCCAGCCCACCAACTATCGCGACATCCAGCGGGCCCTCACGGCGCTCTTCCGCACCGGGCAGTTCGATGATGTCTCGGTGCGGCAGGGGGAGGACAGCATCGGGCGCGTGGTCCTGGTCCTGGTGGTCCGGGAGCGGCCGGTGCTGACCCGGTGGACGGTCAAGGGCGTCGACCGGCTCTCCGAGCGCTCAGTGAAGGAGCGGGTGAAGCTGAGCGAGGGCCGGCCGATCGACCGGGCGGCGGTGGAGCGGGGCCGGGCGGGCGTCGACTCGATGTACCACGCCCAGGGCTATTACGCCGCGCGGGTGAAGGTGATCGAGACCGCCCCGGCGCCGGGCCAGATCGGGGTGGTCTTCGACGTGGAGGAGGGAAACCGCGTCGCCATCAGCCAGGTGCAGGTCGAGGGCAACGCGCGCTACAACGACAAGACGCTGGTCAAGCGGATGGCCACGCGGCCCGAGGGCTTCTTCTGGTGGCAGAAGGGGCAGTACGACGACGACAAGCTGCAGCAGGACATCCGGGAGCGGCTGCCCGGCTGGTACGGCAGCCACGGGTTCATCGACTTCCAGGTGATCCGGGACTCGGTCTCGGTGGATTCCGCCAACGGCAAGGCGGTGCTCCACCTCGCGGTGGAGGAGGGGCAGGCCTACCGCATCGGGACCTTCCAGCTCAACGGCAACCGTCGCTTCAGCACCGAGGACCTCACCGCCCTCTATCCCTTCGGCGCCGACGGCGGGGCGGGCCAGCCGTTCAACAGCGAGGCGTGGGCGTCGGCCACGGAAGAGGTCCGTACCCTCTACGGCAACAGCGGGTACATCTACGCCCGGGTGGAGCCGGAAGAGACCCGGCGCACCGGCCCGGCCGGGGAGCCGCTGATCGACCTCAAGTGGGTGATCCGGGAGGGCGAGCCCGCGACGATCAACAAGATCAACATCGTGGGCAACGACGTCACCCACGAGCGGGTGATCCGCGAGGCGATCGTCCTGGTCCCGGGCGAGCTGTTCAACCGCGACCGGCTGATCCGCAGCTACCAGAACATCTCGAATCTCGGCTTCTTCCAGCAGCCCATGCCGTTCCCCGACGTCCAGCCGGTCGAGAACGGGGTGGACGTGGACGTCACCTTCCGGGTGGAGGAGCGGCGGACCGGGAACGTGAACTTCGGGGCCTCGCTGGGGCAGGGCACCGGCCTGGGCGGCTTCCTGGGACTGGAGGAGCCCAACCTGTTCGGCCGGGGCAAACGGGGCCGGCTGATGTGGCAGTTCGGGCGGAACATCAACGACTTCACCCTGAGCTATACCGACCCCGCCATCCGCGAGTCCCGGATCTCGGGCACCATCACCCTGTTCAACAGCCGGCAGCGCTTCACCGTCGGCGACCTCGGCCGCCGGCGGCAGGTCGGCGGCAGCCTGCAGCTGGGCTTCCCCTTCTTCGGCTCGCGCTTCACCCGGATCTTCACCTCCTACGGGCTGCAGCAGATCAAGTACACCGGAGGCTCCTCCGACCTGCGGCAGCAGTTCCGCTGCCAGCGGTGCACCCGGTCCACCCTCGGTGGGAGCCTGGTCCGCGACACCCGGGTGGGACTCCCCTTCGCCACCGGCGGCGCCCTGACCAACACCTCCGTGGAGTTCAACGGCGGCGTGCTCGGCGGCACCGGCAACTACCGCAAGCTCGATTTCGAAGGCCGCTACTACGCCCCGCTCGGCTCCGCCGGGGGCAACGCCAATATCGGCAGCGGGATCCAGTTCGTCCTGGGGCTCACGGCCAAGAGCGGCTTCATCTTCGGCGACGCCGGCCCGTTCTACACCGAGCTCTATTCGCTGGGCGGCACCCAGTTCGGCATCCCGCTCCGGGGCTACGACGAGTTCTCCGTCACCCCGAACGGGTTCGACCCCACGGCGGGGGGCAGCTCCGCGGCCAGCGTGAGCTCCTTCGGCAAGGCGTACGCGGCCTTCACGGTCGAGGCCGGCGCCCGGGTGAGCCAGTCGCTCTACTTCAGCACCTTCCTTGATGCCGGCAACGTCTACCGTTCCACCCGCCAGTACGACCCGAGCCGGCTGTTCCGCGGCTCGGGGGTCGGGGTGGCGGTGCTCTCGCCGCTGGGCCCGATCGGGATCGATCTCGGGTACGGCTTCGACAAGGTCAATCGCCGGGGCGATCCGCGGCCCGGCTGGCAGCTGCATTTCAAGCTCGGCAACTTCTTCTAGGCCGGGCAGGTACACTCACGTGAGGAGTCGCACGATGGTCCGTGGTTCCTTCGGCCGGTGGCTGGTGCTCGCCCTGGCCCTGGCCGGCGCGCCGGCCGCCCTCAACGCGCAGAAGGTCGGGTACATCAACGCCCGCGCCATCCTGCTGGCGACCCCCGGGTACGCCCAGGCGGAATCCACCTACAACCGCGAGCTGGCCGGCTTCCGGGGAGAAGTGGACCGGCTGCAGAACTCCCTCGACTCGGCCGCCGCGGACTTCGAGCAGAAATCCGTCATGCTGTCGGCCACGGCCAAGACCGCCAAGCGCCGCGAGCTGGAGCAGCAGCGGGATCGCCTCGAGGCCCGGGCCACCGAGCTGCGGGACAAGGCGACCCAGCGGGAGTCCGAACTCCTGTCGCCGATCCACGGCCGGGTGAACGACGCGATCGAGGCGATCCGGGCCGAGGGCAGCTACTCGATCATCTTCGACGTCAGCGCCAACGAGGGACTGATCGTCGCGGTGGACAAGTCACTGGAACTCACCCAGAAGGTCATCGACAAGCTCAAGGTCAGTCCCTGACCATGGGCGTCGCCCCCGGGCGCCTGACCGCCCGGGTGGTCGCCGAGCTGGTCGGTGGCCGCCTGGAAGGCGACGGGGATCTCCCGCTCCAGCGGCTGGCCCCGCTGGACCGGGCCGGGCCGGACGCCTTGAGCTTTCTCCTCACATCGCGCTATCTCGTCGCGTACCGGCAGACCCGGGCCGGGGCCGTCCTCGTGCCCGAGGGGCTCTCCGGCGCGCCCGGCGGCCCCGCCACGCGCATCGTGGTGCCCGACATGTCGGCCGCCCTCCCGCGCGCCGCCACGGCCTTCCAGCCCCCGGCCCCGATGCCCGTCGGGGTGCATCCCGCCGCGACCGTGGCGCCGGGGGTACGGCTGGGGGAGCGGGTGTGGGTGGGGCCTGGGGCCGTCGTCGAAGCGGGCGCCAGCGTGGGACAGGGCACCCGGCTCGAGGCCGGGGCCTGGATCGGTGCGGGGGTCTCGATCGGGGCGGACTGCTCCGTCGGACCGCACGCCGTATGTTACCCGGGCACGGTGCTGGGAGACCGGGTCCTCCTCAAGGCCGGGGCGGTCATCGGGGGCACGGGGTTCGGCTACCTGCGGGGAGCAGCGGGGCACACCCGGGTGCCGCACCATGGGCAGGCCATCCTGGAGGACGACGTCGAGATCGGCTCGGGAACCTGCGTGGACCGGGGGAACTTCGACGATACGGTCATCGGTCAGGGGAGCAAACTGGACAACCTCGTCCAGGTCGGACACAACGTCCGGATCGGCGCCCGGTGCCTGATCATGGCGACCACCGGTATCGCCGGGAGCTGCCGCATCGGGGACGACGTGGTGATCGCCGGGGGCGTGGGGATCGCGGATCACGCCGTGATCGGCGCGGGGGCGGTGGTGGGCGCAAAGAGCGTCGTGTTCGGGGGCGGGCGGATCGAGCCGGGGGCGTCGGTCTCGGGCTACCCCGCGCGCCCGCACCGCGCCTTCCTCCGGGCCCAGGCGGCGCTGTACCGGCTGGCGCCGGTCGCGGAGCGGCTGGCGGCGCTGGCGG
>CAZPER010000098.1:0-13277 GCA_964585655.1 uncultured Gemmatimonadaceae bacterium | reverse complement strand
CGGCCCGTCCCTGGCGCAGAGCCTCACCGCGCTGGGCCTGATCGATGAGTATCGCATCTACCTGCACCCCGTCGTGCTGGGCCACGGCAGGCCGTACTTCGCCGGACCACGGCCGCCGCTCCGCCTGATGACGACTGACCGGATCGGCGAGGATGTGCTCAGGTTGACCTACGTTCCTGCGTAGGCTCGCGACTCGCCCCCGGTTGCGCGAGCGCACCTCGGGCCCCAGCTTGCGCAGCCGCATCAGGCGGCGGCACCAGCGATATATCCTGCAAGGCGGCAATGATGAAGTCCTTCCGGATCGTAGAGAATCGACTTGTGGAATCAGTCGCCGGCGATGGACCGATCCTGCTGGCGACCGCCCCCGACGACCACGACCGGGCCCTCCTGCAGGAGCAGTTCCGCCTGGACGACTACGACCTGGCCTCGACCCTCGACGCGGACGAGGCCCCCCGGCTCGAGGCCTCGAATGACCGCCTCCTCCTCATCTGGAAACTGCCCGAGTCGGCTTCCGTTGCCGAGACCGTGGAATTGGGGGTCAGCGTCACCGGCATCTGCCTGATCCAGGACCGAGTCGCCTTCGTTCGCGCGACGGGCGATTTCCCCTTCACCGACCGGGAGTTCCGTTCCGTCCGCGACGCCAGGGATGCGATGCTGGCGCTGCTGCTGCTGACCGTTCGCCATTTCGTGGGCCACCTCAAGGTCATCCGGCACTTCAGCCAGGAGCTGGAGAAGAAGATCACCGTGTCCATGGAGAACAAGCATCTCCTCCAGATGTTCTCCCTGAGCGAGAGCCTGGTCTACTACCTGGACGCGATCGAGGGCAATGGCGCCGCCCTGTCCAAGCTGCGGAGTATCGCCGGCCAGCACGGCTTTGAACCCCGCCACCTCGAACTGCTCGATGACGTCATCCTCGAGAATGCCCAGGCGGGCCGTCAGGCCAACATCTTCAGTTCGGTCCTCAGTGGCCTCATGGATGCCCGAGGCACGATCGTCAACAACAACATGAACGTGCTGCTGAAGAACCTCACGCTCATCAACATCGTCTTCCTCCCGCTGAATCTGATTGCGAGCATCGGCGGCATGTCGGAATGGAGCATGATGACAGCTGGCCAGGACTGGCGGCTGTCGTATCTGCTGTTTTCCCTCGGCATGGTGGTTGTCGGCTGGGGCACCTGGGTGTTCATGAAGAAGGTGATCGATCGTGGTGTGGCGCGGACTCAGCAGGCGCCCCAGCAGGGATCCGCCACGCGCGGCGTGACGGGCCGATGACGCCGGCCCGATAGCGGCGGCCCATGATGCCCCGCCCCGTGACGCTCCTGGCGCTCGCTGCCCTCACGGCCTGCGCCCCTCCGTTGCCCCGCGAAGACCTCACCATCGCGAGCGGGGAGGTCGCCCTGGCGGGCACGCTGGTCGGCGGTTCCAGCCCCGGGCGGCGTCCCGCCCTGCTCCTCCTCCACGGCTCCGGGCCCGATGGGCGCGAAAATCCCTATTACGGGATCCTGGCCGAGGCGTTCGCGCGACGCGGCTTCGTGGTGCTGATCTATGACAAGCGGGGGAGCGGCCAGTCGGCTGGCGACTGGCGGAGCGTTCCGTTCGGGGCGCTGGTTGACGATGCCGTCGCGGCGATGCGTACGTTGCGCGTGCATCCCACGGTGGACTCGACCCGCGTCGGCATCTGGGGCGGGAGTGAAGGCGCCGGCATCGCCCCGGAAGTCGCCGACCGGGTGCCGGGAACGGCGTTCCTGATCCTCCAGTCGATGTCGGGGGTGACATTCGGGGAGCAGTACCTGCACCAGGCGGCGCATGAGTTCCGCGGCAACCCCGATGACTCCGCCGCCGTGCTGCGGCTGCAGCGCCTGAAAATCGAGTACGCGCGCGCCGGGACGGGGTGGACGGAGTACGAGGCGGCGGTGCGCGCCGCCGCCGGGCAACCGTACGCACCCTACGCGAGCCCCGCCACGAGCGACAACTGGTGGTGGGCGTGGTATCGCACCAAAATGGATTACTCCCCGGGGCCTGCACTCGAACAAATTCGGATTCCGGTGCTGGCGGTGTGGGGCGGTGCCGACCCGTTGATTCCCGTCGCCGAGAGCCGGGCAGCAGTCCTGGCGGCGCGCCGTGAGGCGGGCGTCGCCGGCGACTCGCTGCTGGTCATTGAGGGCGCCAGTCACACCCTCCATATTGGCGGCATTCGCGGGCTCCTCGCCGGCGCGGGGCTCAGGAACCGCCCCGTGCACCTGAGCCTGATGACGCGCTGGGCAGCCCGCCAGGTATCTTGGGACTGA
This sequence comes from uncultured Gemmatimonadaceae bacterium, assembly GCA_964585655.1. Classification (GTDB taxonomy): domain Bacteria; phylum Gemmatimonadota; class Gemmatimonadetes; order Gemmatimonadales; family GWC2-71-9; genus JADJOM01. The sequence continues at coordinate 10,989 of CAZPER010000098.1, read as the reverse complement.
CAACCCGCACAACTGCTGGCCCTGGAGCTGACCCACGCATGGACTCGGAGTTCACCAACGTCTACGCCGACCCTGCCCGCGCCCAGGCCTACGCGGCGCTGGAGTATCCGGGGACCTACTACCTCGCCTTCCGCGACCTCCCCGGCCTGCTCCGGCGCTACCCGCCGGGGAGCCGCGCCCTGGATTTCGGCTGCGGCACCGGGCGCTCGACCCGCTACCTGAAGGACTTTGGGTTCCAGGCGGAGGGCATTGATATCGCCGAGGCCATGCTCGCCCAGGCGCGGCTCCGCGACCCCGAGGGGAGCTACCGGCTGGTCCCCGGTGACCGGCCTCCCGAGCTCCCGCCGCGGGCCTATGACCTGGTCCTGGCCGCCTTCACCTTCGACAACATCCCGACGTCGGCCACCAAGGCGGCGCTGTTGCAGGCGCTCCGGGAGAGCCTCCGCCCGGACGGCCGTATCGTGATCATCGTCTCCACCCCGGAGATCTACTGCCACGAATGGGCCTCGTTCTCCACCCGCGCCTTTCCGGAGAATCGCCAGGCGCAGTCCGGGGATCGGGTCCGGATCATCATGCTGGACGTCCCCGACGCCCGGCCGGTCGAGGACATTGCCTTCTCGGACGATGCGTATCGCGCGGTGTTCGCGGCGGCGGGACTGGGGGTGGTTCAGCACCTGAGGCCGCTGGGCGCGGCGTCCGACCCCATCCCCTGGGTGACCGAAACGCGGGTGGCCCCGTGGAGTCTCTATGAGCTCGACGCACTGAGGTATGAGCCGTGAATGGCGCCAGCTGACCGCGCTCCAATCCCCCATGCGTGCTCCTGCCGGCGTCACCACGCTAACGCATGAGGCGGCCCGGGCGCGGCCATGGGGTGCCGCAGGGCTGGCAGGTCCGGACGTCCGTCGATAGAGTTCGCTGACTCCGCCACGGCCCCGCAGGTGATGCGCGGGCGTCGGGTGGCACGCTTCCCACGCCCATCTGCTCCGACCATGACCCTGCCTCCCACACTCGACCCCATCGACATTCGGATCACCACGTGGATGGCCCGGCACGGGATCACGCTCACCCGCATCGCCCTGGGCATCGTCTTTCTCTGGTTCGGCGTCATCAAGTTCGTGCCGGCCTGGAGCCCCGCGGCCGAGCTCGCGACCCGGACCATCGAGCGGCTCACCTTCGGCCAGGTGCCTCCCGCGCTGAGCCTGCCCCTCCTGGCGGCGTGGGAGTCGCTGATCGGGATCGGCCTCCTGACCGGCCGCTACCTCCGGACCACTCTCTTCCTCCTGTTCGCGCAGATGCCCGGCACCCTGACGCCGCTTTTCCTCTTCCCCGACGAGACCTTTCGGGCGTTCCCCCATGCGCCAACCCTCGAGGGTCAGTACATCATCAAGAACCTGGTCCTGATCGGCGCGGCCATTGTGGTGGGTGCGACAGTACGGGGAGGGCAGTTGCAGGCCACCGCGCCCGTCGCGCCCGAGCATCGCGTCGGATGACCACTGCAACGACTCCCTCCCTCCGCCTCACCACCCTGCTCCTCGCCCTCGCGGCGTGCAGCCGGCCGGCCCCCCCGGCCACCGGTCCCGAACTCCTCGCCGCAGCCCACCGGGCCCTCGGGGTGACCGATTCCGTCCGGAGCATCTGGGCCGTCGCCACCGTGGCCTCGCCGTCGGGCGGGTTCCTGGCGCGGATCGCCTCCGCCACCGACGGTCGAGTCCGGCTGGCGCTGGGCCAGGGCCTGGTCGCCGGGGTGCAGGGTGGAGAGGGGTGGGTGTGCGACAGCGCCGGCAAGGTGGTGGCGCTGGATTCCATCACCCGGAGCGTGGTGCGCGGGCACGACCTGCACATGCTCGTCGTCGCCCCCACCTGGCTGCCCGCCCCGACCCGGGACCCGGATCAGCGCTGGGGCGACGACTCGGTGCTGACCCTGCGCTTCCAGGACGAGCTCGGCGCGCCGCTCCTGATGCGGCTCCGCGCCGCCGACTCCGTCCCCGTGGGCCTCGACCTGGTGAACCACACCGGCTCCGGCCCCCGCGAGGTGCGGGTCCGGCTCGAGAACTGGCGGGAGCAGGCCGGCGTGCGCCTCTTCCGCTCCGCGACCTTCGAGCATGGGGAGAACCGGTTCGTGTACAGCTACGAGGAGCTGGCCATCAACACGCTCCCGGTTTCCGCCTTCCAGCCCGGCTGCACGCTCCCGGGGTTGCCATGAGGAAGGGCGAGCAGAAGTGGTGACCGGGCTCGGGGGGGGCGGCGGAGGAGCCACCGGCGGAACTACTGCAATCGCAGGTACCGCAGGGTCACCGCCTGCTCTACGCTAGCCCCGGCGGTGATTCTGAGCCCCGGAAGCTCCTGCGGCCGGAAGCCTATCAGGCGGACGCGGAGCGTGTAGGTGCCTTCAGGGACCTTTTCGATCAGGCACGACCCGTCATCTCGAGAAGCGCAGGTCCGGGCCGTGCCCATGAGGTCAACCATTGCTCCCCGCAATGGTGCGCCCGATTCATCCCGCACCACGACCCTCACCTGTCCACCTGCTGGCACCGCTGGGGCCGCACCAGCCGGCGGGGCGCTCGCGGGTGCGGGGTTGGCTGCAGGCCGCACCGGTCGCACCACCACGACAGCCGTTGCGCGCTGGCCCGCGGCCTCCGCGACGATCGCCGCCGTGCCAGGAGCAACCGCGCTGACATGCCCGCCTCCGCTCGCCCGGGCGATCCGGTCATCACTCGACGACCAGGAGACCGCGTGGTCCGCCAGGGATTGACCCGCCGTATCCCGTAGTGTCGCCCGAAGTGTTCCGCTCCCGGCCACCTCAAGGAAAAGGGTGTCGGGGGACAGCACGATGGAGGCGACCACCCTGCGAGCGATCGCCGGCTCGGGCGGGGCACTGCGTGGCCTCACGCTCGTCGCGGCAGGCGCGGGCGGCGTAGCGGCCGAAGTACTATCCGACGCAGGCGCAGCCGACCTGGAAGCTTCGCGTCCTTCCCCCTGGGCTCCAGACGCACCATCCACAACGACCACTTTCAGCTCCACCCGAGCGCCGTTCCCCGCGTCGATGGTCACCGCCGCGGTCCCGGTGAGGTGGGCTCTGACGATCAGGTTGATGCCCTCGATCGCCGCGGTCGCGACCAGGGAGTCACTGGTGGAGACCGACGGGGCGGCATCGAGCCCGACCAGAAACTGGCCTTCCCTGTTGTAGAACTTCGGCCATAACGAGTCGATGCCGCCGACTGGAAGCTGGATCGAAGTGACAGTGACGTACGTGCCGATCGTCTTCAGTTCACCGCGCACCGCGGGCCCCTGAGGGGGGGAATCGGGTCTGGCGAGCCGAGCCAGGAGCGCCAGCACTCCGAGCACCACGCCGAGCACGGCCCAGCGCCGCCACTTCCTTGCGGGGCCCCTGGGCTGCACAGCCTGGCCCTCCCCCGCGGCAGGTGCTGGCGACGGAGGCGGCGCCTTGGGCGGCCGGGAAGCTGCCGGCGGCGCCAACACCTCCACCGACACATGTGCCGTCACGCCTTCCACTCGCGCTTCCAGTGTGGCCGTCCCCTCAGCCATGCCCCGGGCGATGCCCGAGCTGGATATCAGGGCGACCCGGTCGTCACTTGACCGCCAGTCAACGACGCGACCAGTGAGCAGTCGCCCGGCACGATCGGAGACCTGGGCCTCGATCCGGCACGATTCGGCCCGGCGCAGGGTGACCTTGTCGGGCAGCAGTTGCAGGCTGGTGGCGGCGGCCGGTCGGACGGTCACGCTGGCCTCGCCGACCACGTCACCATGCCGGACCAGAATCGTCGCGGTCCCCGCGCCCCGCGCCGCGATCGCTCCGGCGACCGAGACCTCCGCCACCTCTGGCGGATGGACCGTGGTAACAATCGTGAAGTCACCCAGGGGGAGCGGCCGGTCGAGGGCATCCCTCAGCAGCACCGTGGTCTCCAGGACCTCTCCCTCCTCGAGATCGGCGTGCCCTGGCAGGACGATGATGCGGGCCACTCGGGCGGGAGAGACCCGGATTCGGGCGGTCGCCGACAACCCCTCCGCATGCGCCGTGATCGCCGTGTTCCCCGGCTCCAATCCGGTCACCTCGCCATCGTGAGAAACCGTGGCGATCCTCGGGTCGCCGCTCTCCCAGCGAGGGGCGGCGATCCGGGTCGCGTCAGCGCCGACCCAGCCGACGCGCAACTGTAGGGTTTCCGCCGCCCGGATATCCGCCGCCGCTGGCTCGATGCCCAGGGTGCGCGTGGGGGTCAGGTCCTCTGGCTCCGCACGTGGCCGGGCGCGGGCGGGCGGTACGGGGCTCTCTGGAGGAGGGGGCTGCCGCTCGAGAATCTCCCGGTTGCTCATCTTCCGGGCCAGCGCCGCGAGTTCTCGCCAGTGCGGATCGCCATGAGGGAATTGACGTGCCTCGAAGGCCGCCGCAGCTTCCTCCATCGAGCCGAAGCGCGCCTCGGGTGATTTCTGAAGCATCCGGTGGACCGCTGCAGCCACCGCAGGGGGGCAGTCGGCGCGTATCCCAGCCAGTCCGGGGGGGGCGCCGGAATGGTGCCAATGCGCAATCTCCAGCAGGTTATCAGCTTCGAAGGGGAGGCGGCCAGCGATCATCTCGTACGCGATCATCCCGAGCGCGTACTGATCCGACTGGGGTGAGGCCTTTCCGGCAAACTGCTCCGGACTCATGTAGAGCGGAGTACCGACAGCCTGTCCGCTCATGGTCAGGCGCGCCGCCTCCTCCAGCTTGGCGATGCCGAAGTCTGTCACAAGGACCCACCCCTCCTCGTCGACCATGACGTTGGAGGGCTTCACGTCCCGGTGGACCACCCCGCGGCGATGGGCATAGCCCAGGGCACCCGCCAGCTGATGCATGATGCCCTGGACCATGCCGATGGGCATGGCCCCCAGACGGTTCATGAGCGCATGGAGGGTGCAGCCGGCGACGAACTTCATCACGAAGTACGGGGGCCTGCCGCTGTCCTTGACGGAGTAGATCGGGATAATGTGCGGATGGCTCAGCTTCGCGGAGGTCCGAGCCTCCCGGCGGAAGCGCTCCTCCATACCCTCGCCGGCCTGGAGGAGGTGAGGGGCGATGACCTTGATGGCCACGTGGCGGTCCGCCGCCACCTCGTAGGCGAGGTAGACGGCACCCATCGCGCCACGCCCCAATTCCACGAGGACCTCGTACTCTCCGACCGTGGCCTTCCGCAGGGCCTCCCGGAGCTCATCCTCCGGCTCGGGACGCTGGTCGGCGCCCGTGATGGGATCGCTGGAAAGCCCAAAGCCGCACGAGCTGCAGAAGCGCATGCCCGGGCTCACGGAGGCCCCGCAGTGGGTACAGAACAGCGTGTGCGGCACGGTCATGGGCAGGGGGGTGGACTGCCCTTACAGTACGACTCGCCGGAGGGAGGCGGAAGGGGTGCGGCGCCCGAGGGAGGGCTCTCCCAACCGATGCTCCGAGGAGGGGCTCCGCTCGCTTGCGCGAGGGGGCAGCGGCCGCCAGCTTTTCGCGGAGTCAGCAGGCGGCGGGCACCGGCACTCCGCTCCAGGAGGACAGCATCAGCATCCACCCCCGCATCATCCTGCTCGGCCTCGCGATCGTGGGGCGGCCGGCGGCCCTGCCGGCACAGGCGTCCCCCACCCCTCAACTGCTGGCCGCCAGCGTGCTGCCGCTGCCGGAGGCGCTGCGCGCCGGCGCCGGCGTGCGGCGCATTTCTCCCGCCGGCGTCAGCATCCTCCGGCCCAGCACCAATGGACTCATGTGCACCGCGGATCGGGCCGGCGACGCGGTGTTCGACGTCCGCTGCTACCAGGTGGAGTTTCTCGCGGTCATGGACTACGTGCGCGCCCAGCGGCAACAGGGGATGCCGGATTCCACCCTCGATGCCCGGTTGCGGGAGGCGGAGCGGCAGGGGCTGATCCGGTTCCCCGCGTCGCCGACGGCCGGCTACCGGATGCTGGGCCCGATCGGCGGCTTCGATTCGGTCACCGTCACGACCACGGCGGCGATTGACCGGTGGCAGTCGGTCCACTTCCCCTTTCGCACCGCCGCCGAGTTGGGGCTGCCGACCGAACGTGAGGGGACGATGCCGTTCGTGATGAGCTCGGGTACCTGGTGGTCGCACGTGATGATCGTGCACACCGCCGCCGCGCTGCCGTGACCGGGTCCCTTCTCCGGCGACCCCCGCGGCTGGCCGCCCTCCTCGCGGCCCTCCTCCTTGCCTCCGGTTGCGTGGATGCTTACGGCCTGCTGACCCTCCGCCGCGACCTGGCGCGGGAGTTCCACCACGAGGAGATCGGGGTCAGCGTCTCCGACGGCCTTGCGCTGACCGTGACCTTCGTGAACCAGCCCCCGGCCGATGCGCCCTGCGATACCCTGACCGCCTTTGCGCTCAGGGTCGCCTCGTTCGTGAGCCGCAGCTACCCGGGCTTCGACACCCTCCAGGTGGTGAACGTCGCCTTTGCGTACCGCGGGCCGGACGACACGGGCCGGCCGACGAGCACCCACCTGCCCTTCCGCTTCAGCCGTGCCGCCCTCCGGAGCGGGGAGCTCGCGGCGGAGAGCGCCGGCGCTGAGGCGCTGTGCGCGCTGGACGTTCCCGAGCCGCGGTCGGACGAGGGGCGGGACTCCTCCACTTCGGTGCTGCCATGACCACCGTCCGCATCGCGCTGGCCAACCTTCCCCACCCCGCCAGCCCGGACCACTCGGTGGCACTCGCCACCGGCGCCATCGAGCAGGCGGCGCGGGCCGGGGCGCTGGTCGTGGCGTTTCCGGAGTGCTTCGTACCCGGCTACCGGCTGCCGGGGCGGCCGCTCCCGCCCCCCGACGCCGCCTTCCTCGAGCGCGCCTGGACGGAGATTGCCCGCTGCGCGGCGACGCATCGGGTCGGGGTGGTGCTCGGGACCGAGCGGCTGGTGGGTGGGGAGCTGCTGGCGTCGGCGCTGGTGATCGGCCCGGACGGCGCGCGGGCCGGCTTCCAGGACAAGGTCCAGATCGATCCCTCCGAGGAGGGGACCTACACCCCCGGCACCGATCGCACGCTCTTCACCATCGGCCCGCTGACGTTCGGCGTCGTGATCTGCCATGAGGGGTGGCGCTATCCGGAGACGGTCCGCTGGGCCGCGCGCCGGGGGGCGCAGGTGGTCTTTCACCCGCAGTTCCACGAGGCCGACGCGCACTCCTACCGGCCGGCGAGCTTCGGGGATCCCGCCAACTCGTTTCACGAGAAGGCGGTCCTCTGCCGCGCGGCGGAAAACAGCTGCTACTTTGCCTCCGTAAACTTTGCCAGCCCGGGCTCCCCTACGACCTCCGCGGTCGCCGCCCCCGATGGCACCCTGCTAGCCTTCCAGCCCTACGGCGAGGCCGGCCTGCTGCTCGCCGACCTCGACCTGACCCAGGCCACGGGGCTGCTGGCGCGCCGCTTCAAGCCGCTCCCCCAGTGATGCCACCACCGCCGTACATCGTCGCCGCGATCCTCGCCGGGCTCGGCGCCACGTTGCTGATTGACCTCTGGGCGCTGGTCCTCAAGCGTGGCTTCAATATCCCGTCGCTGAGCTATTGCCTGCTCGGCCGCTGGATCCTGCACATGCCGGGCGGCACCTTCACCCATCCGAGCATCGCCGCCGCCGAGCCGCGGCGGCATGAGTGCGCCATGGGGTGGGTGGCGCACTATTCCATCGGCGTGGTCTTCGCCCTGCTCTTCGTCTCGCTCGCGTCATGGAGCTGGCTGGAGCGCCCCACCCCGCTCCCCGCCCTGGCCTTCGGGTTGGTGACGACGCTGGTGCCGTACCTCGTCATGCAGCCGGCGTTCGGGCTCGGCATTGCCGCGTCGAAGACGCCGCGTCCGGCGCAGGCCCGGATCAAGAGCCTGATGACCCATACGGTGTATGGCGTGGGGCTCTACCTCTGGGCCATGGTGCTGCGTCCCCTCGTGTTTCCGGGCTAGGCCAACCTCACTCCCACGCCTCCCCCCCGTCCGGCCCCGCCGCCTGCAGCTGCCGCTGCACCATCTCGTAGTACGTTCCGCGCGCGGCCATCAGCGCGTCGTGCGTTCCCCGTTCAATCACCCGCCCCTCCTCCATCAGCAGGATCAGGTCCGCCCGGCGGATGGTGGACAGCCGGTGCGCGATCACGAAGGTGGTCTGCTGGGCCAGGAGCGCTTCCATGGACTGCTGGATGAGCTGCTCGCTCTCGGTGTCGAGGTTGCTCGTCGCCTCGTCGAGGATGAGGATCCTGGGTCGTGCAAGAATCGCCCGCGCGATCGCCAGCCGCTGACACTGCCCCCCCGACAGCTTCACCCCCCGCTCCCCGATCCAGGTGTCGTAGCCCTCCGGCAGCCGGACGATGAATTCCTCGGCGTTGGCCCGGCGGGCCGCGTCGCGAATCTCCGCCTCGCTGGCGTCCCGCCGGCCGTAGGCGATGTTGTCCCGCACCGTGCCGTCAAAGAGGAAGACCTCCTGCTGAACGATGGCCAGCAGGTCCCGGTAGCTCCGGAGCTGGAAGTCCCGGATGTCCACCCCGTTGAGGAGGATCCGCCCCGCCGTGGGATCATGGAACCGCGCCACCAGGTCGGTGACGGTCGTCTTCCCCGCCCCGCTCCGCCCCACCAGCGCCACCACCGTGCCTCCCGGCACCGTGACGTTGAACTCCCGGACCACCGGGAGCCCCTCGCGGTACTCGAACTCCACATCCTCGAACCGGATCTCCTCCACCACCTCCGGCGCCGGCCCCGCGCCGGGCCGGTCGGGCTTGTCCGCCGCGAGCCCCAGCACCTCGAACACCCGCTCCATCGCGGCCAGCGAGCGCTGCAGCTCGGAGAACGAGTTGACGATCTGCCACACCGGGCCGAGCAGGAGGTAGGTGTACCACTGGAAGGCCATGATGTCGCCGATCGTGGCGCCGCCGGTCAGGTTGAGGTAGCCGCCGTACCAGACGATCACCACGTTGACCGCGGCCAGCAGCAGGCTCCACGAGGTCCAGAGCACCAGCTCCCGCCGCTGGGCGAACATCTCCTTCCGGAGCACGGTGTGGCGCCCCACCATGTAGTCGAGCACCTCGAGCAGCTCCCGCCGGAAGGCGCGCACCACCCGGATGCCGGAGAAGGTCTCCCCCACCCGCCCGTCAATGAGCTCGGCGTCCTTCCGGAGCGAGCGGTAGATGGGCCGGATCCGGCGGGCGAAGACGAAGCTCAGGAGCATCGCGCCGGGGATGATGGCCATCGCGGTGAGCGCGAGCCGCCAGTTGAGGAGCAGCAGCACCACCACCGCGACGATGAGCCGGAGCACCGAAATCGCGGGGGAGACGATGGCCATCTGCAGCAGGCCGGTGGTGGTCTCCACGTCCCCGGTGAGCCGGGAGAGGATGCCGCCGGTCTTCATCTCCCAGAGGCGGGGGAGCGGGAGGTGCAGCAGCCGGTGGAAGAGGGCCCGGCGCAGCGACAGCATGACCTCGACGTTGAGCAGCCGCTGGCGGTAGTCCTTGACCGCGCCGATCAGGTTGGAGCAGAGGATGACCACCACGAAAGCCGCCCCCGCCAGGTGCAGCCGGGAGAGGCGTTCGGCGAGCGCGGAGGCGGTATCGAGCAGCACCCGGTCGATGATGAACCGCATGAAGAGCGGCTCGACCAGCTGCAGTCCGGCGGTGACCAGGGCCAGCAGGAAGACCAGGCCGAGGGCGGTGCGGTGGGGGCGAAGCCAGCGGAGGTATTCGCGCAGGTACTCGCGGCGGCCGCGCCGCGGCGGGGGCGGCGGCGGACTCCGCTCACCGGCCGGCGACGGCGGATCGCCGTCGTCGTCGGTGGTGTGGAGCCGGCCGGTGCGGTACTGCTCGAGGAACCTGCGGAAGCGGGCGCGGGAGGTTTCGGGCATCGCGCCGAAGGTGCCTCACCACCGGGGCCGCGGCAAGGGCGGCCCCGGCGGCCTCACACCTTCTTGAAGACGCCGATCTTCTGCAGGATGAAGATCAGCAGCGCGGCACCCCCGAAGGAGACCAGGAGCGCCCCTATGCCGCCGGCGGGGCCCAGGCCGAGCATCCCGGCGAGGACCGAGCCGAGGAAGGAGCCCACCACCCCCACCAGGACGTTCGCGATCCAGCCCATCTGCGCGTTGGTCTTCATGATGATGCTGGCCAGCCAGCCGACGATTCCACCGATGATCAGGGTCCAGATCATGGTCGTACCCTCCGTGTTTGGGAGCGCGCCCTCTGGCCCGTAAGAAACACCCGGATTCCGTGGGCGCCACCCGGGGCCGGCGCCGGGATGGCCGGACCGGCGGCTCCGCGGCATCTTCCATGCCCATGATCCCCTGGCTGCAGCGCCTGCTCGGCCGCCGGCCGGAGGCGGTCCTCCCCACGATCTCCGCGGACGCCACGGGGTTTTCGCTCACCCAGGGGCGGCAGAGCCGGGCGGTGCCGTGGCAGGCGGTGCGGCGGATCGCGGCATTCAAGCAGGACCTCGAGACCCACGACCGGATCGTGCTGCTCATCGAGGTATCGCTCTCGGGGGACCAGCTGCTCACCCTGCCGGAGGACTGCCCCGGCTTCGAGGGGCTCTTCGGCCCGATGGAACAGGCGCTCGGGGTCGATCCCAGCTGGTACCTGGAGATCATGACCCCCGTGTTCAAGCCGACGCCGCAGGTCCTGTATCTGCGCTCGGTGGACCCGACCGGGCTCCGGCCGGGTGACGACTGAGCGCTGGACTTCGCCGGGCATCCGGTCCAGCTTGCACCAGCGTTCCGGCGGCGCGCAGGGCGCCCCGAACGCGAAACCGCCGCGAGGAGCCTCGTTGACCAGAGAGTGAAGGTGTCAGGCATGACCGCCACATTCCCCGTTGCCCTCCTGGCGGCGCTCGCAGGCCTTGGGGCCTGCAGCCGGCCCGCACCGCCCCACCAGGCAGAGCCCCCTGCCACCCCACCAGCCGATACCGCGCCGCCCGCGGCCGTCGCCCCGGCCCCCAGTGCCGTGACGGCCGCACCCGCGCCCGGGACCCGCGACACCGTTCGCCCGGCGACACC
>CAZPER010000097.1:0-13295 GCA_964585655.1 uncultured Gemmatimonadaceae bacterium | reverse complement strand
CGAACCCGTGTTCCAGCCTTGAGAGGGCTGTGTCCTAGGCCTCTAGACGATAGCGGCGTTGCACTCCCCGGGGTCCGGCACGGCGGCCGGACCGCACAGGCCCGGAGGGAATCGAACCCCCAACCCCCGGTTTTGGAGACCGGTGCTCTACCAATTGAGCTACGGACCTACACTCCTTGATACAGGGTGGCTGACGGGGATCGAACCCGCAACCTCCGGAGCCACAGTCCGGCGCTCTAACCGATTGAGCTACAACCACCACGGGCTCTTTTGGCCAGCACCGCGAGCCGGGAGAAGCTAAGGACCGCCCCGGGGTGGGTCAAGGCCAGAACCCCTCCCGGAGAGGGGCGGTACCCGGGTGGAAAGGGACCGGGCCGCCATCGAATGTGGCCACCTCCACGATGCCCCGGACCGCGTTGCTGAGGAAGAGCGGGCACCCGGCCAGGGCAGCCACCGGTACCCGCCGGGCCGCCACCGGCCCGTGCAACTCCTCGATCCGCATGCGGGAGACCCCCGGCAGGATCCCGAGGTCGAGCGCCGGGGCCGCCAGCCGGTCCCCTTCCCACCAGAACAGGCACCAGATCGTGGCTTCGGCGACCTCGCCCCGGCGGGTCAGCAGGAGGGCGTCGTGCCCCCCGGCCGCCCGGGCCTCTTCCAGGGCACGGGCAAAGGCGGCCCGATCGGTGGTCTTGTGGGGGTAGCCGGGATGGGGCACGGAACTGGTTCGGAGATGTACCGGGCGCGCGCTCCCCGCCTCCCGTTCGCTCACGGTCATCCCGCGGGGTCCGACTTCGAGCCGATGCACCCGGTCGGGGCCGCCCCCGGGCACGGCGAAGCTGGTGGGAAAGGGAACGCCCAGCGTCCGGCAGCTCGCCACCAGGCGCCGGAGGTGCAGCCCCCAGAGCGGGGCCGCTCCGTTCCGGACCCGGACAGTCTCAATCAGGGTCGGATGCGGCTTCATGTCTCGCCGGCGCGGCGGCTCTGCGGGGGGGCCGGCCCCGCGGCGTCCCGGCGGGCATCGGCCCAGGCCTTCACCCCGGTCGCCGCCATGATCAGCGTCCCACCGAGCAGCGCCCACGGGCCTGGATACTCCCCGTGCACCGCCCAGGCCAGGAGCGGATTGAGCGCCGGCTCGATGAAGAGGAGCAGCGACGTCTCCAGCGCCGGCACATGGGGGATGGCCCGGGTGAGCACGGCGTACGCCAGCCCGATCTGGAACACGCCGAGATACACCACGATGATCCAGTCGACCGGCCCCTGCCGGCCGAATGGGAGGGCCAGCGGCAGCGCCACCAGGAAGGCGAACAGGTTGCCCAGCGCCACGGCGGAGGCGGGAGACCCGCCGGTGGTGCCCATCCAGCGGAGCCCGAGGAGCATGGCGGCGTAGGTAACGCCGGAACAGGCCGCGAGGATGTTGCCGGCGACCGGGTCGGGCGCGGTGGCGAAGGTGGTCTGGCGCCCGAAGAAGAAGAACGCCATGCCGAGCCCGACCGCGGCCATGAACGCGAGGTCACGGCGCGCGATCGGTTCCTTGAGAAGCCACGGGCCCAGCAGCAGGATGTAGAGCGGCGCGGTGGACTGAAGGAAGATCGTATTCGCCGCGGTGGTGAGCCGGTTGGCGAGGACAAACAGCACTAGCGTGGCGGCATACGCCACCGCCACGAGCAGGGTGATCCCCAGCTTGTCCCGGCGGAGCTGACGCGCGGCAGGGAGGAAGAGCCAGACCGCCAGCGCCGCGATGCCCGAGCGGAGCGAAGCGACCTGCCAGCTGGTGAATCCGACCGCCTTGATGGCGGCGCCGCCAGTGGAAAAGAGAAACGCGACGCCGAGGATTTCCAGCCGCGCCCGGGCCCGCGAGATCACCGGCAGCCTTCGGCCACCACCCGGCCCTCAATGACGACGCCGCACACATGGCTGGTGTACTCGAAGGGATCGCCGTCGAAGAACACCAGATCCCCGTCCTTGCCTGGCTCCAGGGAACCGACGCGCTTCTCCTGCCCGATGATGCGCGCCGCCGCGATGGTGATGGTTGCGAGGGCCTGCTCCCGGGTAAGCCCGTTGGCCGCGGCGACGGCGGCCTCGAACAGCACCACCCGCGTCTTGGGCACGTAGCCCTCGAACCCGCTCTGGAGCGCGACCGGGATCCCGGCGGCGAGCAGTTTCCCGGCGGTCTCCAGGCTGGCGCTGCTGGCGGTGCCGGAGTTCCGGATCATCGACGGGTGAAGGATTACCGGGACGCCGGCCGCTCGAATTTCGTCCAGCAGCATGTAGCTCTCCGCCGCCCCATCCAGCACCAGCCGGAACCCGAACTCCCGGCTCAGCCGGAGCGCCGCCTGGATCTCGCTCATGCCATGGGCGGTGATCAGCGCCGGCGTGCGCCCGTCGAGCACCCGGGTCACGGTCTCGAGCCGAAGGTCCCGCGCCGGGCGCTTGGTGCTGTCCGGGTCGGAGCGCTTGCGGGCGTATTCCTGCGCCTTGAGGAACGTGGCGCGGAGCATCGCCACGCCCTTGGAGCGGGTGCCGGGGGACTTGGGGCGGAAGTTGTCGGCCACGTCCGGGCCCAGGGTCATCGCCACCATCGTGACGCTGTCCACCAGCGCCTCGGCGACGCTCGAACCCGTCGTCTTCACCACCATGGTCTGGCCGCTCATGAGCGCGCCGGGACCATGCCCGGTGTGCAGCGTGGTGACGCCGAAGCTCCGGAGCCACTCCACCAGCCGCTCGCGGGCGTCGTAGGCATCGAACGCGCGCAATTCGGGCTGGACCGGATCGGAGGTCTCGAGCTGGTCCTGGTCGTGGGGCACGTTGAGCGCGCCCGCGAGCCCGACCACGCTGTGCGCGTCCACCAGCCCCGGGGTGACGATCCGCGCGGTGAGGGTGCGGACCCCGCGCGGGACCCGGACCCGCGCCGCGGGCCCGACCTGCTCGACCTTTCCGTCCTTCCCGATCAGCACCACGCCATTCGCGATCGGCGGGCCCGCCATGGTGTAGAGGGTATCGGCGCGCACCGCGAGCTGGCCCGCGAGCGGGGCGGCCATCACCTGAAGCAGGGCGACGACAGGGATCCAGCGTCCCGTCGGCCCGTGGGTCCGTCGGCCCGCGGCGCTCATCGCTCACCTCCGAGATCGCCGTGCTCATCGGTGTGGGCCTCGAGATCCCGCATCAGGCGGAAGGCACCGGTGGCGTACTGCCGGTCGGCCGGGTTGTTGCGATCGTACACCCGCTCCCCCGCGGCCCAGGTCTCCTCGACATGGGTGTAGGTGGAGAAGGGGTCGCCGGAGAGGATCACGAAGTCGGCGTCCTTCCCGGGCTCCAGGGTCCCGATCCGGTCAGCGAGGTCCAGCATCTTCGCCCCCGCGATGGTGAGCGCCTCGAGTGCGCGGGCGCGTGGCATCCCGGCGCGCACGCCGAGCGCCGCGGAGCGAAGGAAGAAGCGGGAGTCGGTGATCCCGTCATCGGTGTGGAATCCCACCAGCACCCCCGCCGAATCGAGCACCGCCGCCGTCTCCATCCGGAGGTTCATCGCCTCCAGCTTCCCGCCCGGGCTGTCGATCAGGATCACCGAGCAGGGCACCCCGGCCGCCGCGATCTCCTTCGCCACCTTCCACCCCTCGCTCACGTGCTGCAGCACCAGGCGAAAGCCGAATTCCTCCCGCAGCCGGAGCACGGTGAGGATGTCGTCGTAGCGATGGGTATGGTGATGTACCACCCGCTTCCCCTCGAGCACCTGCACCAGGACCTCCATTTCCAGGTCGCGGTCGGGGCGCTTGGTGGAATCGGCGGCGGCCAGCTCCAGCTTGCGGCGATACTCGACCGCCTTGAGGAACCGTTCCCGCACCAGCGCGGCCGCCTTGGCCCGGGTGCCGGGCCACGGCGGCGCGCCCCGGGGGTTGGTGCCGTTGGCCATCTTGAGCCCGCCGCAGATCCCGGTGAGGGGATCGTCGCAATAGAGCAGGTCGTTGATGGTGCGGCCGTGCCGCAGCTTGAGGTAGGCGGTCTGGCCGCTCATCAGGTGGCCGGAGCCGGGCATCACGTTCACGGTGGTGATGCCGCCGGCCCGGGCCCGCCGGATGTTGTCGCTGGTGATGTCGATCGCGTCCAGGATGCGGACGTCGCCCTGGATCGGGTTGGAGCGATCGCCGCCGTCACCGTCACCGATGTGGCTGTGGGTGTCCACCAGCCCGGGGATGATGACGCGGCCGCCCACGGCGCGCATTTCCGCACCCGCCGGCACCGTCACCCGCCCCGCCGGCCCCACCGCGAGGATTTTCCCACCCTGCACCACGAGGGTGCCGTTCTCGATGGCCGGCCCGGAGACCGGCAGGATGCGCGCACCGGTCAGGGCCAGGGGACGCTCCTGCGCCGCCAGCGCGAGCGGCAGGAACAGGGGCCCGAGCAGGGGCCTCAGGGGGAGTGACATGCGGGGTCTCCGGGGGGACGACGGGACGACGGGACGACGGGACGACGGGACGACGGGACGACGGGAGCAAGATATTGGCCGGGTCACTTCCCGTCGAGTTGCTCCAGCGCGTGCGCGGCGGCTTCCCAGTCGGCATAGGCATGCACCAGGTCGGCGCGCACGGTATCCAGCTCGCGGGCCAGCGCCTGCGCCCGCTCGGTGCCCTCGGTTGTGGCGTAGAGCGATGCATCGGCCAGCAGGCCGTTGAGTTCCACCTGCCGCTTTTCCAGCCGGTGCACCAGGGCCTCGGCCTGTTCCACCGCGCGGGTGGCGTTCCGCTGGGCAGATTGCTTCGCCTTGCGGTCGCCGTCCGGCTTCACCGGGGCCCCCTTCTTCTCGCGTGCCTTGCGTTCCGCCTCCCGGCTCCGCGCCTCGGCTTCGGCGACGCGGCGGCGCTCGGCCCGGGCCGCTTCCCACTCCTCGAAACTGCCGTCGAAATCGGTGATGTGGCCGTGCTCGAGTCCCCAGACCCGGGTGCAGAGCCCGCGCAGCAGCGCGCGGTCGTGGCTGACCAGCAGGACGCTGCCTTCGTAGCCCTCGATGGCATCCTCGAGGGTCTCGATGGACTCGACATCGAGGTGGTTGGTCGGCTCGTCGAAGACGAGCAGGTTGGCGCTGGCCAGGGTCATCATGGCCAGGGCCACGCGGGCCAGCTCGCCGCCGGAGAGGGAGCCGGCGCGGCGCTTGGTGGCATCGCCCGAGAAATCGAAGCGACCGAGGTGGTCCATGACCTGCCCCCGGGTCCAGGAGGGGCGCAGGTCGTGAATGATGTCAAAGAGACTCTTCTCCCGCGGCACCTGGGCCAGGTCCTGGCGATAGACCTCGACCTCGGTGGCGTCGCCGAGGCGGACGCTGCCGCCGTCGGCGGGGCGGTCGCCCATCAGGGTGGCGAGCAGGGTGGTCTTGCCGGCGCCGTTGGGACCCACCAGCCCGACCACGTCCCCCCGGCGGAGCACGGCGCTGAAGCGCTCGAGCAGCACCCGATCCTCGACCTGCACCTTCAGCTTGTCGGCGAGGAGCACCTGGTCCCCGCCCCGGCCGGAGGAACGGAAACGGACCGCCATGGTGTCGAGATCATCGGGGGGCGGGGAGAGCCGCGCCACGCGGGCCAGCTTCCGGCGGCGTCCCTTGGCCTGGTTGGTTTTCTGCCCGGCGATGTTGCGCCGGATGAAGTCCTCCTCCTTGGCGATCACCTTCGACTGCTTCTGGAAGGCGCGGTCCTGCGCCATGCGCCGCTCGGCGCGCAGCGCCACGAAGGTCGAGTAGTTGCCGCGGTACGCGAACGCTCCGTGGTCCTCGAGATGGAGGATGTGGTCCGCCACCTGATCCAGGAAGGCGCGGTCATGGCTGATGATCAGCGCCGCGGCGTCCAGGCCGCGCAGGTGGTCCACCAGCCACTCGGTAGTCTCGAGGTCCAGGTGGTTGGTGGGCTCGTCGAGCAGCAGCACGTCGGCGGGGCGGACCAGCTGGCTCGCGAGCCCCAGCCGGCCGCGCTCGCCACCGCTCAGGGTAGTGAGCTGCTGGGTGTGGGCCGCCTCGGGATCGAAGCCCAGCCCGTGCAGCACCGCGGAGACCCGGGCCTGTACCTCGTAGCCCCCCTCCCGCTGGAACCGCTCCAGGTCCCGGTCGTAGCGGGCGAGGTGCTCGGGGGAGGCGCCGCCGCGCTCGCTCATGGCGTGTCCCTGCTCCTGCAGCGAATGCTCCAGGGCGAGCAGGTTCCGGAAGGCGGCGCAGGCGGCCTCCCACACGGTCTGCGCGCCGTCGAAGTCGCGGTGCTGGTCCAGCAGCGCAATCCGCAGCCCCTGGGCCCGGGCCACGTTGCCCTTCGACGGGGCAAGGTCCCCGGTGATGGCGCGGAAGAGCGAGGTCTTGCCGCTCCCGTTCCGGCCGATGATGCCCCAGCGCTCCCCCCACGCGATCGTGGTGGTCACGTCGGCGAGCAGAATGTCGGCGCCGTACTGCAGCGTCAGGCCGTTCAGGGAAAGCAGGGTCATGGGGCGGGAATGATAACCGCCCCGTCTAGCGCAGGCGGCGGGCGGGGCGGTAGGGGAAGATGTCCACGACCTCGCCCCGTTCGGCGTGGAGCTGCATCCGGCGCCAGTACTCCACGGTGAGGAGGTCGCCGTGGGCCCGCTGGAAGGCCTCGCCGGGGCGGCCGGGGAGGGTCAGGAAGGCGCGGAACTCCTCGGGGAAGATGTCGTGCTCCCCGACGGAGAACCACGGCTCGGCGCCGTACTCGTCCTCATCGTGCCGGGCGGCGGGAATCTCGCGGAAGTTGCACTCGGTGAGGAGGCAGAGCTCGTCGTAGTCGTAGAAGATGACGCGCCCATGCCGGGTCACCCCGAAGTTCTTGAGCAGCATGTCCCCCGTAAAGATGTTGGCGGCGGCGAGGTCCTTGATGGCCTGGCCGTAGTCGAGCACCGCGTCCACGGCGCGGGCCTCGTCCACCTGGCGGAGGTAGAGATTGAGCGGGGTCACCCGGCGCTCGGTGTACAGGTGCCGGAAGACGACGTGATCTCCGTTCACCTCGATGGTCTTGCCGCAGTCGGCCAGCAGCTCCTCCAGCAGGCCGGGGGCAAAGCGGTCGCGGTGGAACGAGAGCCCCTCGAAGTCCTGCGCATCGGCCAGCCGCCCCACCCGGTCCCGGACGAAGACCAGCTGGTACTTCTCCATCACCTGCTGCCGGGTGGTCTGCTTGGGCGGCCCGAAGCGGTCCTTGATGAGCTTGAAGACCACGTTGAGGGTCGGCAGCGCAAACACCGCCATCACCAGTCCCTTGTCCCCCTCGGCCACCTCGAAGCGGGCATCGTGGGTTTCCATGTGGCGGAGGAGGGCGCGGACCAGTTCGGTCTTGCCGTGCTTGTGGTAGCCGAGCGAGGTGTAGAGCTCGTCCACCGGCTTCCGGGGCATGAGCGTGCGGAGGAACTCGACCATGGCGCGGGGGCAGTCGAGCTCCACATGGAAGTAGGAGCGGGTAAAGGAGAAGACGACGCTGGCCTCGTCCGAGGTAGTCAGCAGGGCGTCCACCCGGATGCCCTGCTCGTCATGCACCATCGGCAGGACCAGCGGCAGCACCCCCCTGGTGGTGCGAAGCCGGCCCACGAGGTAGGCGCCCTTGTTGCGATAGAAGGGCGTCGGGACCAGCTCCAGCGCTTCGATGCCGCCCCCCTCCGGGGCCCGGGCCAGTTCCTCCGCCAGCCGCGCGGCCAGGAGCCGGGCGTCCTCGTCGATCGCCGCGTGCGCCGGCCGGAAGGGGAGATCAGTGAGCAGCGCCCGGAGGAGCGCCTCCAGGCTCCGGCCCCCCGGATAGGTGCGGTAGACCGGGGCCACGGCATGGGTGCCGAGCAGCTGGAAGTCGGCGTCGTCGAAATAGACGCCCATCGCCGGGCCGACCACGTGCAGGATCTGGCGCACGACGGAGTTGAGAAAGGTGTAGGCGAGTTCCGGGTCGAGCCGGTCCGCCGCCGCCCGGGCGTACGCCGTGTGGACCGCACGCCAGAAGGGGAGGTCCCGGGCCTGGTCGCCCAGGGTGCGGCGCAGGTCACTCACGCACCAGCTCACGAACTGGCGATAGAGGGTCAGCCGCTCCGCCGCGTCCAGCTGGCTCCCGCGCCAGTCCCGCTGGAGAAACCGCGCCTCGGCCCGCCGGGTCACCAGCCGGAACTGCGCCTGGTGGGCGTCGAAGACGGCGAGGATGGCCTGGGCCGCCTCGACCGCCTGCCCCTGCCGGGCAAGGCTCAGCCGAAGGGGAGCGGCGGGGTCGGGGAGCGGGGCGGAAGTCATAGGGTATATTGGGGCGTGGCGCCCCTGCAGTCACCCAACTTACGCCGAACCCCGTCCTATGCCCACACCTCCCACGTACGACGCGCTCACCGCCCCCACCGCGGGCCAGGCCATCACGCTGGTCAACGGCGCCCTCAAGGTGCCTGACCAGCCCATCATCCCGTTCATCGAGGGGGACGGCACCGGCCCCGACATCTGGCGCGCATCGCAGCTGGTGTTCGATGGGGCGGTGCGGAAGGCCTACGGCGGCAAGCGGAAGGTGGCCTGGTTCGAGGTATTCGCCGGGGAGAAGTCGCGGGACAAGCTGGACAGCTGGCTGCCGGACGACACCCTGCGGGCCATCGATTACCACCTCGTCGGGATCAAGGGGCCGCTCACCACCCCGGTCGGCGGCGGGTTCCGCTCGCTCAATGTGGCCCTCCGGCAGAAGCTCGATCTCTATGCCTGCGTCCGTCCCGTGCGCTGGTTCACCGGGGTGCCGAGCCCGGTGAAGCAGCCGGAACTGGTGGACATGATCATCTTCCGGGAGAACACCGAGGACATCTACGCCGGCATCGAGTACAAGGCGAAGTCGGAGCAGGCCGTGAAGATGGTGAAGTTCCTGCTGGAGGAGATGGGCGCGACCACCCTTCGCTTCCCCGCCACCAGCGGCATCGGGATCAAGCCCATCTCCGAAGAGGGCAGCAAGCGGCTGATCCGCTCCGCCCTGGACTACGCGGTGAAGCACCGCAAGAAGAGCGTGACCCTGGTGCACAAGGGCAACATCATGAAGTTCACCGAGGGCGCCTTCCGCGACTGGGGCTACGAGCTCGCTAAGCAGGAGTACGGCGGGGTGGAGATCGACGGCGGCCCCTGGTGCCGGCTGCCGGGCGGCGTGGTGGTCAAGGACGTGATCGCGGACGCCTTCCTGCAGCAGATCCTCACCCGGCCGGCGGAGTACGATGTCATCGCCACGATGAACCTGAACGGCGACTACATCTCGGATGCGCTCGCCGCGCAGGTGGGCGGCATCGGCATCGCCCCCGGGGCCAATATCAATTACCTGACCGGCCACGCGATCTTCGAAGCCACCCACGGCACCGCGCCCAAGTACGCCAACCAGGACAAGGTGAACCCGGGCTCGGTCATCCTCTCCGGCGAGATGATGTTCCGCTACCTCGGCTGGGACGAGGCGGCGGACCTCATCATCAAGGGACTGGAAGCGGCGATCGGCCAGAAGCGGGTGACCTACGATTTCGAGCGCCTGATGCCGGGCGCCACCCTGCTCAAGTGCTCCGAGTTCGGGCAGGCGGTCGTGGACAACATGTAACCGGCGGGGGCCGGCGCGCGCGCCGTGGGGGCGGATCTCCGATCCGCCCCCACGGCTTTTTTCACGGTATTCTCATGCGCAGGTGATATTATCTCCGGCGTGAGTCATACCCTCCGTCCCCCCGCGCCGGCGCCGGCGACCGGCCCCCGACCACTCCCGGTGGCGGGCCAGGCGGTGCCCTCGTTCCCCCTGGTGGCGAGTCACCTGGGCGCGGGCGTTGCCTGGGCCCTGAGCGGCGCGGCCGGCCTGCTGTGGCTGGCTCCGGTGCTGGCCCGGGGGCAGTTCCTCGACCCGCGGGTGCTCGCCCTGACCCACCTCTTCACGCTCGGCTGGCTCAGCACCAGCATCACCGGCGTGCTGTACCAGATCTTCCCTGCCATGCTCGGCATCGGGGAGCGGAACCGGCGGGTGGCGTGGCTCGCGCTCGGACTGCACACCACCGGCACGGCGCTGCTGGTGACGGGGCTTCTCGCCGGCACCCGGACGCTGCAGTCGCTCGGGTGGAGCGTGCTGTTCGCCGCGGTCTTCCTGACCGCCTGGAACCTGCTACCCCAGCGGCGGCGCGCTCCGCGCAACCGCCAGCTTGGCATCTACATCTCGTACGGCCACATGGGATTCGGCTTCGCGATGCTGGTCGCAGGGGCGCGGATCGGCGACGCGTTCGGCTGGTGGACCACGCCGAGGCTGGGGCTGATCGCCGCGCATTTCCAGCTGGCGATCGCCGGCTTCGTGACGATGACCGCGTTCGGCATGGGGAGCCGGATGCTGCCGATGTTCTTCGGCGCCCAGGCCCCGCTCCCCGCCCTGGTGGACCGCTGGCTCCCGCGGGCGCTCGCGACCGGGACGGTCGCCTTTGCCCTCGGCACGATCATCACGGTGCCGGTGCTGGGGTGGGCCGGCATCGGAATCACGGTGGCGGCCGTGGCGCTCTTCCTCCGCCACGGCTGGGGGTGGTTCGCGGGGCGCGCCCGGCCGGCGCTCGATGCGGCAACCACGCTGCTCACCATCGCGCTCATCGCCCTCACCACGGCCGTTCCCCTCGGGGTGGTGGCCGCGGCCGGCGGAGCCCGGAGCCCCGGATGGCTCACGGCCTACGCCGTCACGCTCATCACGGGATGGGCGGGAGCGCTGGTGCTCGGCGTGTCCTACCGGGTGCTCCCGACCCTGACCTGGCACCACCGATTCGCCACGCGCATGGGGCGCCCAGGCACGCCGACGCTGCCCCAGACCCTCTCGCCCCGGCTGGGCCTCGCGGCGGCGGTGGCCTACGGCACCGGCCTGGCGACGCTCCTGCCGAGCCTGCTCGGCGCCCACGCGGGTGGTGCGCGGCTGGGCGCGTTGCTCATGCTGGCGGGCATCGGCGCCACCTGCGCCCATCACCTTCGCATGTTCACCTTGACGCCACAGGGCCAGGCGGCCCCGGGAGGAATGGCATGAGCACCGAAACACCGATCCTGCCGGAGATGACCGTCGGCTCCATCGCGGAGCGGTACCCGGCCAGCGCACCGGTGCTGGCTCGGCACGGCATCGATCTCTGCTGCGGGGGGAAGCACTCGCTCGAATTCGCGGCGCGGGCACACGGGGTGGATCTCGCGGCGCTGCTCGCGGAACTGGAAGGAGCCGGCGTGGGGCGGTAGGTTAGGGGATGATCGACAAGCTGGACAAGATCGTCCGCCGCTTCAAGGCCTCGGACAAGCAGACCCGCCTCGAGCTGCTGCTCGACTACAGCAAGCGCCTGCCGGACCTCCCCGACCGGTACCATGCCGCGCGGGAGCAGGGACTCAACCGGGTCCCCGAGTGCCAGTCCCCGGTGTTCCTGTTCCTTGAGAGTGGGGAGGGAGGCGTGGTGCTGCACGCCGATGCCCCGCGGGAAGCGCCGACGGTACGCGGCTTCGTCTCGCTGCTGGCGCGCGGGCTCGAGGGGGCCGCGCCGGCCGAGGTCGCGGCGCTTCCCCCCGACCTGCTGGACCAGCTGGGGCTCTCCGAGGCACTGGGCATGACCCGCATGCACGGCCTCACCGCGATGATCGGCCGGCTGCGGCGGATGGCCGGGGCGCTGCCGTCGCCGGCGACCTAGCGCTCAATGGGCAGCCGCACCCCGTTCCCCCACTCGGTCCAGGAACCGTCGTAGTTCCGCACCTTCTTGTAGCCGAGGAGGTAGGTGAGCACGAACCAGGTGTGAGAGGAACGCTCGCCGATGCGGCAGTAGGCGATGGTATCCCCCTCGGGCGCCAGCCCCTGCTCTTCGGTGTAGATCGTGCGCAACTCACCGGCGGGCCGGAAGGTGTGGGTCTCGGGCTGGACGGCGCGGGCCCAGGGGATGCTCCTGGCGCCGGGAATGTGCCCGCCCCGGAGTGACCCCTCGTTGGGATAGTCGGGCATGTGCAGCCGCTCCCCCCGGAACTCCTCGGGGCTCCGGACGTCCACCAGTTGCCCCCGTCGCTGCAGGTGCTCCAGCACATCCTCGCGGAAGGCGCGGATGCCGGCGTCATCGCGCGGGCCGACGGCAAGATTCCCCGCGGGGTAGCGCGGCGCGTCGGTGGTGAGCGGGCGCCCCTCCTCCACCCAGCGCGCCCGGCCCCCGTCCATGAGCTTGAGCCGCTCGAGCCCGAACAGCCGGAAGACCCAGAAGGCGTAGGCCGCCCACCAGTTGTTCTTGTCCCCGTAGAAGACGATCGTCGTGTCCTGGTTGATCCCGCGCGAGCGGAGCAGCGCCTGCATCCGCTCCCGGTCGAGGTAGTCCCGGGTGGTGGCGTCGTTGAGGTCGGTCACCCAGTCGATCTTCACCGCCCCGGGAATGTGCCCCACCTCGTAGAGCAGGAGGTCTTCATCGGACTCCACCAGGCGCACCGCGGGATCATCGAGATGGGCCGCCACCCATTCGGTGGAGACCAGCACTTCCGGGTGGGCGTAGCCGCGTGAGGCGATGGGGGGAACAGCGGGAATCGTGCGTGTGTCTGTCATTGGTGCCTCCAGGCCGGAAACCGCCCCCGGCGCCGCGACGCCGGTCCGGAGCCGCGCCAGGAACCCGGGGGACAGCTAAATACGACTTATTTTATCGTAATGTCAAGGCGAGGCGGCCACGCCGGGCGGACTGCAGCATCACCTCGGCGAACGCGCCGACCACGCGGCCGTCAAACTGGGTGACGGCGTTCCGCTCGAGTTCCCGGAGCGCCAGGGCCGGCTCCAGCGGGGCGCGGTCGGGACGGTGGGCCAGCAGCGCATCGAAGGCGCCGCACACCGCGATCACCCGGGTGAGCGCGTGGGGCTCGCGGGGATAGCTGAGCCGCGGATAGCCCCCGCCATCCATCCGGAGGTGATGCTCGTAGGCAACCACGGCCGCGCTCTCCAGCTGCTCCCCGTGGCTCAGCAGCACCCGCGCCCCCTCCATCGGGTGGACCCGCACCCGGGCCCGGTCCTGGTCGGTGAAGGGACTGGCCACGAGGGTCTCCGCCGGCAGGCGCGCCATGCCGATGTCGTGCAGCAGGGCCGCGATCGCGGTCTCATGCCGCTCCTCGGGGCCGAGTCCGAGTGGTTCGGCGACCGCCAGCGCCAGCAGCGCAGTGTTGAGCGCGTGGGCGGGGAGGTAGTCCTCCCGCTCCGGCACGAGCAGGAGGGGCAACCCGGGGTCCTCGTCTCCGCCGACCAGGGCGCCTAACGAGGCGCCGACGGCGTGGACGTCCCCGATGGAGAGCCGCTCGCCGTTCAGGGCCCGCCGGAACACCCCCCGCATCACTCCCAGTT
>CAZPER010000096.1:0-13343 GCA_964585655.1 uncultured Gemmatimonadaceae bacterium | reverse complement strand
GCCGTCCGCCGGGACCCCGCGGCGGTCGCCGCCCGGGCCGCCCGGGCCCGCGAGGTGCTCGCCCGGCGCTTTGCCCCCGGGCCCTGGCCCGAGCAGCATCTGGCACTCTACCGCGCGATCGCGGCGCGCCGCTCCGAGGATTTGGCATGTACCTGAAGGACGTGGGCATCCTGCTGGCCCTGCTGCCCGGACTCCTCTTCGGGTACGCGTACCTGGTGTATCCCCTTCTGCTCAAGGTGTGGGGGGCGCTCCGGCCGGACCCGCCGCGCCAGCCCGATCCCGCCGAGTGGCCGCTGATCTCGATCGTGGTACCGGCCTACAACGAGGAGCACGCCATCCGGCGCACCATCGAGGCCCTGCTGGGACTCGACTACCCGGTGGACCGGCGCCAGATTCTCATCGTCTCGGACGCCTCCAGTGACGGCACCGACGACGTCGTCCGCGAATACGCCCACCGGGGCGTCGAACTCCTGCGCCTGCCGGAGCGGTCAGGCAAGACCGCGGCGGAGAACGCCGCGCTGCCGCATCTCCGGGGCAGGATCGTGGTCAACACCGACGCCACCATCCGCATCCTCCCCACCGCCCTCAAGCCCCTCATCCGGGTGTTCCAGGATCCGACCATCGGGGTCGCGTCCGGCCGGGACGTGAGCGTCGGCGCGCTCACCATCGAGGCCAACCAGGGGGAATCGGGCTATGTCGGTTACGAGATGTGGGTGCGCTCGCTCGAAACCCGGGTGGGGTCGATCGTCGGGGCGAGCGGCTGCTTCTACGCCATCCGGCTGGAACTGCACGAGACGCTGGTCCCGGCGGCGCTCTCCCGGGACTTTGCCTCCGCCCTCACGGCGCGGGAGCATGGCTACCGCGCGGTGTCGGTGGACGAGGCTGTCTGCCTGGTGCCGCGGACCGTCTCACTGCAGCGGGAATATCGCCGGAAGGTCCGGACCATGGCCCGCGGCCTGGAGACGCTCTGGTTCAAGCGCCACCTCCTCAACCCGTTCCGGCATGGGCGGTTCGCCTGGATGCTCTGGTCCCACAAGCTGATCCGCTGGCTGGTCTTCCTGGTGGCGCCGGTGGCGCTGCTGGCGCTCGGCGCGCTGGCCATCTACTACCCGGTGGCGCGCGTCGTGCTCGGCGTGGCGCTGGCAGGGGTGGCGCTGGGCGTCGTGGCGTTGCGGTCGCCGGAAGGGCGGCGACTCCCCCGCCTGGTGGCGCTCTGCGGGTTCGTGCTGGCCACCCACCTGGCGGGATTCCTGGCGTGGACCCGGGCGCTGCGGGGCGAGCTCAATCCGATCTGGGAGCCGACGCGGCGTCCGGTGTAGCGGAGCCGTTGGGGTCAGGCGGGGGCCAGCGACTGGAACACCGCCGGGATCAGGTCCGCCGCCACCCGGCGGGCGAGGTCCTCGGCCGCTTCTTCCGTGGTCTGGGGGTCGAGGAACACCACGATCCGCACCAGCGCCTCCTCGGTCCGGCCCCGCGTCGCGGCGTCCCGCAGCAGTTCCCATTTCACCCGGTACTCGCTGGCGGCCACCCGGCCGCGTCCCTGGTACCAGTAGAACACCAGCGCCCGCTGTTCCTTGTTCTGAAGCAGGTAGCGGTTGACGGTGTACGAAGCGCCGGCGCCGGGCACGTCGGTGGTGCGCTGCTGCAGCGCCTCCCACCCCGAACCGGGGAGGCAGTTCTTGGGAGAGTGGATCGAGCGCCCCTGGGTCTGGTGCTCGTAGTAGCCGACGTAGATCTCGAACTGGGCCGCGGCGGCGGGGAAGACCCGCCGCAGATAGTTCGAGACCCCCGCGGCCGCCACTTCCTCGGGCCGGATCTCTCCGGTCACGCCCTCCCGGCCGCCCAGCGTCATCGGAATGCTGTCCAGGGAGCGCGCCAGGGGGGTGCGCTGCTGGTGGTCCACCGCCAGGGTGAAGACGCAGCCAAGGGCCAGCACCGCCCCCGGCATCCAGTTCAGCCACTCACGCATCGGCTGCCCTCCGTCCGGTCCGGGCCTCGATGGCCGCCACCACCCAGGTGAAGGCCCCGAGGATCAGGAAGGCGATCACGAACATCAGCCAGCCTTCGCTCAAGTGCATGAAGCCGTCCCCGAGCTTGGGATCCACCCAGTACACCAGGTAGCCGGTCAGGAACACCCGAATGGCGTTCACCACCATGGCCACCGGGATCGCGAGCGCCACCAGCAGGATGCGGCTCAGCGGGTGGCGCAGCCAGAGCCCCCCCACCAGCACGCCCAGCGACAGCAGCGCGGTCAGCGACCGGAGCCCGCTGCATGCCTCGGTCACGAAGAGATCGCGCAGCGGCTGCCCGGAGGGATCGAGCAGCCGGATGATGTTGCCCGAGAGGGTCACCGGGACGTGCCGGACTTCCAGCATCGCGGCGCCCCAGCGGGAGGCGCGGAGCTGCAGCGGCAGCGCGAGCGAGGTGGTCAGCACGTCGGGAATGGGGATGGAGAGCGCGATCAGCACGATCGGCAGCCACCAGTGGAGCGCCTGCCGCCAGCCCCGGAAGAAGAGAATCAGGGCCAGCGCCGCGAGCACCATCGAGCCGCGCATGGTGAACAACTCGGCGGCGAGCCCGGAGAGATAGCGCACCAGCACGGCCAGGAGCAGCAGCGCCAGGCCGAGCGCGCGCTGGGGGTGTGCCGCGACCAGGCCGCGCTTCCATCCCAGCCAGAGCGCCAGCGGCGCCAGCAGCAATCCGTGCCCCGCGTCGGGGTCGTTCCACCAGTCGCTGGCCAGCAGCAGCAGCGGCTTGCTGAACAGGAGGAGAAAGAGGGCGGCGGTGAGGAGGAGCGGAGCCAGTCGGCGAGGGTCCCGCGGGAGCGAGGCGGGGCCGGGAAGGGATGCGGTGGCCACCAGGGGTCACCAGCCTCCGCGGCGGAACAGGACGACGGGCACCGTCTTGAGCATGATGCGGATGTCTTCCCAGAACCCCTGCCGGTGCAGGTACTGGAGGTCGAATTCGAGCTTCTTGCGGACGTCATCCAGGCACTGGTCGTACTGCTGATTGACCTGCGCCAGCCCGGTGATGCCTGGCTTCACCCGCTGGCGGGCGTGGTAGCCGCTGATGGTGGTGCGCAGCTGGGCAAAGATGCTGGGGCGCTCCGGGCGGGGGCCGACGATGTTCATGTCGCCCAGCAGGACGTTGAAGAGCTGGGGCAGTTCGTCCAGCCGGTACTGGCGCAGGAACTTGCCGACCGGCGTCACCCGGGGGTCCTCCTTGGCGGCCCACACGGCCCCCGAGAGGTGCTCCGCGTTGACGCACATCGTCCGGAACTTGTAGATGGTAAAGACCTGGCCGCCGAGGTCATGGGTCCGCAGCGTCTCGCCATCCGGCGGCGGCGCGCGGTTCCACCGGCGGTCCAGACCGATCCGGGTCTGGGTGTAGAAGATCGGGCCGCGGCTCGTGACCTTCACCGCGACGGCGATCAGGAGCAGCAGCGGCGACACCAGCGCCAGCGCCAGCAGGGCCAGGGTGAAGTTCAGCGCGCGCCCGAGGATCTCCGACCGTGCCCGGGGCACGATCGGATCCTCCACCTCCTCCACCAGTCGGAGCCAGCGCTCCCGGGGAGTGGCACGTGCGGTCCTGGATGTGGTGCCCGAGCCCATGTCGCGTTCCGCTGCCTGGGGATGCTTCACGCCTAAAAGATTCCAAAGAGTTTGCCGACGCCGTACGTGCTGATGATCAGCGCCGGGATGATGGCAAAGGTCCGCAGGGTCGTGAACCAGTCCTTGGTGGGCTTGGTCCCCACCTCGATGACATCGCCGGCCCGGAGGTTCATCTGGTCCAGCGTCACGCCGTCGGTCACGGCCTTGTTGAAGGCCTCGCCGTCCATGATCTCCTCGTCACCGCGGAGCACCTTGGACCGCTTGAGCTCGGTCACGTTGCCGATTCCGCCCGCCTGCATGAGGGCGTCGCTCAGCATGATGTCCGCGTCCATCTGGTGGAACCCCGGCTTCCCGACCCCACCCATGATCGTGAGCCGGATGAGCGGGCGTGCCTTGACCTGCGGATCCCGGATGTACCGGCCGATCTGCTCGGTCAGGTAGGCCTCGGCCTCAGACCGGAGCACCCCCCGCATCTGGATATCGGGCAGGCCCTGCAGCGAGAGCACCCGGCCCGGCCCGATCGCCTTGGTCCCGCTGAAGCCGCTGTCGCCGGTGACCGTGATGGTCAACTGGTCCCCGACGTAGAAATCCCCTTCCAGCAGCCGCTCCCGGATCAGGGCCGCCTCGGCCCGCTTCGCTTCGCGGAACCCCGCGCTGTACGCCTCGGAGTTGGCCAGTGCTTCGGCCTGTTCCAGCGACTGCTGGAGCTGGACCCGGGTGACCACCGGCTGCCGGCCATCGGCCCCGGGCTCCGCGACGCCGTCCTGAGCCAAGAGGCCGGGAGCGACCAGCAGTGCCGCGGCCACGAGCAAGGCCCATACCGATTGCCGGCCAGTGCTTCCAGGGTAGTGCTCACGTGCGAAGTTCATAAAGTCGGGGTCTCTCCGTGCACACTGTGTGCTAGGTGCCGATCCGGTGATCAACTCGGTACCCAATTCCCAAACGCTTGGGGTGGAACGGCTTCCGGCCCGTGGAGCCGCAAGGATGTGGTCACAAGGCTACACTCTGTGCCGCGTCTTCGCTACGGATACGGGTGACCTGTGGCCCGCGGTATGTGATCTGCATCGCATTCCGGTGCCACCGGCGCGTCGCGGCATGCAAGTGCGCCCGGCAGATCGCGGATTTCGTATTGCCACAGCCCACGCGCAAGCGTATCGTACCAGTACCGGGAGCCTGCCGCCGTGAAGATCCGACTCGCACGACGGTTCGACGCCTCCCGGGCAACCCAGATCCGGCATCGCCCGCCATACGCCTGCCCCCGGCCGCTACGGCGCGCTCCGTTGGCAGCCGGGCCAGGGGACGCATGACAGACTCCGCACCGCTCACACCGCCGCCGCTGGTCCTGGTCGCCAACGACCAGGAATGGTCGGCGCGCTCGCTGGAGAGCATTCTGGCGCCCAATGGCTACGCCGTGCTGCGAGCCTACACCGGTCAGCAGGCACTCGAGCGCGCCCGTTCCGCCCGGCCCGACCTCGTGATCCTCGACGCCCAGATGCCGGACCTGCACGGCTTCGAGGTCTGCCGCCAGTTGCGCAACGATCCCCGGTTCAGCGCCACCACCCCGATCCTGATCACCACCGCCGGCCCCTCCGGCCGCGCCCAGCGGCTGGAGGCCTATAAGGCCGGCGCCTGGGAGTTCCTGGGCCAGCCGCTGGACGGTGAGAGCCTGCTGCTCAAGCTCTCGACGTTCCTGGCCTCGAAGCTGGAGGCGGACCGGCTCCGGGAAGAGAGCCTGCTCGACCAGCTGACCGGGCTCTACAACATGCGGGGCCTCTCCCGCCGGGCCCGGGAAATTGGCGCCGAGGTCTTCCGTCGGCACCAGTCCCTCGCCTGCGTGGTCTTTGCGCCGACCGGCGAAGGCACCGTAGACCAGGTCGCCGAGCGGATCGGCCGGACACTCCGGGCTCAGGGCCGATCCTCCGACGCCATCGGCCGGGTCGGGGATGGCGAGTTCGCGGTCATCGCCCCCGACACCGAGTCGGCGGGGGCGGTCCGGCTCTTCGAGCGGCTCGAGCGCCTCCTCGAGACGGAGAACGGCAACGGCGCAGGCGGCCGGCTCCCGCTCAAGGCCGGCTACTGCGCCGTCACCGACTTCGCCACATCCCCTGTGGACGCGGTGGAACTGCTGCTCCGCGCCACCTCCGCCCTCCGCCAGCTCCAGACGGCTCCCGGCACGGACCGGATCCGCGCCTTCGAGACGACCCCGGGCTGACGCCGCGTCAGCCGGGCTGGTCGGACGTGGCGCTCGACTGCGCCGCCACCTGGGCCGGCTGCTCCTCGTCCGACGTGTAGCCGTACAGGTACGAGTAGTACCGGTACACCCCATCCGCCTGGATCTCGTTCAAGACCGCTCCCAGCACCCGCACCGGCAGCCGGTCCAGCAGCCGGAGCTTCGCCTCCGCCATCTGACGGTCGGTCTCGCCTGACCGGAACACCATGACCATGTGGCCGGTCGCGGTACCGAGCACGAAGGGATCGATGCCGGCCCCGAGGGGCGGGCTGTCCACGATGATCACGTCGTAGCGCGCCTTGACCTCGCCCATCAGCTCGGCCATGGCCGCGGAGCCCAGCAGCTCCGGGCCCTGGTGCCGCCGGGTGCCGCACGGGATCACCGAGAGTCCGCGCTGGCTGGTCGGGCGGATCAGGTCCTCCAGCGCCGCCTCGCCGGTCAGGTAGTCCAGCAGGCCGGGCCGCCGGTCCACGCCGAACATCCGGTGGATCTCGCCCCGGCGGATATCGCCGTCGATCAGCAGGGTGCGGTAGCCCGCCTCCGCGAACGAGACGGCCAGGTTGGAGGAGACCAGGGACTTGCCGTCGCCGGCGCCCGGGCTCGAGATCGTCAGGGTGACCGGGCCCGCTGCCCCGTAGGAATGGGCGAGGTTGAGCCGCACCGTTCGGAACGCTTCCACCACCTGCGCCGCCTGCTCCGCGGCCAGTTCTCCTCGCCGGCTCTTCTTGATGGCCGGGATCGCGCCCAGGATGGGGAGCCCGAGCTCGCTGGACACCTGCTCGGGATACCGGAACCGCTTGTCCAGCTGGTCGAGCAGCAGCGCCAGCGCCACGGCGAAGCCGATGCTCGCGCCCACCGCCATCATGATGATCTTCGGGGCGGAGTTGCTCGAGGGCTGTTGCGGGGCCACCGCCCAGTCCAGCACCCGGACATCGGGGATGGCGGACAGCTCCGACAGCTTGGCCTCTTCCAGCCGCTGGCTCAGCATCTTGTACAGCCCGTCCGCAGCATCCATGTCCCGCATCAGGCGGGTTTCCGTAATGGTGACCTCGGGGACCCTGCGCAGCTCGGTCGCCACCTGGCGCAACCGGGAGTTGAGGTCGGTCTCCTGGTACTTGAGCTGGTCCACGAGCGCCTGGGCGTACTGGGGGATCTGGGTATTGCGCAGCAGGTCGATCTGGGTCTGGGCCTGCTTCACCAGCGGATGCTCGGGGGTATAGCGCTGCAGCAGCGCCGTGAGCTCCGCCTCCCGGATGGTGAGGTCGCTCAGCGCCTGCTTGAGCTGGGGCGCCTGGTTGGCCGAGGGGATCGTCTGGAAGGCATCCACGGTGATCGCGCCGCCCCGGGCCCGCTCCAGCACGGCCTCGAGCTGCTGCCGGTCCCGCTGGATGCGGTCGAGGTCCACCTTCTGCTGGGTGTAGAGGCTCGTCGCCTGGCCGGTGGTCGCGGCCAGTCCCGGGGTAATCGGGATGCCGCCGCTGCGCGGTTCCGTGATCGTCGCGATCTGGAAGCTCTTGAGCCGGCTTTCCGCGTCCCGCAGGTTCTGGTAGGCGGTGGTCACCTGGGAATCGAGAGCGAGACGGAGTTCGGTGGCCTTGCGGCGCTTGAGGTCCGCGGCGACATCGGTGAACTCCTGCGAGACCGCGTTGACGATGCCGGCCACCCGCTGCCGGTCCTTGCTCTCCAGCGCGACCTTGAGGAACGTCCCCTTCTCCGGCATCTGAGCCCGCAGCTCCTTCGAGAGCTGCTGAACCACCCGCCGCGGGTCCACCAGCTTGAACTCGACCTCGGTCCGGCCCTTGAGCTGCGCGGCGGTTGGCGCCCACAGCCATCCCAGCCGGCGGCCGATGGAATCCCCCACCTGGCCTTTCTCGGTCTCGCGATTGCCACGGAACAGGATGTACTGCTTTCCCCCCTCCGCGATTTCCAGGGTGTACTCCCCGACCCGGAAGCGCTCCCCGATGTCGAAGGTGGTAAAGAGGGCCGTGTCCCGAATCTCCTTCGGGTCCACGTACAGCCGCAGCCGGTGCACCACCGGCTCGTACACGACGGAGGTCTGCAGCAGCTGGACCCAGCCCATCGCGTCCAGCACCTGGCCGGAACGGAGCGGGCCCATCCGGCCGCTCTGGTCCTCGATCCAGATGGTGGTGCTCGCCGCGTACTTGGGCGGCACGAACTTGGTGGCCACCACACCGAGCGTGGTGCCCACGAGGACGATGAGCAGCATCAGCCAGCGGTAGCGGCGCAGGGCGGAGACGTAGCGACCCCAGTTGACCCCCTCCTCCCGCGGCTCGGGCGGCGCCAGCGGCGCCCCGTGCCCCTGGAAGGGGGTGATGTCCACGGCGCGCTGCTGGGTGATCGCGGCGCTCTGGGAAGTGATGATCTTGCCGGCCATTGGGGTCCTGGCGTTGCTGGAGGTTCTGGTCCACCCGTTGGGTGCCCACGGTCGGGGCCGAGCGTTGCAAAGTCAATACCGCGCGGCCATCCCTCAGGATGCGCCGGTCCGGGGTCGTTGCACCCCACCCGGGTGCCCGAAAATCATCATGGCTGCAGCAGACTGTTGCGCTCACGCAACATTGTTGCTCGCTTCACTCACCATGTTGTAGTTTGTGCAACATCCTGCTGCCTCGTCCTCGCATCGGGGTGTGGCACCAAGGATGCAAGATACAGGGTCGAGTCTACCGAACGCAGCCTTCCGGCCGCGCGAGTTACCCGTATCTGGCGGTTTTGCATGGCCGGGATGCTGGCCTGTCCCCGCCATAAGGAGTGACCGATGGGATCCTCGCTGACCCATAGTACCCGCAGGCCGGACGGCCCGCCGGGGGATTCCGGTGGCCGGGACCCGCTGTCCATTCCCGCCGAAGTAAAGGCGAGCATCCGCATCCTCATCGTGGATGACGAGCGGACCCTGCGGGAAAGTTGCGCCAGCGTGCTCCAGATGGACGGCTACAATGTGACCCTGATCGGGCGCGGCGAAGAGGCGCTCGAGGTGGTGAAGCGCCGCAAGTTCGACATCATCCTGGTGGACCTGTACATGTCGCAGACCTCGGGGATGGACATCCTCCGGTCGGCGCTCGAATTCCATCGGGATACGATCGTTGTCGTCATGACCGGCAACCCGAGCGTCACCAGCAGCATCGAGGCGCTCCGGGCCGGGGCCTGGGATTACCTGCCCAAGCCCTTCTCCGCCACCCACCTGCAGGTCCTCATCGGGCGGGCCTCGCACGCGGTCATGGTGGCCCGCGAGACCCGCGACCTCAAGCAGCAGCTCGCGACCCAGGGGGGGCACAGCGACAAGATCTCCCTCATCGGCATCTCGCCGCTGTTCCGGAAGGCCGTGGACCTGGCCCGGAAGGTGGCCGCCACGGACGCCTCCGTCTTCATCTCCGGCGAGAGCGGCACCGGCAAGGAAGTGATCGCCCAGTTCATTCACCAGCACAGCCGCCGGACCAGCCGGGCGCTGGTGCCGATCAACTGCGCCGCGCTGCCCGAGCCGTTGCTGGAATCCGAGATGTTCGGCCACCGGAAGGGCGCCTTTACCGGGGCCGATCGCGAGAAGCCGGGACTGCTGGAGACCGCCAACGGCGGCACCCTGTTCCTCGACGAGCTGACGGAAATGTCCATGCCCCTGCAGGCCAAGCTCCTGCGGGTGATCCAGGATGGCGTGGTCCGGCGGGTGGGCAGCGAGACCCAGGACGCGGTGGTCGACGTGCGCTACATCGCGGCCACCAACCGGGACCCGCAGGAAGCGGTGAATCAGGGCGTTCTGCGGGGCGACCTCTTCTACCGCCTGCGGGTGGTGCCCATCAAGCTGCCTCCGCTCCGCAAGCGCCTGGAGGACATCCCCCTCCTGGCCAACCACTTCCTGACCTACTACTGGCAGCGGCACCGGCAGATGGGCGACCGGGTGCCCAAGCTGTCCGATTCCAGCATCGCCTTCCTCCGGTCGCGGCCGTGGCGCGGCAACGTGCGCGAGCTGCAGAACGTGATCGAGCATGTCGCGGTGCTGGCCGAGCCGGACCAGATGATCCAGCCCAACGACATCCCGATCTACGAGGATGGCTCCGAGTTCCCCTCGGAAGCGGCCATCACCACGCCGGTGCTCGACGAGGCCTATCATATCGCCAAGGACCGGGTCGTGGCCCAGTTCGAGAAGGAGTACCTGACCCGCCTGATCGGGCGGGCGGGGGGCAACATGTCGAAGGCCGCGCGCCTGGCGAACATCGACCGCACGACGCTGTACCGGCTGATGGACAAGCACAACTTCCAGCGCGACGAGCTCCAGGGGCCGACGGAGTGACCCAGCGGGCGGGCGAACTGGCCGGCCTTCCGGCGCCGTGCCCCGAGGT
The DNA here is from genome assembly GCA_964585655.1 of uncultured Gemmatimonadaceae bacterium. Lineage (GTDB taxonomy): Bacteria > Gemmatimonadota > Gemmatimonadetes > Gemmatimonadales > GWC2-71-9 > JADJOM01. The sequence continues at coordinate 3,153 of CAZPER010000096.1, read as the reverse complement.
CCCGGAAGTCGTCTGGGAGGCGTTTGGCCGCGCCCTCGCGGAAGTCGAGACCGGGTGGCAGCAGGTCGCGGACGACAGCCCGGCCCAGGAAGAGGTTCGGGGCCTCCTCACCCAGGTGGCGGCAGCGGTGAGCCATGCCACCCGGGGCACGGCGCCGACCCTCGAGGGGCTCCCCCGCACCGTCCTCACCCGGCGCCTGCTGGACCTCGCCCGGCGCCAGTTCGTGGGCCAGGTGGCGCGCCTCGATCCGGTGCCCGACGGGTCCGGCCTCCTGGGGCTGTTCTGCGCCATCGAGCAGGTGCATCGCGCGCTCGAGCCGGACTGGGCCCAGCATTTCGCCGACCGGCTCTCCGGCCCCGACGGCATGGAACTGGTCGTCGAAGTGGCCCATGACCTCCGCTCGCCGCTCACCTCGATCCTGTTCCTCGCCGAGACCCTGCAGCGCAGCCGCAGCGGCCCGATCAACGCGGTACAGGAACGGCAGCTCGGCCTGATCTACTCCGCCGCCTTCGGGCTCTCCTCCCTGGCCAGCGACGTCATCGAACTGGCGCGCGGGGGGGACCGGCTGGTGGACCTCGACCCGCTGCCATTCTCGATCGCCGACATCTTCGAGTCGGTGCGGGACATCGTCCAGCCCATCGCGGAGGAAAAGGGGCTCACGGTGCGGCTGTTCATGCCGCCGGACGACTTCAGGGTCGGGCACCCGGTGGCGCTCTCCCGGGTGCTCCTCAACCTCACGACCAACGCCCTCAAGTTCACCTCCGAAGGGTACGTCGAGTTGCGCGGAGAGCAGCGCAATGGGCACACCGTCGAATTCTCGGTGCGGGACACCGGCCGCGGCATCCCGTCCCATGCCATGCTGACCCTGTTCGAGCCCTTCCGCCGCCGGCAGAAACAGGGCGAATACGCCTTCTCGGGCGCCGGGCTCGGCCTCTCGATCTGCCGCAAGCTGGTGGAGGCGATGCGCTCGAACCTCAAGGTCGAGACCTTCGCCGACACCGGCACCCGGTTCTACTTCGAACTCGATCTCCCGCTCGCCTCCGAACGGCAATGACGCGACTCCTCCACATCGTCGGGGCCAGGCCCAACTTCATGAAGGTGGCGCCGGTCCTGCGGGCCGGCCGGGCGCGGCCCGGGGTCGAGCAGTTCCTGGTGCACACCGGCCAGCACTACGACGCCGCGATGAGCGACCGGTTCTTCACCGACCTCGAGCTGCCCGCCCCCGACGTGAATCTCGGCGTGGGCTCCGGCAGCCACGCGGTCCAGACCGCGCGCATCATGACGGAGTTCGAGCCGGTGCTCGACCGCCTGGCGCCGGACTGGGTGGTGGTGTACGGGGACGTCAACTCGACCATGGCGTGCTCCCTCGTGGCCGCGAAGACGGGGGTCCGGGTGGCACACGTCGAGGCGGGGCTGCGCAGCCGCGACCGCGGCATGCCGGAGGAGATCAACCGGCTGGTGACCGACGTGATCGCAGACCTGCTGCTCACGCCGAGCCGCGACGCCGATGCCAACCTGCGGGCGGAAGGGATCCCGGACGCCAAGATCCGCTTCGTGGGCAACGTCATGGTGGACACCCTGCTGACGCTGCGCGCCAAGGCGGCCGCCTGCGCCGCCCCCGAGGCGCATGGGGTGGCGGGCCGCCCCTACGCCTTCTGCACCTTTCACCGGCCGTCGAACGTGGATCGGGGCGAGGTACTGGGGGAAATCCTCGGCGCCCTCGACGACCTGGCGGCCACCATGCCGGTCATCTTCGCGATTCACCCGCGGACCCGGCAGCGCATCGGCGAGTTCGGCCTGGAGCGGCTGGCGGCGCGGGTCACCCTCCTGGACCCGCTGAGCTACCTGGAGACGATCTCGCTGGTGGACCGCGCCACCCTGGTGCTGACCGACTCCGGGGGGCTGCAGGAGGAGACCACCGTGCTGGGCGTGCCCTGCCTGACCGCCCGGCCCAACACCGAGCGGCCGGTCACGATTACCGAGGGCACCAACCGGCTCATCCCCTCCCGCCGGGCCGGGATCAACCAGGCGGTGGCGGAGGTGCTGTCCCGGCGGGCCAACGGCGGGTTCCAGCCGGGGCGTCCGGAGGGGTGGGACGGCCGGGCGGGGGAGCGGATCATCGCCGCCCTGGTTCCGGACTGACCCCTCGCCCGGAACCCCGCCTCGGCTGTAGATTCCCCGGCTGATCCCGGGATGCTGCGAACCGCCATGGTGGCGGCCGCCCCGGGGTCCGCGACGCCGGGGGCGGGCACGGAGGAGTGAGTGGCGTCAGCCCTCCCTCCCTTACGCCCCGCACCCCGCCCGCGCTCTCAGACCGAAGACGGAATGTGACGACACCCCACCTGCGACACCTGCGTGCCGGGGATCCCCCCCTGCATGCGCCGAACGCCGCGTTGATGATCGACTTCGACAACGTCACGCTCGGCATCCGCTCCGACCTCACGAAGGAACTGAAGCACCTCCTCAACAGCGACATCATCAAGGGCAAGGTCGCCGTCTCCCGCGCCTATGCGGACTGGCGGCGGTACCATCAGTACATCGTGCCGCTGTCGGAGTCCTCGATCGACCTGATCTTCGCCCCCGCGTTCGGCACCAATAAGAAGAACGCGACCGATATCCGGCTCGCGATCGACGCGATGGAGCTGGTCTTCACCCGCCCCGAGATCGGCACGTTCATCCTGCTGTCCGGGGACAGCGACTTCTCGATGCTGGTGATCAAGCTGAAGGAGTACGGCAAGTACGTGATCGGCGTCGGGATCCGCGAGTCGGCCAGCGACCTGCTGATCCAGAACTGCGACGAGTACTTCAGCTATTCCGACCTCGCGGGGCTGACCAAGGAAGCCGACACCCCCTCGATCCAGAAGGATCCCTGGCAGCTGGTGCAGGAGGCCGTCGCCACCATGGCGCGCGAAGGCGACGTCATGCGCTCCGACCGGCTGAAGCAGGTCATGCAGCAGATCGACCCGAACTTCGACGAGAAGAACGCCGGGTTCAGCCGCTTCTCCAAGTTCGTCCTCGAGGCCAGCCACAAGGGCTTCATCAAGCTGACGAAGCTGGAGAACGGGCAGTACGAGGTGTCTCCCGCGGCGGCCGGCGCGGAAGCGCCCGCCAAGGCGCCCGCCGGACGCGCCGCCGCCGCCGAACCGGTGGACG
>CAZPER010000095.1:0-13407 GCA_964585655.1 uncultured Gemmatimonadaceae bacterium | reverse complement strand
GGCCGCGAGCAGGGCGGCGAGAGCGACTGTCGCGAGGCGGGTGACGCCGAGGCTCACGCCACCGCCGGCGCCGGCGCCGGCATCGCGGGCGCGGTGCGGCGGGCGGCCCGGAACTCCCTGAAGCAGAGGATCACGCCGCCGGCCACGGCGAGGATGAGCACCCAGCCCCCGGGGGCGGGCCAGGAGGTGGCGTAGAAGTTGAGCAGTTGCTTGGCGCCGATAAGCGGCGGCTGATAGGTCATGCCGGGAATCTTGATGATCGCGTGGGGGTCGAGGTTATGCCCGTAATCGTAGCCCCAGCGGTAGAAATCGGCGAGGCCGGCGATCGCTCCGGCCAGGAACAGCCCGGTCCAGGTGTAGAGCATGAACCGCTTCCCGCTCGCCGCGGCCGCGACCCCGATCGCGATGAGGCCCGCGACCAGCCACGGCATGTACCGGAGCTCGGGGATGTCCTCCGGCGTGATCACCTTCATCCCGATATAGTGGTTCAGGTTGTTGATGCTGGAAAGGTCCTGGGGCGACTGGCCCACGATCTTGTTGACCGCGATGTAGAGCCCAAGCCCCTCCGGATACTGGGGGGCCTTGAGCCCGATGTGCCACAAGGGGAGCCAGTACACCAGGGCCAGGGAGAGGGCCGCGGCAGCAAGCCAGAGCCGGGAGCTGCGGGACATGGTCGATTCCTGCCGTGGGGCCCGGGAGGGGGACGTTCCCCCTCCCGGGCCGGTTCAGATCACTTCGGGGTGTTGAAGGAGATCGGGGTGCCCGCGCCGCGGGGGGAGATCCGGATGTACCCCTGCATCTCCTGGTGCAGCGCGGAGCAGAAATCGGTGCAGTAGAAGGGGAGCACCCCCGGGCGCTCCGGCACCCAGGCGATGGTGCGGGTCTGGCCCGGCATCAGGAGCAGCTCCGAGGTGTTGGCCCCGGTCACCGCGAAGCCGTGCGGGACGTCCCAGTCCTGCTCCAGGTTCGTGACGTGCCAGTAGACGCTGTCGCCGACGTGGATCCCCTCGATGTTGTCCGGCACGAAGTGGCTGCGGATCGCGGTCATGTAGATATGGACCACGTTGCCCTTGCGTTCCACCCGGGCGTCCTTCTCACTCAGGGTCGCGACCGGGTCCTTGTTCTCGGCCAGCGGGAAGGTCCGGATCTGCTTGTCCTTGATCGCGGAGGCGAGGATCGCCTGGGCGTAGTGCGGCTCGCCGATCGTCGGGAAGTCGAGCAGCAGCTGCATCTTGTCGCCGGTGATGTCGATCAGCTGCGCCGACTGCGCCAGCTCCGGCCCGGTGGGGAGATACCGGTCCTTGGTGATCTTGTTGAGGGCGATCACGTACTTGCCGTCCGGCTTCCGGGTGTCGCCGCCCGGCACCAGCAGGTGCCCGATGGAGTAGTACGTCGGGATCCGGTCGAGCACGGCGCAATCGCTGACCCGCCACTTCACGATCTCCGACGACACGAACATCGAGGTGTAGGCGTTCCCCTTGTCGTCGAACTCGGTGTGCAGCGGGCCGAGGCCCGGCTCCTTGACCTCGCAGGAGAGGATGGCCTCGTACTTGAGCACCGGGATGCCGCCCACCTGGCCATCGAACGCCTGGTCCGCGATCGCCTTCTGGATGCGGCCAAAGCCATGGACCGGGATCACCGTGGCGAGCTTGCCGCCAGCCGCAATGAACTCGCCGCTCGGATCCACATCCACGCCGTGCGGTGACTTCGGGGTGGGGAGGTAGTACACCATGCCGGGACAGTCCGCCGGTTCCAGTACCTTCGAGCCGGTGAGCATCTCGGAGTGGGCCACGTCCGACGCATCCACCCAGTTGTGGGCGTACTTGGTCGGCCAGTTCTTGGCCTTGCCCCCCGCCACGCACCGCTCGGCCTGCTGCCAGTTCACCGCCGCGATGAAGTCCTTGTCGTTCTGGGACGCGTTCCGCTCCTTCAGCGTGTTGGCCTGCTCGCTGTTGTAGGAGGTGAAGAACGCCCACCCGTGGGACGGCCCCTTGCCCGGCCGGGCCAGGTCATAGTCGAAGCCCGGCATGTGAATCTGGAAGGCCAGGCTCATCTTCCCCGTCTTCGGGTCCACCGAGACGAAGGAGATCTGGCCGCCAAAGTTCTCCTTGTAGGTGGAGATCGAGACGTCCCGCTGCGGCGTCGGCACGCTGAACCGGGTCGCGGCCACGACGTACTCCGTCCCCTGGGTCACGAACGGCGAGGCGTGATTGCCGGCGGCGTTGGGGATCTCGATGATCTCCTTGGTGTTCATCTCGGCCAGGTCGATCCGGGCCACCCGCGGCGTGTTGTTGCCGTTGATGAAGATCCAGCGGCCGTCATTCAGCCCATCGGTCTTGGACAGCGACGGATGGTGGGAGTCGTCCCACGGCACGAAGCCATAGCTGGTTTCGAACATCGGCTTGCTCTGCTCGCTGTACCCATAGGCCTTCTCCGGATCCTGGGAGAAGACGGGGATCACCCGCAGCAGGCGGCCCGAGGGGAGGCCATACACCGCGAGCTGGCCCGAGAACCCACCCGACGCGAACATGTAGTACTCGTCGTACTGCCCCGGGGCCACATACACCCGGCTCGCCGCGTCTCCCGTGCCGCCGGCCTGGGCCGCCGGCCGGGCACATCCGCTCGTGAGGGCGGCGGCCAATGCCAGCCCGCCCAGGGTGCCTCGGGTCCACCATGATGCGCGCATCGTCAGTCTCTCCTGGTTGATGCCGGTCGGACCGTGTCGGTCCGGGCTCACTTCACTTCGGGGTCTGGGTTCTCAGGTACTCGACTACCTGGCGGGCCTGCTCGTGGGTCAGACCCAGGTTGGGCATCTGGGTCATGTATTCGGCCAGCAGCGCCCGGGCCGAAGGGTGCTTCGCGTACATGCCATCCGGGTTCAGGATCATGTTCATCAGGTAGGTCGGGGACCGCTTCGTGGTCACCTCACCCAGCGGCGGGCCCACATACTTCTCGTCCATCTTGTGGCACGCCGCGCATTTCGTGTCGAACAGTTCTTTCCCGTCCTCGGCCAGCTCGTGATCCACCGGCCCCAGCACGAGTTCCTCGGTCACCGGCCCAATGCCGTGCTGCTCCTGAAAGGGCGTCAGGCCGGAGGCGCTTGGGGCCGCGGCGGCCGGCGGGGCGGGGGCTTCGGACTTGCCGCCGCCACAGGCCGCGAGCAGCAGGGAAACCGCCACGGCTACCGGGCGGAGGCAGGATGAAGGGACACGCGGCATGCGACACTCCTCGGCTGTGAAGACTCTTTCATCGGGAATCGTGACTTCCTTGCCTTCCCGGTGCGATAATTCAGCCGTGAGTATCGCGATATTCACATGAATTGATGAGGAATACGATCGTGAAATCTGCTTCAGGCTGGTGGCCGGGATGGGGGGGAGGGTGCTGACCCAGACGGCGGAGTACGCCCTGCGGGCGGTGTTGACCATCGCGGCCGACCCCGAGGGTCAGCCGATGGGGGCGGCGCGGCTCGCGGACACGCTGCGTATTCCGCAGAACTACCTGTCGAAGACCCTCCACCAGCTGGCGCGGGCGGGGGTGCTCGAATCCACCCGCGGTAAGCTGGGCGGATTCCGGCTCGCTCGGCCGGCCCAGCGGATTGCGCTGGTCGACGTGGTGGGGGTGTTTGACGACGTCACCGGGCGGCGGACCTGCCTCATGGGACGCGCGACCTGCAGCGATCACAACGCCTGCGCCGCCCATGCCCGCTGGAAGGGGGTCTCGGAGCAGGTGGCGGAGTTCTTCCGCGACACGTCGGTGGCGGACCTGATTGCCGACCGGGGGAAGAGCGGGAGGGGCTAGGGCGCGCCCCGCCCCGCGCCGAAGGGCTTGATCCTGGTCCAGAAGAGCGTGATGAACCCGGCGGTCCCTGACAGGAGGAGCGCCGTTCCCACCGGAACCCACATCTCCCCGGCTCCTATCCCTCCACCCAGGCGGATCGCCACGCCGGCCGCGTAGGCGGCGGCCGCCAGGCGGATCACGCCTCGCGAACCGCGCGGTTCCCCTCCCGCGTGCCGTGGGAGCATCCAGTGCGCGGTGCCCAGCACGAAGGGCAGCAGCCAGCCGAACAGCATCAGGGTGAAATGGGCATCTCGGAGGGCCGGGTGCGTGGCCCCCGTGAGCGGCTCGCCGGCCAGGAGCCAGGCCCCGAGCGCGCTCCCGACCAGCAGGGAGCAGATCGCCCCCCGGATCAGCCAGACCGAGAGCGGTGGCATCAGCCGGCCATTTCCCGGACGCGGGGCCAGAGCAACCATGCGATGCAGCATGCCGCCGCAAACTGGAGCAGGGCCGAGAGCTGGAGCGGCCAGAGGGGGCCTCCGGCGCCGAGTCGCCAGGATTCGCCGCCGACCCGGGCAAGCAGTCCCAGGTTGAGCAGCCCCCAGGCGGCCCACCCGGGGGCGGCGCTGCCGCGAGGCGGGTGGTCCCGGTGCCGCGGGAACATCCAGAACGCAACTCCGGTTATCACCTGGAGCAGCCAGCCGACCGTCAGCAGGTGGAGGGCGCTCAGGCGGATCGCGGCGGCCGGGAGGGCCGGCCAGAGCGCCTCCGGCCGGGCCAGGAGCGCCTCGGCCAGCAGCCCGAGCAGGAGCGCCACGAAACCCGCCTTCACGAAGGCCCGCGAGAGTGGCGGCATGGGACTACCCGTGGATCAGCGAGAGCACGATCTCGAAGGCGATCAGGAAGATCACGACCCACTCCAGTGCCTCCATGCGCACGCCGGCGGCGCGGTCGGAGAGCTTCTGGTAGATGCTCTCGATGGTCTGGAGCTTCCGGGTGATGCTGGCATCCATTTCCCCGAGGTGGAACCGGGCGGAGGCGAGCCGGTAGATCCGCGTCAGGTACTCCTCGCCGAACACCTTGAGCGCGTTCGACACCCGTTCCAGCATCACGGCGCTTTCCAGCTGGAGCTCTGCCACCTGGTGCAGGTCGGCGCTGGCCGAGGAAGGGAGCAGCAGCCGGAGCCCCTGCGGGCGGGCCAGCAGCTGGTAGGAACGCTCGATGGCCCGGTCGAGCTGGAGGTCGAGCCAGCGCATCTCGAGCAGCTGCACGTTGGCGAACTCGAGGACCGCGCGGACGTCGTCCGGGTCGGGGTCGAGCACGAAGGCGGCGTCCCAATCGACGATGGTCACGTCCGACGCGCCGAACGAGATCCGGACCTCGGTGGCGTTGCGGATCTCCTCCGCCGACGGGCCCCCGGCGTCCGGCCGGAGGATCCTGGCGATCAGCTCGGCGTGGGCGTCGCAGAACGCGGTGGCCGTACCGCTGCCCGGGTTCTCGCGCATGCCGAACAGGGTGTAGTCCTCGGTGAAGGCGGCCACCCGGCTCTGCTGTACCGCCCCCGCCACCGACTTGAGCAGGGCCTCGACCCGGGCATGCGCATCCTGGCGCAGCACGTCAGAGCGGCTCAGGGCGACGCTGGCCTGCTGCAGCTCCTCCAGGCCCCCGCCGACCGGGAGCTGATATGTCACCGATGCCGCGCCGAAGTCGTAGAGCACCAGATCCACCTGCGGCTCAGTGCTCCAGCGGTGGATCGCGAGGGACGCCCGCTCCTGCGAGATCCGGAGCGGGGCGGGGCGGTACTGGAAGAACGAGGTGGCGCGCCCACGGTGGCGAAAGGTCTGCCGTGCCGATCCCCCGCCCAGCAGTCGCTCGACGAGGTCGAGGTCGATCGCCTGGGCGACTTCGAACACGAAGATCGGGTGGATCTCGGGCATCTGTCACCGCTCCTTCACGCTTTGCTCATGGCTCCGGTCCGACATTGACAACATTTCCCACGCTGGAGGGCCCATGCTGATCCTGACCCGAACCGAAGCGGGGCGGCGGCTGGCTGCCGGCCTCGGTCCCCTGCTGGGCGAGCCTCCGGTGGTCATGGCCCTCTCGGCGAGCGGCGCTCCGGTGGCCGCCGAGATTGCCGGCGCCCTCGGCGCCCCGCTCGACATCATCGCCGTGAGCCGCCTCGAGGTCCCCGGCCGCCCGCACGCCATCTTCGGCGCGGTGGCGGACGGCACCACCATCCTGGATGAGGACCGGGTTCGCGAACTCGGCCTGCCTGCGGACTACGTCACCGGCCTGATTGCCGAGGCGAGCGCCCGGGCCACCCACTGTGCCGCCACCTGGCGGGAGGGGGCGGATCCGATCAGCATCATACGGCGCACCGTGGTGCTGGTGGACGACGGCCAGTGCGAGGTGCTCGCGGTGACCGCCGCCGCCCGGGCGCTCGCCACGCGCGGTGCCTCCCGGGTGATCTTCGTGGCGCCCACCGGTTCCCGGACCATGGCCGACCGGCTTGCCGCGCTTCGGGTCGAGACCCTGTTCCTGATCGAGCCCGGGGCGCCGATCGGGGCGCTGCTGCGGGATGCGACCTTCGCCCAGACCACCCCCCATGAGGTGGGCACCCTGGTGCGCCGCAGCCGGCCGGACCTGACCGCCGTCCAGGGACCCTGACCGGCGAATCTAGGGGCGGCCGGGGTCAGGGGCGAGGGATGTCCATGCCGTCGGGGGTGGCCACCGAAATCGTCCGGGCGCTGCGGGAGCGGCTGGAAGGATTCAGGGATGCCGTCCAGCGCCTGGATGAGCACCCGGCCGCGGGGGCGGTACACGACCTGCGGGTCTCGGCACGGCGGCTCCACGCGGCGTTGAGACTCTTCGCCCCACTCCTTGACCTGCCTGCTGGGCTCCGCCCTGGCTCCATCCGCCGGGTGGAGCGCCGTTTCGGCGCCCTGCGGGATCTCGACGTCCAGGCGGCCCGGCTGGAGGCCCTCCCCGACAGCCTCGAGGACGCGCGCCGGGAGTTCGAGCGCGAGCGGACGGAGGCCCTCGAGCGGGGCGGTGCCTCCCTGCGCCGGCGCACACTCCGCCGAACCCTCGCGGCCCTGGGTGATTGGTGTGCGGCGCCCGGCTTCACGCCCCTGGCACAGCTTCCGCCGGAATCCCTGACGGCACCACTGCTGGCCCCCGCGCTCTCCCTGGCCCTCCTGCACCCCGGATGGCTCGTACCCGATTCCCCCGCGCCGGACGAACCCGGCGCGGCCGACCTGCACGCACTCCGGCGCCAGCTGAAGCGGCTCAGGTACAGCGTGGAATGCGTGACGGTCTGGTGTGGCGACGAAACAGGCGGCTGGCTCGACGAACTGCATGCGATCCAGGATGCGCTGGGGGCCTGGCATGACGAAGGCATCCTGCTGCAACGCCTGGCTCCCCATTCGCCGGATCCAGATCTCCTGGTGGAGTGCGAGACCCGGGCCCGGGCGGCGCTCGAGCCGTGGCCCGCGTGGCGGGCGCGCTACCTCGATCCTGTCTTTCGCACCGGCCTCTACCAGCGGATCGGCGGCGCAGCCGGGGTGGTTGCGCCGCCGATCGGTGCGTGAACGCCGCCCCGGGTTAGTAGGCGATCGTCCGGGCGTGCGCGATCAGCCGCTCCGCGACGCGGCCCAGCCTCGCATCCGCTTCCCGCGCCACCTCGACCAGCGTTGGATGGGTCCGCCGGAGCGGGCGACCCAGCAGCGCCGTGGGATTCACGATGCGGACCACCGTCGCGCCGCCGGGGATGGTCTCCAGCGTGACGTTGCAGGGGAGTAGCAGACCGGCTTCCGGATCGGCTTCCAGCGCGCGCTGGGCCAGAGTGGGGTTGCAGGCGCCGAGGATCAGGTACGGGCGGAATTCCGCGCCGAGCTTCTCCTTCAGCGTCGCCTGGACGTCGATGCGGGTCAGGATGCCGAAGCCCTCCGCCTTGAGGCAGTCGGTGAGCCGCGCCGTGGCGCGCTCCAGGTCGACCGGCAGGGTGGCGGTGTGCCCCATGGCCCCGGCCCGGCGGCCGCCCCGGTTGCGGATCAGCGCTTCGGCTCCCCGGACGGCGGTGCTCGCGAGAACCGCGGCCCCCGCGGCCAGCACGGTTCCGGCCGCCTCCTGCATGGCGCGCCGCCGACGTTGCCGCCGGATGCCGGTCGCGATCTCCTTCTCGACCTGCAACACTGCCGCACCCGCCTTGGCCGCCACCGCCCGTGCCTTCGAACTGAGTCTGGTTCTGGTCGTCATCTGGTCCTCGCTTTCCAGCCCATGGGACTCACAGCAGCGCCCCGACCTGGCGTTCGCGCAGGAAATCGTCGAGCTGGCGGGCCGCCGCCGCAAAGGCGTCGCGCAGGGCCGCATCGAAGTTCGACATCGCGGGGCGGGTCACGGCGAGCTCTCCGCTGGGAACGACGAGCGCGAGACGGAACGACCAGGCGCCGGGTTCGCCGTTGGGGTGGCGAAAGGGCACCGACAGCGTGACGTGGCAGTCCAGCAGGCAGCCGTAGTACGCTCCCAGTCGGGCGACCTCCCGTTCGATGGCGCCCTCCTCGGGCGCGGTGGGGCGATGGCCATGCCCGCTGATCTCGAGCGCTACCTGCATTGGAGCCCTCCCGCATTCCCGCATGATCCGGCCGTGACGCAATGCGCCACGAATGAATCTGCGGCAGCACCGATGAGCGGGGGCTGAGGCGACGGTGAATGAATCCTCAGTGGCGTCGCAGCTTCATGAACTGTCCGAGCAGCGCCGGCACCGCGGCGAGGCCCAGCACGACGCCCCATTCCCGCGGCGACGGGCGGTGGAGTCCCAGCAGGCTGGCCAACGGGGCCCAGGCGGTGGTCAGCAGCAGCAGCGCGGCGGTCACTCCAACGGCGGCGAGGGCGGCGGGGTTGGCAATCGCGCGCCGCCAGCTGCTCACATGCCGGCGCTGGCGCGCATTGCCGAGGTGCAGGACCTGCGCGAAGGCGAGAGTCAGGAAGGCGATCGCCATCGGCTCGCCGGGCGGGAGGCCCGCGCCGCGGGCCCAGCTGTAGGCGCCGAGCGTGGCCGCCGCGATGACGGCCGCGTAGCCGAGAGCGACACCCAGTTCCCGCCGGGACACTAGCGGGGCGCCCGGTGGCTGTGGCGGCCGGTGCATGATGTTTGCCTCCCCCGGCTCCAGGGCCAGGGCCAGGGCGGGGAGGACGTCGGTCAGGAGGTTGAGCCACAGGATCTGGAGCGGGGTCAGCGGCGCCGGCCATCCCGCCGCGGCGGCGATCAGCACTACCGCGAGCTCCGCGACGTTGCAGGCGAGGAGGTAGAGCACCGCCTTCCGGACATTGTCATGAATCACCCGGCCCTGCTCGACGGCGACGCCGATGGTGGCGAACCGGTCGTCCGCCAGGACGATCTCCGCGGCCTCCTTGGCGAGGTCGCTGCCGCGTCCCCCCATCGCCACCCCGATATCCGCGGTCCGGAGCGCGGCGGCGTCGTTCACCCCGTCGCCCAGCATGGCCACGACCTCACCCGCCTGCTGCAGCGCCCGCACCAGGCGCACCTTGGCTTCGGGGCTCACCCGGGTATACACGCTGATCCGCCGGACCGCCTCGGTGAGGCCGGCATCATCGAGGCGGTCCAGCTCCGCGCCGCCAAGGGCCTGCGAGTGCCCGGAGTCCAGCCCGAGGCCGGCAGCCACCGCCAGCGCGGTGGCCTCCTGGTCGCCGGTGATCATGATGGTCCGGATGCCAGCGCCGCGGAACCGGGCGATCGTCTCCCGGACGTCGGCGGCCGGCGGATCGCTGATCGCGGCGAAGGCGACGAAGCAGAGCTCCCGGAGCGCCTCAGGCGTCGCGGCCCCCACCGGTCCTTCCGCGAGGGCCAGCACCCGGAGTCCCCGGCCGGCCAGGGCCCGGTTGGCGGCCAGGAGTTCTTCCCGGAGCGCGGGGGTAAGTGGCAGCGGCCCGCTCCCGGTTGCCAGCCGGCTGCAGCGGTCGAGCACCCGGCCGGGAGCCCCCTTCACGCAGCCGATCATCCCTTCGGGGCTCTGATGGTACGTCGCCATCAGCATCCGCTCGCTGGAAAAGAGCAGTTCCCCGATCTCGGGCCATTCCGCCCGGAAGGTGGCCGGATCGAGGCCGGCCCGGTGCGCCGCGACCAGGAGCGCCGCCTCGGTCGGATCACCGACGGTGGTCCATCCCCCATCCGCCGGCCGCGCCTCGGCGCGGTTGGCCAGCGCGCCGATCCGGAGCGCCGCGAGCAGGCGGGGCTCCCTGACCAGGGCCACCGGCACCCCGTCGTGGTGAAAGGCCGACGCGTCCGCCGGCAGCGTGAACTCCCGCTCCGCGAGGCGCAGGGCCGTGAGCGTCATGACCCCGGTCGTGAGGGTGCCGGTCTTGTCACTGCAGATGACCGTGGTCGAGCCGAGCGTTTCCACGGCGGGAAGCCGGCGGATCAGGGCATGTTGCCGGGCCATCCGGCGCACGCCGAGTGCGAGCGTGATGGTGGCAACCGCCGGGAGCCCCTCGGGGACGGCGGCCACCGCCAGCGCGATCGCCGTCTGCAGCGCAAGGAGCAGCGGCGTCCCCTGGACCGCGGCGGCGACCAGTGCGAGCGCGGAGGTGAGGATGGCGGCGAGCGCCAGGGGCCGGCCCAGCCGTTCCAGCCGGCGCTCGAGCGGGGTCTGTTCGTCTCCCACCCGGGCGGTCATTTCACCGATCCGGCCGACTTCCGTCCGCATGCCGGTGGCGACCACCACAGCCTGGCCCCGACCCGCCGTGATGGTCGTGGCGCGGTAGATCATGGTCCGGCGCTCGGGGAGCGGGGTGTCGGGCGCCAGCACCGCGGTCGCGTCCTTCTCCACCGGGGCCGATTCACCGGTGAGCGCGGCCTCCACGGTCTGCAGCTCCGCGGCGGTGCAGAGCCGGGCGTCAGCCGGGACGGCCTGGCCGGCCTCGATGGTGATCAGGTCGCCCGGAACCAGCTCCTCCGCCGGCAGGTCGAGGAGCTGTCCCTCCCGCTGCACCCAGGCCCGGTTCACCTCGAGGGCCAGCAGCCCTTCCATGGCGCGGCGGGCGCGCCACTCCGTGGCGAAGCCGACGGTAGCATTGAGGGCCAGCACGGCGAGGATGGCCCAGGCGTCACGCGCGTCGCCGGTGGCGAAGGAAATCCCCGCCGCCCCGATCAGGAGCAGGACCAGGATGCTCTTGAACTGGCGGAGCAGGATGGTGATGAGGGGGGTGGGGCGGAGCGCCACGAACCGATTGAGGCCAGACTCCCGGCGCCGCGCCGCGACCTCGGCCTGGGACAGCCCCGTCGCGCCGACGCCCAGCCGGTGCTGCGCCTCGTGCGGTGGCAGGGCGTGCCAGTTCGGCGCGGCCGGCGGGGCAGGGGCGGGGACGGGGCTGGGCGTCATCCGAAAATGATACCGCCCCGGCCGACTGTCGACCGGGGCGGTAGCGGGAGCAGGGGTTGCCTCAGCCCTTGATGACGATCTTGTTCTTGATCGCCGTCTCCACCTTGGGCAGGCGCACCGTCAGCACGCCGTCATTGTACACGGCTTCGATCTTCCCCGGCTCCACCGCACGGGGCAGCCGGATGGTGCGCAGGAACTTGCCGGTTTCCCGCTCCTCCCACAGCACATGCTCAGTCGTTTCGCGGGTCATCTTCTCCCGATGCCCGGTCAGGGTGAGCACATCTCCCTCGAGGTGCACGTCGAGATTCTCGCGCGGCACGCCGGGGATCTCCGCCCGGATGACGAACTCCTTCTCCTTTTCCGTCAGGTCGAGGGCCGGCATCCAGGTCCCTTCCATCGCCTTCTTCAGCGGCTCATAGCCGAACGCCGGGAAGGGCACCGGTGCGTTGAAGATGCGGTCGAACACCTCGTCCATGTCCCGGGTGAGGGTCGGCACGCCCGCCTGCATCCTGGTGAGTTTCATCGCGTCCTCCTTGCAGAGCTTGGTCACAGGAGCCTGACTCACCACCGCCCATTCTAGCATCGCCGCCCTGAACCGGTCCTGAACCGGCGGCGAAGCTTTGCTCATGACGGTTTGCGCCTGGCCGGGGCCAGCCAGGCGTGGCTCACCTGCCAGACGTAGGCCGCCACATCGCGGGCCTGCGCGTCGCTCAGCGTACTCCACCCCCGCATCGGCATGGTGACGCCCCGCGTGGTCCACGCCTTGGGAATGCCGTGCAGCACCCGGCTGAGGATGCCCTCATAGCTGTCGGGGCCGTGCAGCCAGACGCCCTGGGCGAGCGCCGGCCCGCTGTCGGTGCCGATCGCATCGATCCCATGACAGGTCACGCAGTTGGCGCTGCCATGAAACAACTCCCGCCCGCGTGCCACCGCGGAGTCCGTCACCTGGATCGGGCGGGGGGGCGCAGGCGGCAGGGAATCCTGGGCCAGGAGCGGCCCGGCGGTGAGCAGCAGGGGGAGGAACAGGGAACGGCGCATGGCGACCAGCATTCGGCCCTCCTGGGGAGGTCGCCTCAAAGATGACCCCGGCACCATGAAAGGACCTTCAAGGATCGCTGAAAGGGCCTTCCGGGCGGGTCAGTCCTTGTCCTGCAGCATCCGGCGGGGCGGGTCGTCGAGGTCGTCGAACTGCCCCTGCCGCACCGCCCGGAGCAGGAGCGCGAGGAAGATCCCCCCGATCAGCAGCGCCAGGGGAATCAGGAAGAGGTAGGCGCGCATGTATCCTCCCTGCGGACCAGATGCTCGACCCGGGCCGAGTTCCAGATGACGAGTGCGCTCGAGACCGGCATCAGCACCGCCGCGACCAGCGGGTTCACCAGCCCGCAGGCCGCCGCGCCCATCGAGACCAGGTTGTAGGCCACCGCCTGGCGCAGGCTCCGGCGGATCATCCGTTCCGCGGCGCGTCCGGCGCGGATGCCGGCGACGACCGGCGCCAGCGACCCGGTCGAGACAATGCCGTCCGCGACCAGCAGGGTGCTGGCCGCGCCGCTCGCCATCGCGATGCTGACGTCGGCGGCGGCCAGGGCCGGGCCATCGTTGAGGCCATCCCCGGCGAAGAGCACCTTCGCGCCCGCCCGCTGCCGTTCCCGCACCCACGCGGACTTTTCCGCCGGCGAGAGCCGCGCGCGCACCTCGGGGAGGCCTGCGTCGCGACCCACTGCCCGGGCGACGTCTTCGTGGTCACCGGTGAGCAGCACCGGCTCGACGCCGAGGCCGCGGAAGGCCTCGATCGTGCGGCTGGCGTCGGTCCGGGTGGTGTCCCCGAGGAGGATGACCCGATCGTCGGCGGGACCCTCCGCGCCGTCGGCGCGGCCGAGTCGCACCGCGCCGGGTCCGGCCGTGGTGAGTTCCCAGCGGATGCCGTCCACGATGCCGCTGATGCCGACCCCCGGCGTCTCCCGGACGTCATCCGGGCGGGGGAGGGGAATCCCTCGCCGTCCGGCCTCCGCAGTAATGGCCCTGGCAATCGGATGCAGGCTGAAGCGCTCGAGGCCGGCCGCGACACGAAGCGTCGCGTCCGCAGCCTCGGTCACCGCAATCGTCCCGGCGGTCACCGTGCCGGTCTTGTCCAGGCCGGCGACGGTCACCCCAGCCAGGTCGAGCAGGTTGCCGCTGGAGCGGAGCAGGAGCCCCCGGCGGGCCGCGGCGGCCAGGCGGGCGGCCGTCGCCAGCG
>CAZPER010000094.1:0-13858 GCA_964585655.1 uncultured Gemmatimonadaceae bacterium | reverse complement strand
TCCGGGCGATCGGCAACCGCTGCAACCACAAGGGCGGGCCGCTTTGCGAGGGACAGGTGCGCGGCGAGTTCGTGATGTGCCCCTGGCACGCCTGGGAATACAGCCTGGTCACGGGGAAGGGCCCCCCCGGCTACGACGAAGAGGCGGTGCCGGTCTTCGCCATCGAGGAGCGGCCGGATGGGATCTACGTGGATACCGATCCCGTGGCGCCGCGCCGCCTGGCGAAGCACGATCCGCACCCCCTGACCGTGCTGACCTCCCGCCCCGCGGGGGCGCCACCACGGGTGCTCGGTATCTCCACCACCGCCATGGACGAGGTGAACCCGCGGTTCTCGACGTCCGACCACCTGCTCGAGGCCGGGCTGGCCCACGTCCGTTCGCTGGGGGCGGAGACCCGCCTTGTCCGCCTCCGGGACCTGCAGTTCCGCGCCTGCGAGGGCAACTACTCCAAGGCGGCGCATGCCTGCACCTGGCCCTGCGCCATCACCGAGCGGGACCCGGAGGATCAGCTCACCGCCATCTACGAAGGGCTGGTGCAGTGGGGGGACGTGGTGCTGCTCGCAACCCCGATCCGGTGGGGCCAGGCAGGCTCGCTTTACTACCGGATGGCGGAGCGGCTCAACTGCATCCAGAACCAGATGACCATCCACAACCGGTGCCTGATCCAGCGGAAGGTCGCGGCCTTCATCATCACGGGCGGGCAGGACAACGTGCAGGGGGTCGCCGGGCAGCTGCTCACCTTCTGGGGCGAGCTGGGGTACCTGTTCCCCACCTTTCCGTTCATCGCGCATTCCAGGGGGTGGGACGCGGAAGACATGGAGACCAACGTGCGCCAGGTCCGCGCCAGTGAGGCGCTGGCCGAAGCGGCGGCGGAACTGGCGGAGCGGGCGGTGGATCTCTGGCGGGTCGTGGATCGGCACCAGGCTCCGCCGGCGCGGCCCATGGAGCGCAGCGGTCGGAAGGCCCAGCCGCTCGGTCGGGGGGCGGGGCTGACGGAGGAGGGCTGAGCTAGGGCGCCCGCGGCGGCAGGGGACTCTGCCTGAGCCCCTGGAGCAGCAGCGCCAGGGGCACGGGGAACCGCTCCCCGTCGGCGGGGGTCAACTCCGCAAAGTCCCGCAGCGTGAGCCGCAGGCGGTCGTAGCTCGCACCGGCCTCGGCGCGGACAAACCGGATCTGTCCCGGAGGGAACGCCAATCCGGCGCGCTCCGCGTTGAGCAGTGTATACAGGGATTCGAGGGCCAGCAGCGCCGCCTCGGTGCGGGTGGAGCCGGCGGCGTTTTCCAGGTGGACGAACCGTGCCCGCCACTCCACCGACTCGGGCCGGCTCCACACGCCGCTCGACGAGAGTTGCTGCGCCGAGTCCTGGTAGGCGCTCTCCAGCGCCAGCGCCCGGGCCCGGAAGCCCGCACGCAGAGCCCGGAAGCTCCGCAGCCGCGCCTGCAGTGCTGCCACGCTGTCGGCGCTCTGGAGCCGGGTGGGGGCCAGGAGGTCGCCGAGGTCAAGGCTGCGGATGCTGTCCGTGAAGGTGCGGGAGAGCAGCCCACCGGCCTGGTTCAGGCGATTCGCCAGGTTGTAGGGGGCAAACCGGATGGCGCGGAATTCATCGACCGCGGCGGGGACGGAGGGCAGGCCCTGCGCCGCCCGCCCCAGCGCTGCCCTCGGCCGCAGCGCTTCCTCGGGTGTCTCCCGGTTGGGGATCAGCGCGGCCCCGATCCCGACCACCAGCACCAGCCCGGCAAAGGCACTGGCCGCGGGCATGATCCAGCGGGGGCGGCGTCGCGCGGCCAGCTCCCGGGCGCTCTGGGACACCATCTGGTAGACCGGCACGGTCCCGCCCCGCACCAGCTCGCCGACGGTGGGCAGTGGCTCCAGCTCGTTGGGATCTTCCGTGGCGACCATGGAGTTGGCTAACTCTCGGGCGACCGCGTACTCCGGATGGCTCGTGATGGGGAGCCACTGGGCTGACTTCCCATGGAAGACCTGCGCGTCAGCCGATACGACCCCGCTCTGGATCCCCAGCGCGAGCTCATCCACAGAGCGAAACACGGCCTCCTCTCCGGAGGCCAAGCGGACTCGTACCATGATGTTGCAGTATAGCTTGGGCGCCCCAAGGGCGGGAGGCTGGATTCCACCTCAGCGGGCCGGTGGCGGGGCCTCGGCCCCGAGCGCGAGGATGAGGCGGGGGATCGTCACCCCAGGGTTCAGGTCCGGCGCGTTGCGCCAGTCTCCCAAGGTCAGCAAGATGCGGCGGCGGAGGTCGGAATAGAGCCGCGCGGCGCGTGGATCGGCGAACCGAAGGCTGGTCCCATCGAACAGGAACCGCCCCTGCTGGGCAACGAGCAGCCCGAACAGGCTGTCCGCGTCAGCCAGGAGCGCCCGTGAGGTCTCGGCAGTTTCGAACGGCTCCCGGAGGGTGCCTCGGCCGCCGGGGTCGTCCGGCCGGTACGTCTGCTCCAGCATGACCTCCCGGCCCCGATACGCCCGGAGGATGTTCCCGGCAGCGGAGATCATCCGCCGGGCTGCCCGGATGCTGTCAGCGGAGATGAACCGGGCCGGGCTGAACACCCGGCGGAACTGGACATATCCCAGCGACTCCTCCAGCTCCGCCCGGGCCTCGGCGTACGCCTCGTTGTAGCTCACTCCAGAGGTCCGGCTGGCGCGCAGGCTGGAGACCCGGGTGCTGGGGTCAGCTTCGGCCGGGGAAGGGGCCAGCACCGGAGCAGACGCCTCGGAGTCGGACGGGGCCACCGGCTCTGCCTCCGGAACCGACGCCGCGGCGGAAGGCGGCCAGGCGTCCTTCCCCGGGGATTGGGCCTGATCTGGCGACAGGGCCGCCATACCCTCTTCCAAGGCCTTCGGCTGGGGGAGTAGTCCCGCCGAGGCCCAGTCTCGGACCGTTGGGGCCGCGAGGACAGCGCCCACACCAAAGAGACAGACGGCCCCCGTGGCGGTGGCCCATGCCAGCAGGGTACGCCCCGTTCGTGACGGGCTGGCTCCGGCGGACCTCCGGGCGGGTGGAATTCCCGCTACGGGAGCTGGGACCGGTGCCTCGCCCCTCCGCGCGGGGACGGCCGTGTGCCGGGCGGGGTACGGGGCCGGCGGGGGGAGGGGAGACGGCGGGACCGGGCGGGCCGGTTCTGGTGCCGGCACACTCATGCTCGGGCCCGGAATTGGGGCCGGGGCGGGTGCCCGGACGGGCGACTTGGCCGTGATGGCAGGCCGCTTGGCGGATACCGCTTTCTTATCGTCTGCGGGCAGGGCGGGGTGCTTCCCGCTGGCGACGGCCTGGTAGTCCGGGTGCAGCTCAACCGGGAGCCAGCGATTTGCCGCTTTGTGGAAAACCTCAGCCTTGGGGCTTACCACGCCAGACCGGACGGCGAGAGCCAGCTCTTCGACGGTTCGGAAGACTGCCTCCTCACCCGTCGTCAGCCTAATGCGATACATGCACCCTCTCGCGCAGGAATCAGGCTGCGAATCGGCGGTTGGCACCGGCGCATCCTGAAGGTCCGCACCCAGTATCGGCAGAAGTATGCAGAATCTTCGCTTGTGGTAGAATCGACTTCATATACGAACATGGAAGCGCTTTTTATTCAGTGATTTAGCTAACAGGCATGCTTCAGACTTTACTTGAGGTGCGGCGCCCATTTCGGGCCCAGAATGGTGATCCAATGTTGAAAAACACACGGCCGGGGACGGAACACCTTGCGGAGTCGGAACCGGGAAGCTCGAGGCCCAGCGCTCCCGGGAGTTCTCCACAAGTCACTGGGGTATCGAGACGTGACCTCCTGGCGGCGATGGGCGTCGCGGCCCTGTCTGTCGTTCCGGCGGTCCGGAATGGCGGGACGACTCCAAGTATCTTATCAACACGGCAAAGGAGTCGGTCGGACGCCCCGGAGGCATGGGATGGAATTGCCGAGCTCTCCGCCGGGATGGCAGCTGGGCGCTGGACGGCCGAGGATCTGGTGCGCTGGTCGCTGGACCGGGCTGGTGCCTTGGACCGGACGGGCCCGGAGCTCAGTCACCTGCTCGACCTTAACCCCGAGGCGATCGGAATCGCCCGGGATCTCGATCGGGAGCGTGGCGCCGGTCGGATCCGGGGGCCCCTGCACGGGATCCCGTTGGTCCTCAAGGACGACATCGACACCGCGGATCGGATGACCACCACGGCGGGGTCGCTCGCCTTGGCGGGGTCCATCGCCCGCCTGGATGCCCACCTGGCCGGGCGGCTCCGGGCGGCCGGGGCTGTGCTTCTGGCGAAGGCGAGCATGAGCGAGTGGGCGAACTTTCGCTCGCCCAACTCCTCCAGCGGCTGGTGCAGCCGCGGGGGGCAGGGCCGGAATCCTCATGTCCTGGACCGGACCCCCTGCGGGTCGAGTTCGGGAACCGCGGGCGCCGTCGCGGCCTCCTATGTTGCGGGCGGCATCGGGACCGAGACCGACGGGTCCATCACCTGCCCGGCGGCGACGGTGGGGGTGGTCGGGCTGAAGCCGACGGTGGGCCTGGTGAGCCGGAGCGGGATCATCCCGATCTCCGTCAGCCAGGACACCGCTGGCCCGATCACCCGCTCCGTCCGGGACGCCGCGATCCTGCTGGGGGGGATCACGGGGCCGGATCCTCGGGATCCCGCGACCCGCCTCGTCGCCACCAGGCTGGCGACGGACTACACGGGATTCCTCGATCCGGACGGGCTCAGGGGGAAGCGCCTCGGCGTTCCCCGAAAGGTCTTCACCGGCTACCACGATGCGACCGACCGGTTGTTCGAGTCGGCGCTGGAGGACCTGCGGCGCCTGGGGGCGGTGATCGTGGATCCGGCGGACCTGCCCCATGCCGCTGACGATGGCTCGGCCGAGTTCGAGGTGTTGCTTTACGAATTCAAGGCGGGGCTCAACGCGTACCTGGCCGCGCTCGGTCCCGAGGCCCCGGTGCGGTCGCTCGCGGATGTCATTGCCTATAACGACCGGGAGCGGGCCCGGGTGATGCCATATTTCGGTCAGGAGACGCTGGTGGAGGCGGAATCCCGCGGCCCGCTGACGACTCCCGCGTACCGCCGGGCGCTGGCCACCTGTCGCCGACTCTGGCGCACCGAGGGGATTGATGCCGTGATGACGAAACACCGGCTTGATGCGCTCGTGGCGCCGACCGGCAATCCCGCCTGGCCGATCGACCTGGTCAACGGCGACCACTTCACCGGCTCCGTGACAACCCCGGCGGCGGTGGCCGGGTATCCGCACATCACAGTCCCGATGGGGTTCATCCAGGAGCTGCCCGTGGGTCTTTCGCTCTTTGGCCGGGCGTGGAGCGAGCCCGCCCTGCTGGCCATGGCCTACGCCTACGAACAGGCCACCCGGCACTGGCGGGCGCCGAGGTATCTCCCGACGGTGTCGTCGTCCTCCGGCGGGGGCCACTAGGTGCGCGCCGCTTTCCAGGTACTCTTGCTGGCGCTGGCACCGGGCGTGGCGGCGGCCCAGGCGGAGACCCCCGCGCCCGATTCCGCCGTCCAGCCCTACCGCACCCGACTGATCGGGTTGCCATATGTCAGCTACACCCCACAGACCAAGCTCCAGTTCGGCGTGGCCGGCGGGCTGCAGTTCAAGTGGCCGGGCCAGGCGCTGGTGGCGGAGACCCGCCCCTCCTATCTGGCCGCCAATTTCGCCTACACCACCAAGGGGCAGTGGCTCACCTTTCTTGGCACCAGCCTCTTCACCCCCCGCTCCGACTGGTGGGTGAGCGCGACGGTGGACGCGGGCTTCTTTCCCCTCTTCTACTACGGCATCGGTCCGCGCACCCAGGAGGCCGATTCCAACCTCATGGAGCAGCGGTTCCTGAGACTGGAGAGCCGGGTACTCCGCCGGGTGGCCACGGACCTGTATTTCGGGCCGTATGTCCGCCGGCACTCCGCCAGCGACCTCGACTGGCAGTATTCGGCCCGGATTCCTCCGTCGCTGAACGGTGGAGATGGCGGAACCAGCGCCGGCTTCGGCGCCACGCTCCTGCTCGAGGGGCGGAATTCCCAGACCACCCCCACCCGGGGCAAGTACCTGCAGCTGGACCTGCTGCGCCACGGCCGGGTGCTTGGTGGGGATTTCAGCTATTCCCGGGCGCTGGTGGATGTCCGGACGTACCTCCCCGTCCGGGCGGGAAAGGATGTGATCGCGCTGACGGTGTATGGGGAGTTCAACGGCCCGGGGGTGCCGATCCAGTCCATGGCCATGCTGTCATCGATGACCACCCAGGAGGTGATGCGCGGGGTGTACCTGGGCCGGTTCCGCGACCGGCACGCCCTGGTGAGCCAGGCCGACTACCGCGGCCACCTCAAGGGGCGGTTCGGGTATGTGGTGTTCGGGTCGGCGGGCAACGTCTTCGGCAGCGCCGGCAACGAGCTGACGGACGACGTGAAGTTCACCTATGGCGCCGGGCTCCGCTTCAACGTCAACCCGGCGGACCCGCTCAACCTGCGCGTGGACTACACCCTCACGAGCTTCGGCGGCGGGGGGATCAGCATCGGGGCGACGGAGGCGTTCTGATGATTGACAGGTCCTGCACTCGGGCCGATGTTCCGTGAGTCTTCCCTTGGCAGGCTCTGTGCGTCTCCGTCTCAGGCCGCTCGGCATTGCCGCGGCACTGCTCGCGTGTGAGCAGCCGAATGTCCCCCCGGCCCACTTCGACTTTGCGATCAGTCCCGACCGGCAATGGAGCGGTGGGATCGTCACAGTCCGGTCCGCCTTCTTTCGCGGTCGGGATTCCCTGCCGCCCGTGCTGGCGGGGGCAGACACGGCGCGGTTGACGCGGATCGATGACTCGACCGTAAGCTTTACGCTGCCCGTCGGCCCTTCGGGCGGTGTTGATCTGGCCCTGGCTAACCGGCACGGGATGGAGGCGATGGGGGCGGTCGACAGGGTGGGGCAGGCCGCGCGGGTTGACCTCACCCCGTCGCCTCAGGTCGGGCTAGTCGCAACGACCCGCGGAACCGACCCGGTCTTCATCGGAGCCGCGTCAGGCCCCACCGGTTACGAGGTCGTTGAGGTGGACCCAGTGACCGCCAGTGCGCAGCTGCGCCCGGGGCTGCGTACTCCCGGCGGCTACTACGGCGTCGGGATCACGTATCGGCCCGATCGCTTTCTCCTCCGCGATTCAACCGACACCCTCAAAGTCTGGCAACTCTGGCCGGTGCCCCAGCCGATCGCAGTTCCCCCCCTCTTCCGGACGGGGCACCTCCGCCTGGGCGCCCAGATGACGGACTCCACCTGGCTGTTCAGTCAAAGCCATTGGACCAACACCGTCGGCCCCACCTCGCTTTCCTTCCTCCCGACGGAGGATTCGTGGAACCTCTTCGTCTCCCCGCGAGGCGACCGCGTCGCGATGGCGCTGGTGGCCACCTCCCTGTCCGGGGCCCCGGTCTTCGATGCCCGCACCGGTGACACCGCCTTCACCGCTCCGGGCGTTGGGGCGGTGCAGTGGGCCGAGTTCAGCGCGGATGGTGGCCTTATCTATCTGCTCGGCTCGGCGCATTACCAGCTCACGCTGGCGGACTCGATCTATGTGCTGGACGCCACGAACGGTCAGCGACTCGGCGCGCGTAACCTGCCCGACTCCCTGACCGCCTTGACCATTGCTCGTGACCCGACGCGGGACCTGCTCTTCGTCCAGGGCTACCGCGCCTGCGGGCCACGTGTCCTGGTGTACCAGGCCTCGACCCTCACCCTTCTCGGCGAGATGGCCGGCGGCGGCACCATCGCTTCGTGCAACAACTACACCTGGTCGGGGGGCATGGCGGTGGATCGCACCCGGCAGAAACTGTACCTCCTGTGGGTCGGCGGTTCCGAGCCCGCACCCCTGTGGACCTTTGACCTCCTGCCGTAGGGGGTGGCACCCGGCCGGGGCATCGGGGTAGATTAGGGCATCGGCAGTAAGTGGCTACCCGCCAAGGACATACGATGCCCCTGACGCTTGATCCGGGTCGGCTCACGGATCCCGCCCTCCGCCCCGTGGCCGAGAAGGTGCTCGCTCGCCGCAGGTTGGAAGCGGACGATGCACGCGCGCTCTATGCCACCCACGACCTGCTCGGGCTGGGCAGGCTCGCGGCCTTTGCCAACGACCGCCTCAACGGCGACCGGGTCTTCTTCTCCGCCAACCAGCACCTCAACCCCACCAACGTCTGCGTGCTGCGGAAGACCTGCGTCTTCTGTTCCTTTGCGCGCATGCCGAAGGAAGAGGGCGCCTACACCCGGACCCTGGACGAGGTGTACGCCGAGGCGGAGCAGGCGCGGAACTCCCCCACGAGCGAGTTCCACATCGTCGGCGGACTGCACCCGAAGCTGCGGCTCTCCTATTACACCGACATGCTGCGGGGGCTGAAGCAGCGATTCCCCCACATCCATATCAAGGCGCTGACCGCGGTCGAGATCGCCCACCTCGCGCGCATCGAGAAGACCTCCGCCCGGGAGGTGCTGCTCGCACTCAAGGAGGCGGGTCTCACCAGCCTGCCGGGAGGCGGCGCCGAGGTCTTCTCCACCGCGGTCCGCGTTACGATCGCCGAGCGGAAGCTCACGGGCGACGAGTGGATCGCGGTGCACCGCGAGGCGCACCAGCTGGGCATCCCCACCAACTGCACCATGCTCTACGGCCACGTGGAGACCGCCGACGACCGGATCGAGCACCTGACCATGCTGCGGTCCTTGCAGGACGAGACGGGCGGCTTCCTGACCTACATCCCGCTGGCCTATCACCCGGACCACAACGAGCTGGGCGAGGAGCTGGGCCGGGTCGGAAGCGCCACGACGGCGTACGAAGACCTCAAGAACATCGCCGTGGGCCGGCTGTTCCTCGACAACATCGCGCACGTGAAGACCCACTGGCCGATGGTGACGCCATTCCTGTCCCAGGTGGCGCTGAGCTTCGGCTGCGACGACGTCGAGGGCACGGTGGTGTACGAGCGGGTCTATCACGAGGCGGGGGCCCAGACCCAGATGCACATGCACTACACCGATCTGGTGGAGCTGATCCGGGCCGCCGGGAAGCGACCCGTGGAACGCAACAGCCTCTACCAGCCGGTGCGGGAGTCCTTTGACCCGGCCGAGTCCGAGCTGGTGCCGGCATGAGACTGGGGCGGATCCCGTACATCAATTGCTATCCGGTGTACGGCGCCATGGATCGCGGGCTGGTGCCGCCGGAGGCGGAGCTGGTGAGCGGGACCGCCAGCGACCTCAATGACCTCCTGGCCGCCGGCCAGCTGGACCTGAGCGTGGTCAGTGCCGTGGAGTACGCGCGGGATGCGGCGGCGTACCACCTGCTGCCCGGGCTGGCGATCAGCTGTGACGGACCGGTGCACAGCGTGAAGCTGTTCTCCCGCCGGCCGGTGGAGGCGCTGACCGGCACCACGGTGCTCCGGACTTCCTCGTCCCGGACCTCGGTGCTGCTGCTGGAGTTGCTGTGCCGCCATCGCTGGAAGGTGGAGCCGAAGTATGCCACCGTACGGGCGGAGCCGGCCGACCTCGAGGCGCTGGCGCGGTTTCCCCACGAGGCGGTGCTCGTGATCGGCGACGCCGCGCTCCTGCTCGCCGCGCGCGACACCTATCCGGTGCAGGTGGATCTCGGTCTCGCCTGGCGGGAATGGACCGGGCTGCCGTTCGTCTTCGCGGTGTGGGCCGCGCGGCGCGCGGCGGATCAGGGGTCGGTCGGCCGGGTCCACGCCCGGCTGCTCGAATCGCGGGCGTGGGGGATGGGTCACCTCGACCTGCTGGCCGACCAGGCCTGGGCCCGGACCGGGATCCCGCGGGACACCTGCCGGGCGTACCTCGGCGATCTCGATTACGGCTTCTCCTACCGGCACCTGGCCGGCCTGACCGATTTCTTCCGTCGCCTGGCGCAGGATGGGCTGGTGCCTGACGGCAGCCTGAGCTTCATCACCGCGGCCTAGGATGGCCGGCGGCCTTACTGGGGTGAGGACAGTCATGGACACGGTGGATCGTTCGTCAGGGGAGTTCCGGGACGCGCTCGCGCTGTACGAGCGGGCCAGCCTGCTCGAGCTCGGCGACCTCGCCGACCGGGCGCGCTGGGCCCACCACCCCGAGCCCGTGGTCACGTACATCATCGACCGGAACATCAACTACACCAATGTCTGCGTCGCCGACTGCGGCTTCTGCGCCTTCTACCGGCGCCCGAAGCATGGCGAGGGGTACGTCCTCTCCTTCGAGCAGATCGGGGCCAAGATCGACGAGTGCAAGGCGCTGGGCGGGGTGCAGATCCTGATCCAGGGCGGGCACAACCCGTACATCCCGTTCGAGTGGTACCTCGACCTGATGCGCTACATCAAGCAGCATCACCCGATCCACATCCACGGCTTCTCCCCGTCCGAGGTGGTGTTCTTCTCGGAGCGATTCCGCCTGCCGGTGCGCGACGTGATCCGGGAACTGCGCGGCGCCGGGCTCGACAGCATTCCCGGCGGCGGCGGCGAGATCCTAGTGGACGCGGTGCGGCAACGGGTGGCGCCGAAGAAGGCGCAGACCGACGAGTGGCTTGGGGTGCAGGAGGAAGCCCACCGGCAGGGGCTGCGCACGTCCGTGAGCATGATGTACGGCATGGGGGAGAGCAACGCCGACCGGATCGAGCACCTCTTCCGGGTGCGGGAGGTGCAGCGCCGCACCGGCGGCTTCACCGCCTTCATCTGCTGGCCCCTCCAGCCCGAGGGGACGCCGGAGCTCTCCCACATGAAGAAGACCGACGCGGTCACCTACCTGCGCACCCTGGCCGTGGCGCGGGTGGTGCTCGACAACGTGCCGAGCCTGCAGTCCTCCTGGGTGACCATGGGCCACAAGGTGGGGCAGGTGGCGCTCCGGTTCGGGGCCAACGATTACGGCAGCCTGATGATGGAAGAGAACGTGGTCTCCGCCGCCGGGACGACGCATCGCAGCACCATCGCCGAGATGGAGCGGGTCATCCGCGACGCCGGCTTCGAGCCGCGGCGCCGGCGCCAGGACTATTCGATGGTCGAGCCGGCCGCCGCCGCCCTCGCGTAATGGTCCGCACCGGCATCGGGTACGACTCGCACCGGCTCGAGGCGGGCCGGCCCCTCATCCTCGGCGGCCAGCGCATTCCCTTCGAAAAGGGGCTGGTGGGACACTCCGACGCGGATGCCGTGGCCCACGCCCTCACCGACGCCATCCTCGGCGCCGCCGCGGCCGGGGACATCGGCAAGCTCTTCCCCGACTCCGACCCGGAATGGAAGGACGCCGATAGCCTGCAGCTGCTCCGGGAGGCCTGCGAGCTGGTGCGCTACCGGGGATTCATCCCGCGACAGGCCGACATCACCATCATCGCCGAGCGTCCCCGCCTCGGGTCGTACTTCCCGGCCATGGCGGAGGCGCTGTCCCGCGCCACGGGGATTCCCGTCACCAGCCTCGGGCTCAAGGCGAAGACCAACGAAGGCATGGGGTTCGTCGGCCGGGGCGAGGGGATCGCCGTGATGGCCGTGGCGACGCTGGAGTCCAGCTGATGGAGCGGTTCGTGGCGTGGCTCACCGAGCTGCCGCCGCTCACGATCTACCTCGCGATCGGCCTCTCGACGTTTGTCGAAAACGTCTTCCCGCCGACGCCCTCCGATGTCGTGGCCGCCCTCGGCGGCTTCCTCACCAAGCACAGCGGCGTCACCCCGTTCTGGGTCTGGTGCCTGGCCTGGTCGGCCAACATGACCGGGGCGATCGTCGTGTACTTCCTGGCCCGGCGGTATGGCCGGCGCTTCCTGGTCAGCCCGCTCGGCCAGCGTCTGCTCCCGGCCGAGGCCATCCTCAGTATGGAGCGGGAATACCTCCGCTTCGGCCTGCTGGGCATCTTCCTCGCCCGGCTGCTGCCGGGCTTCCGCACCTTCCTCGCTCCGTTCGTCGGGATGGTGAACCTGCCGCCGATCCGTGCCCTGGTGCCGATGGCGCTGGCCTCGGCGCTCTGGTACGCCGGCCTGGTCTGGGCCGGGGCCCGGGTCGGGGAGGAGTGGGAGTCCATCAGCCGCTTCATCGGGCACCTCAACCGGACGCTCGCGATCATCGCCCTGCTGCTTGGTGGCGCCATCGCCTGGTGGTTCTGGCGCCGGTCCAAGGCTGCGGGGCCCCGGCGGCGGCGCCTGCTCCGGGTGATCCGGTTCGCCATCGGCGACCGGCCGCCCGACGCCCCGCCGATCGAGGGAGACCTCGCCACGCAGGGGGCGGCGGCGCTCCTCCATGAGCTTACCCACGCCGACCCGGGCCTGACGCTCGAGGAACGGGAGGCAATCGCCGAGCAGCTCCGCGCGCGGTGGGGGCTGGGGGAGGAGGGACGCGCCTCGCTCACCGGCCAGCCGGCGCTGGCGGACACGGCGGAGCTGGCAGGCATCGTTTCGCAGAAATACGACCGTCCCCGGCGGGTGGCGCTGGCCGAGCAGCTGTACCGGATCGCGATGAGCGACGGCATGCTGAGCCGGCACGAGGAGCGGCTGATGCGGCGCGCGGGAGACCTGCTCGGGCTCACGCTCGCGGACCTGGCGGAGGCCCGGCGCCGGGCGGTCCCGTGAGCCGTGCGGAGGCGGCGGCCCGCTCCTACCTGCTGGAGCAGTTTCGCGATTACCTGGCACTGGAGGCCGGACATAGCGTCAACACCGTGGACGCGTATCTTCGCGACCTGACCCGCTTCGCCATCTGGCTCGATCAGCGGGGCGTCACCGATCCCGGCCAGGTGACCCGAAAGCAGCTCCGCGAGTTCGTCTATGCGCTCAAGGACCTGGGGCTGGCCACGGCCTCCATCCGCCGCCAGGTCTCCGCGGTCCGGACCTACTACGGCTTCCTGCTCGGCGAGGGCCGGGTGGAGCTGGACCCCAGTGACCGCCTGGAGCTCCCCCGCCGGGGCCGCACCCTGCCGGGTACCCTTTCCGTAGCGGAGGTGGAAGCGATGCTCGCCGCGCCGGCCGCGGACAGCCCGCTCGCCTGGCGGGATCGCGCGCTGCTCGAGCTGGGGTATGGGGCCGGCCTACGGGTCTCGGAACTCTGCGGCCTGACGCTGCCCAACCTGCTCCTCGGCGAGGGACTGGTCCGGGTGCTCGGCAAGGGCTCAAAGGAGCGGCTGGTGCCGATCGGGCGCAACGTGATCGGCGCGGTCTCGGTGTACCTGCACCAGGCGCGTCCCCAGCTGGACCGCGGGAAGTCCCGGGAGCGCCTGTTGCTCAACGCCCGTGGCGAGCCGCTCTCCCGCGTCGGGGCCTGGGGCATCGTGAAGCGCTGCGCCAGGCTGGGCGGCATCCGGAAGCGGGTCACCCCCCACACCCTCCGGCACACCTTTGCGACCCATCTGCTCGAGGGGGGTGCGGACCTCCGCGCGGTGCAGGAGATGCTCGGGCATGCGGACCTCTCGACCACGCAGATCTATACCCACGTTGACCGCGAATACCTCCGTTCGGTCCATCGGCAGTTCCATCCGCGCGGCTAGTCGCTGGCGGGGGGCGGTGGCCGGCGCGCTGCTCACCGCCTGTGCCTCCTACACCGCGCAGCCCCTTCCGGAGCCCGGCGCGGCGGCGTGGAGCGCGCGGCGGCTGGATGATCCACGCGTCCTCGCCGCCCTTGATTCCGCCGGTGGCGTGCGTCCGCTCGCGGCGTGGCGCGACACGGAGCTGGCGCAGGCCGCGTGGCTGCTCAGCCCGGCCCGCGCCCGGAGCTCTTCACCCCGGAGATTGACCACCTGGACGTGATCCAGGTCCTATCCTCCGCCCGGGTCGAAATCGCCCGCCGCAAACAAGAATTTTTGCAAAAATCGAAGGAGCAATAAGATGCCCAGCTTGAAGAGTCAAATGATTTACGCCATGGCGCGCAACCGCCACCTGTTTAAAGGCAAACTCAAACGAC
>CAZPER010000093.1:0-13961 GCA_964585655.1 uncultured Gemmatimonadaceae bacterium | reverse complement strand
CGTGGGCGGTGCGGCAGTGGCTCCGCGCCGATCCGGCGATCCGCATCGTGATCACCCACGCCGACCGCGGCTTCATTGAAGAGGTGCACCACGGGTCCACCCCGGCCGAGGCCGCGCGGATCTGGTGGGACATCGCCTGGGTCTGGGGCCCGCCGGACGATCACCTGGCCCACCTGCTTGCCACGATGGGCCCGGCACGGTTCCTTTTCGGGAGCGGTCAGCCGCTCCGGCTGGCGGAAACACCCGGGGCGCGGCTGGACCTGCTGTCGCTGAGCCCCGCGGACCGGGCGGCGATCACCCTTGAGAACGCGGCCAGCCTCGAGCGCCGCCGGAGCCCCAGCGGATGACCACCCCCTCGCGCCGACACCTCCCCCGGCTCTCGTTCGCCGGCCGTGCCGCCCCCCGGCTGGAGACACCGGGGCATTCCTGGCAGGTGCTGGATCTCTCGCCCGAGGGGCTGCGCTTCCGGGTCGCGGTGGATGAGCGACCGGCGGTCACCATCGGCGACGTGCTCCGCGCCACCATCCGCTTCCCCGCGGATCGCGCAGTGGAGATCGAAGGCCGGGTGCTGCGCGTCTCGGGGGGCGAGGCCGCCGTGCTCCTGGAGCAGGGGCATGACCGGATCGCCGCGCCGCTCCCGATGGGGCCCGCCAGCCCCCGTCGACCGGGCCTGCGCTGGTAGGTGCCCCATGCCGTGGCTTCACGAACGGGAGCATTACCGGGTCGCGTATCCCCAGCAGCTCAGGCCCAAGTTCATGGTGCAGGGGTTCACCTTTGACGTGGTGGACGTCTGCGAGCGTGGACTCCGCTTCCAGCTCGCGACCGCCGAGCCGCCGGATCCCGGGTTCGAGGTTGCCGGGACGCTGCGGTTCCGCCGCGGCGAGACCGCCCAGGTGCGGGGCACGGTGCTCCGGGTGGTGGAAGGAGAGGTGGCGGTACGCCTCGATGACCGGGTGCCGCTCCGCGTGATCATGGACGAGCAGCGCTTCCTGCTCGATCGCAACCGCCACATGGGCATGTAGGGTGACCGATGCGCCCCGGGTGGCCGTGATCGGCCTCGGCGCCGCCGGCAGCGCCGCGCTGCTCGCGCTGGCCCGGCGCGGCATCCCCGCGGTCGGACTCGACCGCTTCCGCCCGCCCCATTCGCACGGCTCCTCCCACGGCCGGTCCCGCGTGATCCGCGAGGCCTACTACGAGTCCCCCGCCTATGTGCCGCTGGTGCGGCGCGCCTACGAGCTGTGGCAGGCGCTGGAACGGGATGGCGGCCGCCCGCTGTTGCAGCAGACCGGCGGACTCATGATCGGACCCGCGGACGGCGCCCTGGTCCGCGGCGCCCGCGAGAGCGCCGAAGCGCACGGCCTCCCCTTCGAACTGCTGGACGCCGCGGAGATCCGGCGCCGCTTTCCGGTGTTCCATGCCCCGGCGGGGTCCACTGGCGTGCTCGAACCGCGCGCCGGCGTGCTCGATCCCGAGGCGGCGATCGAAGTGTCGCTCGCGCTCGCCGCACGCGCCGGCGCGGAGCTTCGCTTCGAGGCGCAGGTGACCGGGTGGAGCGGGGAGGAGGGGAGCGGGATCCGGCTGGACACCTCCACCGGGCCGGTCCACGCGGACCGGGTGATCGTCACCGCCGGCCCGTGGGCCCCGGAACTGCTCGCCGGGGCGGGAGCGCCGCTCGAGGTCGAACGCCAGGTGATGTACTGGTTCCAGCCCGCCAGGCCGGAGCCGTTCTCGGCGGCGCGGCTGCCGGTCTTCATCTGGGAATGGGGGGCGGGGCGCTATTTCTACGGCCTCCCCGATCAGGGTGCCGGCTTCAAGGTGGCCCGGCACCACGACGGCGAGACCGTGACCGCCGCCACGCCCCGCCGGGCGGTGCAGCCGGAGGAGATCGGCGAGATGCGCCAGCTCCTCCGCCGCTTCATCCCGGACGCGGATGGACCGCCCACGGACGCCGTGACCTGCCTCTACACCAACACCCCCGACCACCATTTCCTGCTCGGCGCCCACCCCCGCGACCCGCGGGTGATCATCGGCAGCGCCTGCTCCGGGCACGGCTTCAAGTTCGCGCCGGTGCTGGGCGAGGTGCTCGCCGACCTGGCGCTCACCGGGCAATCTGCGTTCGACCTCACGCCGTTCCGGCCCGGGCGGTTCGGGTAACGCCGGCCCCCGCCGCCCGGAACGCAACGAGCCCGGGCGTTGGCCCGGGCTCGCGCGCTTCAAGGGGTTACCTGCTCAGTTGAGCGGGCAGCCCTGCTCGTTGAAGCCGGCGAAGATGTCCTTCTGGGTGTTGTAGTCGTTCTTGGTGCCGGGGAAGACGCCGTTGAAGCCGTTGATCACGTCCGTCGTGGTGAAGTCGTAGCTCACGCCCGCCGAGCCGGCGTTGAGCAGCGCGGCGACCGCATGCCGGCCCAGCGCCTCCAGCCCGCCGCCGCCGGTGCTCAGGACCTGGACCAGCGTCATGCCGGGGAAGGCGTTTTCGAACACGGTGGAGAACTGCTGGTCGGGGCTGTACGCCGCGGGCCAGCTGTCGAAGTGATGGGTCTGCTTCCAGTAGCCCGGGGTGCAGCCTTCACCACCGCCCGGCGGCGGGGGCGGAATCAGCGAGTTGTAGAAGTAGACCGTCGCGCCCCACTCGAGGCCGGCCAGGATCTTCGAGGTGCCCGAGGCCTGGACCGTGCGGGTGATGGTCATCGGGGTCTGGGTGTTCGGGGTGACGCCCTGCAGGGTCACGACCGAATCCAGCTGCACCCCGGTGGGCATGCCGATCTCGGTGATGAACAGGGTGTCGGGCCGCGGCACCGCGCTGCTGGTGCGCACGATCAGGCACTCGCCGGCGTTGATCGCGGCGGTGTCGGTCTGGGTGCCGCCCACCAGGAAGTGGGTGACGATCTCGATCGTGGCCGACGAACCGTCCTTGCAGACTTCGGCTTCGGTGCGGGTCGGGACGCCGTCACCCGGCGGGAGCCCGATCACGATGGATTGCGTGGAAGCGACCGGTCCGGTCGCTTCCGGGCTGCAGGCCGTGGCGGCCAGCAGGAAGACGAGGGGGGCCGCCGCGAGAAGGCGGCCGTGCCGGGGCAGGTTGAACATGGTAGCGTAGCCTCAGGGGGTAGAGTCGGTGGCTTCAGCGTGTCGCCCAGATGGGCATCCCCCCGTTGAGCAGTATCCGTGCCCCCCGAGTCCCCGATCCAAGTCCTGTCATTTGAGGCAGTTATGGCGTTGCGCCGGCTGTCTGATGTTACCGCCGTGCAGCGTGTAGTCGCGCTCCCGCGACACCCTCCCCTACTGCCAGCGGAAGATCCGGAGGGCCACGAAGAACCCCACCACCAGCCACGCCGCCAGGACCGCGAGCTGGCCGGTCACCCCGGCGAGTGATGCCCCCTCCAGCATGATCAGCCGCAGCGCGTCCACCAGGGCGGTGAGCGGCAGGGCCTTGATCACCGGCTGCACCAGCTCCGGGAACCGCGCCGAGGAGAAGAACACCCCGGACAGCACCCACATCGGCATGAGCATCAGGTTCATCAGGCCGGAGGCGCCTTCGATCGTGGTGGGCCGCGCCGCCGCCAGCAGCCCCAGGGCGCCGAAGGTGAGCGATCCGACCCCGCACACGATCCCGAGCGCCACCAGCGAGCCCCGCACCGGGACATCGAAGGCGAGCACCCCGAAGGCCAGGATGGTCCCGACCTCCACCACCAGGAGCAGCAGCTGCGCCAGCGGGAAGCTCGCCAGGTACTCGGCCCGCGACATGGGGGTGGCGAGCAGCCGCTTGAGCAGCTTCCGTCGGCGGGCATCCACGATCGAGAAGCCGGTCCCCCAGACGCCGCTCCCCATCAGGTTGAGCGCCACCAGCCCCGGGAGCAGGAAGTCGATATAGCGGGAGCCCCGCTCCCGCACGATCTCTTCCGTCACCGGCGCCGGGTCCCGCCGCCCCGCCGCCCGCTGCAGGACGTCGTCCACCCGGAACCGCGCGATCGCCGCCTCGGGCCGCGTATCATCGAAGCGATAGGCGTAGTCCGCCGCGCCCCGGGGAATCACCACCAGCGCCACCTTGCCGGTACGGAGTGCCTGGGCCGCCGTGCTGGAGTCCTGGAAGCGGCTCACCATGAACGTGGAGTCTGCTGCCAGCGCCGCGGCCGCTCCCTCCGCCGGCGCGGCCCACTCCGCCAGCCCCAGCGTGACCTGTTCCACCGGCCTGTCGCGGAAGGCGATGCCGAGCCCGAGCGCCAGCACGATCGGAAAGCCGTAGGTCCAGAACACCGCCTCCGGCTCCCGGAAGAACTCCTTGAGGCGCACCGCGACAAGCGCCCGGATGCTGCGGCCGAATTCAGCCATCGCGCAGGTGCCTCCCGGTCAGGGAGACGAAGACATCCTCGAGGGTCGGGGCATGGGTGCGGAGTTCCTCGATGCCGATCCGGTCCCGCTCGATGGCGGCGAGCACTCCCGGCAGCGTGGCGTGCAGCTGGGCCACGCGCAGGGTGATGACGGCGCCGACTCGCGCCGCGCCGAGGACGCCGGGGATCCCGGCCCACGCCGGGGAGAGGCCGGGCGCGCCGTCGGTGAGGACGAGTTCGATGACCTGATCGGCGCCGATCGAGGCGATCAGCTCCCGCGGCGTGCCCAGCGCTATCACCTTGCCCCGGTCCACCACCGCGACGCGGTCGCAGAGCCGCTCCGCCTCATCCATGTAGTGGGTGGTGAGGATCACGGTGCGGCCCTGGGCCCGAAAGCCCTCGACCAGGTCCCAGAGCTGGCGCCGCGACTGCGGGTCGAGCCCGGTGGTCGGCTCGTCCAGGAACAGGAGCTCCGGCACGCCGACCAGCGCGCAGGCCACCGCCAGCCGCTGCTTCTGCCCTCCCGAGAGCTGCCCCACCCGGGCCCGCGCCTTCTCGGTGAGCTGCACCCGCTCGAGGACGACCCCCGGCTCCTCCCCGGCGGCGTAGAAGCTCCGGAACAGCCGCACCGTCTCCAGCACCGTGAGCTTGTCGGAGAACTGGGTCTCCTGCAGCGACACCCCGATCCGCTCCCGCAGCGCCGCCCGGTCGGTCTTCCAGCCGCGGCCCAGCAGCTCCACCACCCCGGCGTCGGGGGCCAGCAGTCCCTCGCAGATCTCGATGGTCGTCGTCTTGCCCGCGCCATTCGGCCCCAGCAGGCCGAAGCACTCGCCCGGGCGGACCTCAAGATCGAGCCCGTCCACCGCGCGGACGTCCTTGTACGCCTTGCGGAGGCCGGCCAGCCGGAGCGCGGGCGTCATCCGCCGGGCCGCCGCTGACATTCGCGCCAGAACCGGATCAGGTCCCTGGTGGACTCGAAGACCCGGACCGCGGGGTCGCGCAGGGCGCGCTCCCGGGGCTCGAGCTTGAGGTCGAGGTGGGGCCGGGCGCTCCGCAGGTGAAAGGCCTGGCGCGGGGCGCCGACCCGTTCCCTGAGCGCGTCCAGTTCGGCCAGGTCGTTGGTGCTGGAGAGCACATGGGACCAGCCGGGGACCAGCAGGTTGTCGCGATCCATGAGCAGCATGGCGCGGAAAATGGCCGCGCCCCCGGAGGGAAGTCCAGTCGCGGGACTCGACGCGCCGCACGGCGGGCGTGTAGAATTGGTCCAGTCAGTTCCGCCTCACCGCCCGGAGCCGCCGTGTCCGACGCCCAGGTCTCTTCCGACGCCGTCGCCGTCCCCCCGCATCCGGGGGAACAGCTGCTGACGACCAGCGGTGGGGTCGAGGTGCTGCTGGTGACGAACGCCTCCCTCGAGGCGGATCGGCAGCTGGCCGAGCGGCTGGCCCGGCGCGCCATGCGGGACACCCCGTTCCATACCCCGGCCTTCACCACCGAGGACACCGGCGACACCCGGATCTTCATCGCCCGCGAGGGGGGCATGGGGATCGGACTGGCGGTGCTCCGCCCCCGGCCGCGCTGGGCCTGGTGGTCGTGGGATGACTGGGATGCGGAGCGGCGGCCGGCCACGGGGGTGGCGCCGATGACCAGCTGGACGGTGGAGACCATCTGGATCCACTCGACCGGGCACGGCCGGGGGCTCGCCAAGCAGCTGCTCGACGCCGCGAGTGACCTGGTGGACCAGCCGATCACCTCGTTCGGCTGGCACCGTCCCTTCACCCCCTCGGGGGAGGCGTTCGTCCGCCGCTGGTGCCCCGAGGGGTTCTGGGTGCCGGGCTAGAAGAAGTTCCGCACCACCGGGATCGACTCCCGCCGGAGCCACGCCACCAGCAGCGAGCACCCCGCCACCGTCAGCGCCAGCACGAACAGCAGCCCTCCGTCTCCCTGCACCACGATGCCGAGCCGGGTGAGGTGCGAGAGAATCGCCCCGCCCATGACGCCGAGGGCCAGCACCGCGCCGATCCCGGCGGTGGCCGGCATCAGCAGCAGGCCCGCCGCGATCAGCTCCACCACGCCGCTGCCGATCCGCCCCCACGGCTCCATGCCGAGGGTGGTGAAGATGTAAACCGACTCGGGCGCGGCGGTGAACTTGAAGTACAGCGTCTGCAGCAGGATGAGGGCGGCCACCAGCTGGGCGACCCAGCTCAGGATGGCGGCGGTCTTCGGCAGGGACATCGCGTGGCTCTCGAGCATGGGGTCCTCGGTCAGGGTCGGTAACGGTCGCTAGGGGTCGTGGCTCCGGATGGCCGCGCCATGCCGTTGCCACAGCTGCCACAACTCGCGCAAAGTCGCGGGACGGGCGCCGCGGGCCAGGTTGAGGGCCGCGATCTCGAACAGCAGCCGCCACTGGGTGAACAGCGTGCGGTAGGCCGAGAACAGCCCGTTTGCCGGATCGTAGATGCTGGTCGCCTCGGCGGTGGCGCCGTTCAGCTCCACCACCAGGAACTCCCGCCCCTGCTCGAACGCCTCGATGGACGGCGTCCGGATGTCGTAGCGGCCGAACCAGAACCCGTCGAATCCCTGGCTCAGGCGGTCGATCGCCGCCTCCAGCGCCGGAGTCCGGACCCAGCCGCCGTCAAGGAACGCCGCCCCCCGGCAATGGGTTCCCAGCTCCACCAGCGGTACGACCTCGCCGGCCGCCGGCACCCAGGAGAGCCGCGCCGCGTGCCGCCGCAGGTAGAACGGGGCCATGCACACCGCGCGATCGTCGGCCAGGATCAGCGTCTCCAGGGAGCGGATGCCATCGCCGGTCACGCTGGGGAATTGCTTGTCGGTGACGGAGAAGATCTGCCCCCGCTCCTCCCCCGGCCGCCGGAAATAGAAGACCCCGAACTCGAACCCGGCGGCATACGCCTGCACGATGGTGTCCCCGGTCGCCCGCTCCAGGTACGCCCTGACCTCGGCGGCGGTTCTCGTGATCGCCACCCCCGAACCCCGCTCCCCGATATCGGGTTTGAGGGCCAGCGGCCAGGCGGCGGGGAGGGTGGCCTGGAACGCCGCGGCGCGCGCCACCCGCTCCTCCGCCGGGAGCGCGGCGGGGAGGACGGTATAGCGCGCCACCCGCTCGGGGCTCCCGGCGAGACCGCCGAGGATTCCCGACTTGGATTCCCCCACGAAGCCGCCACCGGGGATCGCCGGATTCACCGCGGTGAACCCGAGCAGCATGCGGTGCCGGAGCGCGAGCCAGAGGACGTAGAGCACCACCGGCGGGTAGAACGCCCATCGCGGCCAGAACTCCCAGCGAGTCAGCCGGCGCCAGCGGGAGAGCAGCAGCCGCCGGCCGCGCCAGGTGATGAGCGGAATGAGCAGCTTGAGCAGCACGAAGAGGACGAGCGCCGTCACCAGCAGGTAGAGCGCCGCATGTTCGCGGAACACCGCCAGGGCCCGCTGCACCACTTCGCCGAAGGCGGCGGAGACGGCCACGATGATCGGGGTCCAGATGGCGCAGGCCACGAAGAAGTAGGCCGCGAACTTCGCCATGCTGGTGCGGAGCATCCCGGCGGCGAAGTAGGTGGGGAGCCTGGTCCCGGGCAGCACCCGCGTCAGGAAGACCAGCGCCGCCCCCTGCCGCTCGATCCACTGCGAGCTCCAGGAGACCGCCTCCGGGGTGATGAACCACCGCACCGGGGCGCGGGAGAGCACCGCGCGCCCGAAGGTCCGCCCCGCCTGGAAGACCAGCAGGTCCCCGAGGAAGATGCCGGTGAAGCAGGCGAGGGTGCCGACGCCGAAGCCGATGGTCCCCCGCGCGATCATCAGCCCGGCGGTGATGCAGGTGAGGTCCTCGCTGATCAGGGTGGAAAACGCCAGGATCAGGAACAGGATCACCAGCGCCATCCCCTCCACCCTGGGAAGGGACCGCGGGTCGAAGGGCGCCGCCGCGGCGGTGACCCGGTCCGGCGCGGCCGTGGCCCGGGTCGTCGCTTCACCGCGCTCCACCCGCGCCACGAACTCGCCGATCGGCGCCGCGACGGCCTCCGGCCGCACGAAGGCGGTGAAGTGGTCCCCGTCGTCCATCCGGAGTTCCGCCTGCGGCACCAGCCGGGCATGCTCCCGCGCCACCGCCGGCGACACCAGCACATCCCGTTCGCCCTGGAGGATGAGCATCGGACCGGCGTACCGCTCGAGGATGCCCCGGTACGGCCGCTGGTCGGTGTCGTAGAAGTTGCGGGCGTAGGGGACGCTCAGCATGGCGTCGTCCAGCCATCCGAAGTGGGGCACCCCTTCCCGGAGCAGCCAGAGCGCCGCCAGCTGCGCCGCGTGGATGGCGTGGTTGAGGTGATAATCCCCGAGCAGCTCGTATTCCTGGGCGCCGATCGCCGCGAGCATCGTGATGGACCGAACCCTGCCGGGCGCCAGCCGCTCCATCTGGAGCACCACTCCGCCGCCCATGCTGAAGCCGACCAGATGGGCGGAGGAGATGCCCAGGCTGTCCATGAGCTGCAGCAGGTAGCGGGCATGGGACAGGTTGGAATAGTCCGGCGCGTTCCAGCTCGACCCGCCGAACCCCGGCAGGTCCGGCGCGATGGCCCGGTAGCGCTCGCCCAGGAGCGCGCCGAGCTCGGTGACCTCGTTGTTGTCGCCGGGGCTGCCATGCACCAGGAGGATGGCGGGCGGGGACTCGTTGCCGGCGGCGGGAGCGAAGGCCCGGTACGCCATCCGGACGGTTCCGGATCGCTCCTCCTCGCCGGACACCTCCCGCAGGGTGATCGTCCGCTCGTCGGGGTCGGGGAGGTGCTCGGTGGGACGGAGGAGGCGCGCCGCGTGGCTCGCGCCGAGCAGCGCGAGGTAGCCCCACAGCAGCCAGCGCCGCCGGCGACGGCCGGCGGGCGCCGTCTCCGGGACCTCAGTCACTCCGTCGCGGGGCAGGGGAGGGCGCGGCGCTCCAGCGAGAGCGGCGGCAGCGGGACGCCACGGCAGGGGGCATCGGGAACATGCAGGAGGGTAACGCGGTCCTCGGTCACCGTCACCTGCGAGAAGCACTGGGTCTCGGCGTCATCGCGGTGCATGCACACCGAACGCCGCCCGCGTTCCGGCAGGTGGCTGCGGTGCAGCCGGACCAGGTCTTCCGCCGTGGGAGACGCGACGGCCGCGAAGGTCGCCTCCCGGCTCGCCGCCACCTCGGGCTCGGTGACCGAGGAACTGGTGAGCAGGAAGCCGGGCGCCGGTCGGAGTCCGCCGCCGAGCATGGCGCCATCCCAGGCCGCCACCCGGGGCGCGGCCGCCGGTTCCAGCGCCGCGAGGACGAACGGCGCCGTCTGGCGGAGGTCGGTCCCCTCCAGCGCGCGCCAGAGCTCCCGCACCGAGCCCGCCGCGATCAGGTCCAGCACCAGCAGGCCCCGGCTCCGGGGCTGGGCCGGCGGCTGGTAGCCGGGCACCCGATAGCGATTGAGCAGGGCGATGGTGACGCCCGCGGCGTTCACCGCGAGCCAGGTGCCGCCGAAGTCACCATCCAGCGGCGCGAGGAAGGGCATGCCGTCCCGGGTATGCGGTGCCGGCGGGAGGGCCGGGGAGCGGGTGAAGCGCTCGTCCCGGTTGAAGCAGAGGGTATAGCCGCCGGCCCCGGGGAGCCAGCTTACGGTGCACATGCGGCGGCGCGCCGCTGCGCCACGATCGTGGAGGGCGCCACGCCGAACTCCGCCCCGGCCGAGACCCCGGCGCGCTGCAGCAGCTCCTTGATCAGCGCGTAGTGGTGCACCGTGTGGCTCACCAGGAACTGCAGCTCGCGCTTGAGGCTCGACTGGCTCCAGTCGGGGCCGCTCTCCTCGCCCGCCGCGCTCCGCATGGTCACCCGGAGCGGGCGGTTGCCCAGCTCGGCGGGAAGCCGGGAGAGGTCGGCCATGAAGCCCAGCGCGGTCGCCAGCGCCAGGCTGCGATCGGTCTCGAGCGGCACCTGCCGGTCCCGGGCGTCGTAGTCGATCTCGTCCGTGGCCAGTCCCAGCAGGAAGGCGCGGTAGTGATCAAACACATGCCGGAAGTGCACCCCCGCGGCCGACACCCCCGGCCCGGCGCCGCCCTCGGCGTAGGCGGCATCGTCCATGGCGCGCAACAGGTCCACCGCCTGCTGCAGCACGATCAGGTTGCCTTCCACCGCTTCCATGCGTTCCGTCATCCTTACTCCGTGACTACAGGGATGAATTGGGCGGCGACCGCCTCGTGCAGGCGGCCCGCCAGTCGCTTCCGGTCCGGCTCGGCGATCGGCGCCGCCCCGAACCGCACCGTCGCCTCGATCCAGGGCAGCCGCACCAGCTCCGCGATGTGCCCGCCGAAGGTCATGTCGCCCCACCAGCACACCGCGAGATGCGCCGGCGGCCCGCCGGGGGGCGTCCGGTACTCAACGCTGGCGTAGTGCACCGGGTGCCCGGAGCGCGCCGCCCAGTCCAGCAGCGCCGGCCGGAAGGGCAGCACCGTCTGGCCCGCCGTGCTGGTGGCTTCCGCGAAGACGATGACGCCGTCGCCGTCGGCCACCGCCTCCTGCACCACGTCCAGCGCCCGCACCGCGTCCCGCTTGAGAGCGCGGTCGATGAAGATCGTCCCCACCATCGCCGCCAGCGGGCCGATCAGCGGCCAGCGCCGCACCTCCCGCTTGGCGACGAAGCGGCCCCGCACCACCGCCCCGTAGGCCACGATATCGAGGTAGCCGAGGTGATTCGAGACCAGCAGGTACGGCGCCGGCGGCGGCGTCCCCTCGACCCGGACCCGGAGGCCGAGGATCCCCCCGACCCCGCGGGCCCAGTAGTGCTGCACCGCGGCCTGGACCGCGCGCCGCCGCCTGGGGAAGGGAAGCACCACCAGCGTGCCGAGCGCCCACGCCACGAATGCCAGCGGCCCGGAGAGCGCGAGCAGCACCAGCCGGGTTCCGCTCCGGAGCAGGCTATCCCTCCCGGAAGAAGAACTGGTAGCTGTGGGCATCGAGGCTCAGGATGTCCAGCGCCACCAGGAAGTCGATGGTCTTGAACTGCCGGTCGATGGCCGGGGGGCCGAACACCTTGGCGCCCAGGCTCAGGTAGCTCTGGAACAGCGGCGGAATATGGACCGTGGCCCGCGCGACCTCCGCCGGATCCGCGTCGTCACAGCCGAAACCCGGCAGCGGCGGCGCGCAGAGCGTTGGGTGTACCTGGCCGGTCCGTTCCAGCTCCCGCATGGTGGCGGCGCCCAGCGCCGGATCCTGCGACGTCAGTGAGCAGCAGCCGAAGAGGTAGCGCTTGCTGTTCCAGGCCAGGTACCGCGCCAGGCCGCGCCACAACAGGTTGAGGACCCGCCCGTTCCGGTGGCCGCGGGCCACGCAGGCGCGGCCCACCTCGACCGCCCCCGCCAGGAACTCGGCCGGCAGGCCGGTCAGGTCGAACTCGCCGGCGGAGTAGAATCCCGCCCGGCGTGCCGCCATTTCCGCGGTCTGCAACCGGTACGTCCCGACCACCTCCGCCGGATCCCCGCAGGAGATCAGCAGGTGATGAAAGTGCGGGTCGAGGTCGTCCTCGTCGCGGCCGGTCTGGAAGGCGCTGTCGAGCCCCTCACCCAGCTCCAGGTTGAAGATCTCGAAGCGGAGCCGCTGGATGGCGTCCAGGTCCTCCACCGAACGCGCGAAGCGCACGGTGTAGCGTCCCGCGCCAACCGCCCCCTCCGGCAGCAGCTCGGGGAAGCTGGGGTAGGGCACGCCCAGCGTGCGGCTGGCGTAGTCGAGGCTGGCGCCGGGGGCGCGGGGGTCGGGTATGGCGGTCATAGGGCCCCTCCGGGACTTGGGGGGAGCGCAACTACAACGTAACGGGCAGGCATTTGGTTCCTCCGTTGCGGAAACTCGAACGGAGGGCGGAAACCATCACGGTGGAATGACGGGCCGGTCACCAACCGGCGGCGGGAAGTTGCTGCCCACCGGGCCGTCGCGCCAGAGGCGGTTTAGCGCCAGTCGCCCACCAGGACCCAGGCGCCCCAGTAATAGGGATGGGCGTACTTCGGGTTTGCCCGAAGGGTGAGCTGGGCCTGCCGCAGCGCCTCGGCGGTGTCCATGGTGCGCAGGTTCCGGTAGAAGGCGGTGATCAGCGTGGCGGTCGCGGCGTCGTCCACCGGCCACAGCGACGCGACCACCGTCGGCACCCCGACATCCAGGAACGCGGTGGCCGGGCTGTTGGGCCACCCCGCCACCTGCTCGTCCGCCACCGCGGTGTTGCAGGCGGAGAGGACCACCAGCTGCCGCCGGTCGAAGCCGTTCAGGCTCCACACTTCCTTGAGCGTCAGCTTGCCGTCCTCCAGTCCGTCCGTCCCCGGCGCCAGGGTCAGGAAGCTGTTGTCGAAGTTCTCGTAGTCGAGGTTGCCGTGGGTGGCGAAGTGCACCACCGTGAAGCTGGCGGGCAGCAGCTTGGCCTTGGCCTCGGTGGCCTCGGTCCGGAGGAAGACGGTCGAGGCCGGATACAGCCGCTTGAGGTCCAGCACCTCCCGCTCCGCGCTCGGCAGGGTGTTGTCGGCGTTGCCGAAGGCGGCGAGCCGCAGGGCGGGGCGGGGGCCCCGCCGCGCCGCCGGGACACTGAGCTCCGTGACGTAGAAGACCGTCCGCTCAGCGCCGAGCGGGGTGGCGGTGCTGTCCGCCGTCGGCGCCAGGATCTGGAACGGGACGTAGTAGAGGCTTCCGCTCGGGATGATCGCCAGCCGCTTCCGGCCGGCGATCTCTCCCAGCACCGGCGCGATGAGCTGCTGGTAGAGGAGCGCCGCCTGCTGCCGCACGTCGCCCTCGGGGCGGCTGGCGGCCGCCTGGCCCGCGGCA
The DNA here is from genome assembly GCA_964585655.1 of uncultured Gemmatimonadaceae bacterium. GTDB lineage: Bacteria > Gemmatimonadota > Gemmatimonadetes > Gemmatimonadales > GWC2-71-9 > JADJOM01. The sequence continues at coordinate 821 of CAZPER010000093.1, read as the reverse complement.
CCGATCCGCTGCACCGTGGCGAAGCTCGCCGCCGGATTCCGGGCCAGCGCCACCAGCAGCCGCACCATCCGGTCCAGCGAATCCCGGGAGAGCGGCACCACCTTGGCCACCAGGGTGTCGGAGGTGACGGCAAAGATGTACAGCTCACGCTGCCCCGGCAGGTACGACAGCAGCGCGACGTCCGGCGGCAGGTCCCGCTTGGTGGTGCGCAGGTCCCGCAGGTTCACCCGGGTGTGGTTCTTGAGGTCGGGCTGGTCCCGCACCATCTGGTTCACGAAGCCGAGGTACTCCTGTTCCGCCACCGTCCGGGTGCGCTCCAGCGCCTGGATCTGCTCGCTGTTGCGTGCGCTGTCGGGGGCGGAGCGGGCCACGGTGAGCTGCTGGGTGACGCCGTCGAGCCGCGCCTTGCGCCGCTCCTCCTCTTCCAGCAGCGCCGCCTTCTGGCGGTCGGCAAAGGTGATGTCGAGCCCGCGGAACTTGCTGCGCAGCTCCTCGTTCAGGCTCTGCTCCAGCACCGCCAGCGCCCGGTCCACCTGGTTGTGCCGCACCAGCAGCGCTACCAGCTCCTCGTACACCCGGCCCTGGACCTCGCCGGAGGCGAACAGCTTCTGCGCCGCCTGCCCCCCCGCGATCTTGCCCCGGAGCTCCTCCATGACCGTGGCCGACTGCTCCAGAAGCGCCAGCGCGGCGGTGGTGTCCCCCTCCGCCTTACGGACCAGCGCCAGCTCGAACAGCGGTTCCCAGAGCAGCTTGGTGCTCCCCACCGCGCGGGCCACCTCCACTGCCTCGGTGAGCGCCCGGCCCGCCGCCGGCAGGTCGCC
>CAZPER010000092.1:0-14037 GCA_964585655.1 uncultured Gemmatimonadaceae bacterium | reverse complement strand
ATGCGGGACTTCCACTCCCGCACGTGACGCTCGACGTTTTCCACCACCACGATGGCGTCGTCGACCACCAGCCCCACGGCCAGCACCATGGCGAGGATGGTGAGCAGGTTGAGGATGAAGACGGCGGCGTACATCACCACCGCCGCCCACACCAGGGAGATCGGCATGGCCACCAGCGGCACCAGCGCCGTCCGGATGGAGCCCATGAACAGGAAGACCACCAGGCCCACGATCAGCACCGTCTCCGTCAGCGTCTTGGTGATCTCGGTGAGCGCGTCCTCCATGAACACCGTCGCGTCGTAGGCCATCTGCATGTCGATATCGGCCGGCAGGGTGGGGCGGATGCGCTCCATCTCGTCCCGCAGCCGGTGGGCCACGTCGATCTCGTTCACCCCCACCAGCGGCCAGACGCCGAGGTACACCGCCTCCGCCTCACCGTACTTGGCCACCATGTCGGCCTCTTCGGCGCCCAGCTCCACCTTGGCCACGTCCCGCAGCCGCACGATGGCGCCATCCCGCTCCGCCACGATGAGGTCGTTGAACTCCTCGGTGGAACGCAGGTCGGTGTTGGCCAGCAGGTTCACCTGCACCAGGTTGCCCTTGGTCTGCCCCACCGCCGCCAGGTAGTTGTTGCGCTGCAGCGCGGCGTAGACGTCGCCGGGCGCCAGTCCCACCGCGGCCAGCCGCTCCGGGTCGATCCAGACCCGCATCGCGATCTGGCGCCCCCCCTCGAAGGTCACCCGCTGCACGCCGGGCAGGGTCGCGAGCTGCGGCTGCAGGGTGCGCAGCAGCCAGTCGGTCACCGCCGGGGCGTCCCGCGTGGTGGAGGTGAAGCTCAGGTAGAAGGAGGCGTAGGGGCGGTCGGCCCGCTGGACCTCGACCACCGGAGGCTGCGCCTCCGAGGGCAGCTCCGCCCGCACCTGCTGCAGCCGGGCCGTCACCTCGGCCAGCGCCGCGGTGCTCGAGTGGTTGAGCTTGAGCCGCACCGTCACGGTGCTCACCCCGGCCCGGCTGGTGGACTCGAGGTAGTCCACGCCGCTGATGGCGGAGACCGCCCGTTCGATCGGGGTCGTGAGGAATCCGCGCACGGTCTCGGCGCTGGCGCCGGTGTAGACCGTGGTGATCACCACCGAGGAGCTTTCGATCTGCGGGTACTGCTGCACCGGCAGGTTGGCGAGCGCGCGCCACCCCACCAGCAGGATCACCAGGTTGACGACAACCGCCAGTACCGGGTGCTTGATGAAAATGTCGGTGAACGACTTCATGGCCCGACTCTCCCTCTCTCTATTGGCTCGCGGCCGTGGCCGTTACTTGTTGACCGGGGCGGACGCCTGCTGCTCGGCGGGCTGCACCCGCACCGCGTCCCGCAGCTTGAAGGACCCCGCGGCGGCCACCTGCTCCCCCGTGCGGAGACCGGCCAGGATCAGGACCGTGTCCCCCAGCACCGGGCCGCTCTGCACCGTCCGCTCCTCCGCCCGCAACGCGCCCACCGAATCCGGCGCGATCACCCACACATGGTCGCCCCCGGGTCCCTTCCGGAGCGCACTCACCGGAATCGCGACCGCCGTGCCCATCGGGCCCACCGGCACCCGCACCCGCACCGACGCGCCGGGGGCGGGGTTGTGGCGGCTGCTGGCCAGACGCGCCCGCACCGTGGCGTTGCGCGTGGTGGCATCCACCCGCGCGTCCACCGCCACGATCCGCGCCGAGTGCGGTACGGCGTCGTCGTCGGTCATGATCTCGACCGTCATCCCCTCCCGGAGCGCCGCCGCGACGCCCTGCGCCACCATGAAGTCCACGTTGGCCGCGTCCGAGACGCCCTGCAGGGTGGTGAGCTGGACGCCCTCGTTCAGGTACTGGCCGGGGTGCACGTCGGCGATCCCCACCCGGGCGCGGAACGGCGCCCGCACCGTCTTCTTGGCGATGATCGCCCTGGTGCGCGCGATCTGCGCCCGGGCCACGTCCCGCCGCGCCCGGGCCTGATCCACCTCTTCCTGGCTGGTGGCCTGGTGCTGCCGCAGCCGCTCCAGCCGCGCCAGCGTGGTCTCCGCCAGGTCGGCCTCGGCCTCCTGGGCCTGGAGCTCCGCCTCCTCCACCGAGACGTCGAGCGCCACCAGCACCGTGCCCGGCTCCACGATCTCGCCGGGGTTCAGGGCGACCCGGCGGACCGTGCCCGCCAGCTCATTCCGCAGCGTGATGGACCGGAGCGCGAGCACTGTCCCCACCGCGGTCGTGGTCTGGCGGTGCTGCCGCGACTCCGCGGTGGCCAGGGTGACGAGCTCCACCGGTTCCGGCTGGTTGGATGAGGCCGCCGTCGCGGCGAGATTCGCGCTGCGCTTCCACGCGGCGAGCAGGAGGCCGATGCCGACGACGGCGCCGACGAGGGTCAGGGACCCGATCCAGCGGCGGGACGGGGCGAGGGACTGGGCACTCATGAGGGGACTCCAAGGGGTATACGTTGTGCAACAGTTCTATAACCATCAAACACTACTGCGAAAAAAAAGGCGCCGACCCGACAGCCCTTACTGCTCCGCCACCCGCGCGACGCGCCGCATCAGCTCCGCGGTATAGGCCGCCAGGACTTCCCGACGCACTTCGTAGAACCGGTACTGCCCCTCGCGCCGCTGCTGGATCAGGCCGGCGCGGACCAGCTCCTTCATATGGTGAGAAATCGTCCCCTTGGATACGGGGAATTCCACGCAGAGTTTCTGGCAGGAGTACTCCCGCTCGCTCCCAATGGACTCCAGCAGGGCCATCCGGCGGGGGTCGGCGAGTGCCTTGGCCACCAGGTCGAACTGCTTGGGGGTCAGGCCCAGGGTGGCGGACTCGGTTCTCATGGTTTGATGATTATCAAACTGCTCTTGGCTGTCAAGAGTGGCCGGATTCCGGGCCGGCCGTCATCCCCCGGCCGCGGGATCGGCCAGGGAGGCGAGCTGGGCGGCATCGGTGAAGGCGAGGGACTCCGAGTTGACGCAATAGCGGAGCCCCGTCGGGCGCGGTCCGTCCTCGAAGACGTGACCCAGGTGGCAGTCACACCGGGCGCAGAGGATCTCGGTGCGCACCATGCCATGGGCCCGGTCGGTCTCGGTGCGCACGTTCTCCGGCGCGATCGGCTGGAAGAAGCTGGGCCAGCCGGTGCCCGAGTGGAACTTTCCGGAGGCGCTGAAGAGCGGCAGGGCGCAGCAGATGCAGGTGTAGACTCCGTCCCGCTTGTTGTCGAGCAGGGTGCCGCAGAAGGGTCGCTCGGTCCCCTTGCCGCGGGCCACCGTGAACTGCGCCGGGGTGAGCTGCTGCCGCCACTCGGCATCGCTCTTCGTTACCCGGGGCAGCTCCGCCGTGACCAGCTGGCCCGCCTGGTTGAAGACGCTGAGGCGCATGGGGGGTCTCCCTAAATGACGCGCCGCGGCGCGGCGGTGGCGGGATCGCCGGTGTTCGGGGTCCCGGTGCGCTCGATGAGCAGGAGGTGCACCTCCTCCTCCGCCACCGGGCAGTGCTCCACCCCCCGGGGCACCACGAACAGCTCCCCGGGCCCGAGCCGCACCTCCCCGTCCGGGAGCCGGAGGGTCAGGCGCCCCTGCAGCACCAGGAAGAAATCATCGGTGTCATCGTGGTGGTGCCAGGTGAATTCTCCCTTCACCTTGACCACCATGAGGTCGTGCCCGTTGAAGGCGCCGACCACCCGGGGCTGCCAGTGCTCGGAGAAGGTGGCCAGCTTGGCGGCCAGGTTGATCGGCTGGGGCATGGGCATCCCGGGCGTGAAGGGAAGGGGTGAACCGCCGGAAGATACTCGGCGCCCGACGCCACGGGGGCACCCCGGAGGGTGCCCCCGTCGCCCGGTAGCTGCTACCGCCCGCGGTAGAACAGGTAGGTGGTCGTGTACGGCACATTCGCCAGCTCGCCGATCAGGCTGCCGGGCTGGGACGGGGCCAGCCCGCCGACGGTGTGGACCCGCTGGATGAACGTGGTGCCGCGGAAGATGCCGGGGCCGTCGCTGGAGACGGCGCCGAGCAGCAGCCAGGGGATCGCGCTTGCATCCGGGGTGCAGCGCTGCTGGACGGCGCCGACCACTTTGCTGCCGCTGACGCTCTCCCACGTGGGACCGGCATAGTGGGTGCCGACGGACCCCTGGCTCTCGGGGCCTTCGTACAGCGTCGCCGACGGCGCGACGAAGACCCAGGCGGTGCCATCCCAGCGGTAGATCTGCACCCCCACCGCGTACAACCGCGCGGAGATCCGGTTCCCCTCCTCCACCTGCAGCTGGGTGCAGCTGCCCAGGTCCACGCCCCGGATCTCGGCGGCGGGAGTGACCGGGGCGCCGGGCCGCGGATTGGGGCCGATCGGCGAGTCGCCGGCGCAGCCAAGCGCCGCCACCGCCACCGACATGCCCAAAGCGCGTCCCAGCCACTGCCGGATGATCGTCCGCATATCGTCCTCCTCCTGTGCGGCAGGCGCCGCGGTGACGGGGAGGACACCGGCGTGGCGTCCCCCACACCCGGGTACTGCGGCAGGAATGGCCGGGAGACGACATGGGAGTTTTGGAGGGGACGACCAGCCAGCGACGTGATAGTGTCACCTTCATGAACCGCGCCGACGCTTCTTGCGAGTCTAGCGTCAGGGGGTACAGGAGGCTATGGTTCCGTAGCGGCAAATAGCGACCGTGACACCGCTGGCGCGACGCCTCCGCTCGCCCCTGTCATCGCTTCGCTGTCCAAGGAGTCTGCCGTGCCGCACCCTCTCCCAGTTCAATCCAGCCTCGCCTCATCAGGCGTCGATGCCCGGGGATTATCCCATCGCGCCGCGGCTGCGCCTGTGGCCTCCCCGCCCGGGGTGCCCGCGTGAAGCCGTCCTCCCCACGGCGGATGAAGCCGGCCCGGGCCGCCCCGGCGGAGCCGGCGGTGCCCACCATCTCCCTGGTCCTCATCGACGACAACCGGCTGCTGCGTGAAGGCATCGCGGTGCTGGTCGAGGCGCAGCCCGGGTTCCGGGTGCTCGCCGCCTCCGCCGATGCCGACGAGGCGCTGCAGAAGGCGCGGGAAGCCAAGCCGGACGTCATCCTGCTGGACTTCGGCCTGGAAGACCACGACAGCCTGAGCCTCACCGCGACGGTGCATGCCGAGATGCCCGAGGCCCGCATCATCGTCATGGGGCTCATGCCGCTGCAGGAGGAGGTGGCCAACTACGTCCGGGCCGGAGCCTCCGGCTTCATCATGAAGGATGCGTCGTTCGACGACTTCTTCGCGACCATCCGCGCCGTGGCCGGCGGCGCCGAGGTGCTGCCGCCGGCGCTGACCAATTCGCTGTTCAGCCAGATTGCCCGGAATGCCTCCGTCGGCAGCAAGGCCCGGGTGCTGGAGTCGGTACGCCTCACCAACCGGGAGCGGCAGGTGATCGACCTCCTGGCCGAGGGGCTGAGCAACAAGGAAATCGCCACCCGGCTCCATATCGCGGTGCACACCGTGAAGAGCCATGTGCACAACGTCCTCGAGAAGCTGGCCCTGCACAGCCGCCTCGAGGTGGCCGCCTTCTCGCACAGCCGGGGAGGGTTCCGGACCTCCAAGCCGTAGCGCCATCCCCCCGGACTCGCTCCCCTGAGCGAGTACCGTACTGGTCCGCACGAGCGATTGTAGCCCGCCGCACGACCCGCGATCCTCCACCCATGAACGCTCGTCCCCCCACCGCGATCCGGTTGCGTTGGCGCTCGCGCGCTGGCTGGCTCCCGCTCCTCGCGCTCTTCGCCGGCTGCGACCTCCTGGGCCCGGCCACGCCACTGCCGGACTCTGCCGTTGCCTTCCAGGCGCCGGCGCAGTTCCAGGACTGGTGGGCCCGCACCGAAGCCTGCGCCGGCCGGACGGGACGGTTCGCCGGCATCACCTGGTACCTCGTGCCCGGCGCGTCCACCTTCCTCAGCGAGGGTGCCGTGCAGGTGGGACGCTGGTCCCGGAGCGGCTCGGAGTCGCGCATCGTGCTCGCCGGCGACTTCGCCGCCGATGAGCTGGTGGTGCGGCACGAGATGCTGCACGCCCTGCTGGACCGGGGGGATCATCCGCCGGAGTACTTCGTTGCCCGCTGCGGCCTGACCTGGGAAAGCTGGAGCGGATGAGCGTCCGGGCGCGTACGCCGCCGGCGGTGGCCGTCCGGCCGCTGATTTCCCTGGTCCTCCTCGAGGATCACCGAGCGCCCAGCCCGAGCGCGATGGCGCGGATCCGCGAGCAGCCGGGCCTGCGGGTGCTCGCCGTCGCGGCAGACGCCGAAACGGCCCTGGCCGCGGTGCGGGACACCCGGCCCGATGTGGTCCTCCTGGCCATGGGACAGCTCGACGACGACCGCCTGACCCTGACCGGCGCGCTGCACGGGGAGTCCCCCGACTCCCGGGTGGTGATCATGGGGCTCGGAACCGGGCAGGAGGACCTGACCGGCTTCGTGCAGGCGGGGGTGTCCGGGTTCATCATGGCCGAGGCGTCGTTCGAGGAATACCTGCACACCATCCATGCCGTGGCCCGGGGGGTGCAGGTGCTGCCCCGCGAGCTCACCCGTGCACTCTTCCGCCAGCTGGGACGCCACCGCCGGCCGGGGCTGCCCAGGCGGAAGGTGGAGATCCGCCTCCTGACCCGGCGGGAGCGGGAAGTCGCCGGGCTGATCACCCAGGGGCTGAGCAACAAGGAGATCGCCGCGAGACTGGGGATCGCGCTGCACACCGTGAAGACCCACGTCCGGAAGGTGCTCTCCAAGCTGGCCGTGAACAGCCGGCTGGAAGTGGCCGCCCTGGAACATGTGCGCCCGGAGCCGCCGGTCGTGGCGCCTGGGCCCCGCCTCAGCTCCATCAGGTCCGGCTAGTCCCTCGGGACTAGTTCCTTCGATGGAGAGGGTGTCGCACCCAACGAGCGATTGTCAGCCGGACCGGATTGCCTGACATTGCATTCCTCCGCTGGACCCACCCGCTCCACTCAGGGGGGGCATGCCCACCGTGGTGCCCCCCTCCCTCCGCCGCTTTTCTCTTGGTTGCCGCCTTCGCCAAGGTGCCTGCACCCATGGATCTAGCTCCAAATCCACCCTCCCGAGCGATAGGCTCCCGATTGCCTATCCGGTAAGGTTGAGGTGTAGCCGCGCAACGATGCGCCGGCGCAACGATTCAACCGTGGCATGAGGGGACCATGACGGCATCTGTGGCGTACCAGCCGGAACGCATGACGGGATTCCGCCACGAGCAGCTGGCGGCCGCGTTCGACCGGGTGCGGAATCCGCGGGACTGGAAGGCGCCGATTCGGGCCGAGATCGCCGCCGCGGAGCGACCGGTGGTGGAGCAGGCGGTCTACTGGTTCACCTCCACCGTGCCCGAGTTCGTGGCTGCCCCTGGACCGGAGGAGCGGTTCCTGGTCCTGGCGCCCGGATACCGGCTGGGGCCCGCCGGCGATCCCTGATGGATGGGCGCGAGGTCAGGTTCGACATGCTGGCGCGGCCACTGCCGCCCGCCCCCGACCTGGCTTCGAGCCCACGACGACCGGCCCCGGCGCGGCCCCAGGAACCGGTACTCCGGGCGGCGCAGTCGTTCGGGGCCGAGCCCGATGATCCGTGGGGATTCCGCGGTCCGATCTTTGGCCGCTAGCCGTTTCGTTCGCTCTCACGCCGAGGCCTCCATGCGGTTGCTCCCCCTGACCCTGCTGCTTACCGCCATCGTCCTGGTGCCGCCGCGCGCGGCCGCCGCGCAGGTTGCGGGCACGACCAGCCTGCGGGCCACCCCGGCGCAGTTCGCCGCCACGGCGGCGCTGCAACCGGCTGGGACCCTCCCCGACGCCTCCCGCCCGTCGCTGGTGGACGATCCCTACCAGCACGGCACCCGCACCGAAGGGGTGGCCCTGATGATCGTCGGCCTGGCCGGCATCGTCACCGGGCTGGTGGTGGACGAGCCGTTCATCACCGTCATCGGGGCTGGCGTGGGTGGCCTCGGGCTCTACTTCTACCTCCGATGACCCAGGGCAGCATCGTCACCGAGCAGGACCGCGCGCTCGCGACCGTCAGCGATTGCGGGCTCCGGCTGCGGCAGGCGCAGGATGCGGTGCGGAGCGCGAGCGAGCTGCTGCGCCGGGCGCTCCGGGCCGTGGAAAACGTCGAGGGAGAACTGCACGAGGCCACCCGGCGCCTGGACCGCTTCGACCGGCCGGTCTCCCGGACTGGGTGACGTCATGACCAGCCTCACCTACAAGGGCTTCCGCATCCTGGCGCGGCCGTACCAGCTGCACGACACGCGGCGCTGGACCGTGGATCTCGAGATCCGCCGCAACGGGCGGCGGAAGCCCTTCAGTCTCGACGAGCACTACCGGACCGAGGACGAGGCCGAGGCGCGCTGCTCCGGCCTGGCCCGCCGCATCATCGACGGCCGGGTGCCGGGATGGTCCGTGGAACACCTGCGGGAATCGCAGGGACAGCGGGTCCGACGTCATTCATCAGGGGGAACCATCATGCGTCCGTACATCATCGCCGGGGCCATCATTGCCGCGCTGGGGGCCTTCGTGCTCCTGCGGGGCGCGAGCTTCAACTCCCGCAGTGACGTCCTCAAGATCGGCGAGGTCAAGATCACCGCCACGGAGAAGCAGCGGGTGCCGCCGTGGGTCGGCGGGGCGGCGCTGGTCATCGGGGCCGCGCTGATCGTCGCCGGCGTGCGCCAGAAGGCGTAACCGCCCAGGGCCGCGCCCCACCAGCAGGGAGTGCCGGATGACCGACCTCTACGAAAAGATCGAACGCCTCAGCGAACAGGCCCAGCGGGACGCGTCCGCCGGGGAGCCCCGGCGGACGGAGGAGCCCCAGCCGCCGGAGCTGCACCAGCTCACCCGCGACCCGCCGCCGCCCGCCGGGCGGAAGCGCGGGACGCTGCTCCGGCTCATGGAGTAGGGAGGTTCCGCATGCTGGAATACCTGGTCGAGGTCTGGGTGGGTGGCGGGGAACAGCGCTGGAGCGCCCAGACCATGTCCGTCATGGCCGCGTCCCCGGATGCGGCGCGCCGGGAGGTCGCGGATCGGCTCGGCCTGTTGCCCGCCGCCTGGCTGGGGCCCGACCCGCCGCTGGAGCTGCGGGTGCCGGCGGCCAGTCCGGTACCGGAGAAGTTCAGCCTGGCCTGGTATGCGCGCCAGCAGGCGCGGGTGCTCGAGAGCGACCGGCAGCCGGTGGCGCACCGCGCCCTGGACGTCGCGTAGTCCCTGGGAGCGAGGCCACAATCCGCTCCAACGAGCGATGCCCCGCACGGACGCCGGGCGGTACTGTTCCGGCTTGGTTCACCCTTGGAGGTAGCGTGACGTCTCGACAGGCAATGGTGGCTTCCCTCGTGCTGCTGGCGGTGGCTGCCTGCAATCCCTTTCACAAGGATCCCGCGGTGTCGGTGAGCGCGAAGGATGCCTCGCTGAACAGCCGGTGGCACGCCAATCTCGCCTCCCCCGCGAGCCTCGCCGGCGTGGTCCAGATGAACGGCTCGGCCTCGATGGCGCCCGGCTCCGGCGGTACCAGCACCATCGTCACCATCGACCTGGCCAACGCGGCCCCGGGCGGGGTGCATCCGTGGGATGCGCACGCGGGGCAGTGCGGCGCCGGCATGGACATGGGCGTCTTCGGCTCCAGCGACGGCTACAAGCTGCTCAAGGTGGATGGCGATGGCCGCGCCACCGGGAGCGCGAAGGTGCCGGTGCAGACGCCGGAGGCCGGCGAGTACTTCGTCGTCGTCCGCGCCTCCGTGGCAAACCCCGAGACCATCGTCGCCTGCGGCAACCTCGCGCCGCCGACCCAGTAGGCTCACGCGCAACTTGAGGAGGTTTCCGTGCTGTACACACTGGCCGTCATCCTGATCGTGGCCTGGCTGCTGGGCTTCAGCGTGTTTCACGTCACCGGCGGGCTGATCCACCTGCTCCTGCTGGTCGCCGTCGTCGTCATCCTCATGCGCTTCCTGCAAGGGCGCCGCACGATCTGAGCGTTGTGATCGCCGGGGCTGCCGCTCGCTCCGGACTTCCCCCGCGACCATGGGACCACGCGGGGAGAGGGGCTGGGACCCTGGCACCCCACGAGGCATCGAAGTCACCATGCGACACCCGGCATTCCTGAGCACCCTCGCCGCCCTGGCGCTCGTCGCGGCCTGCGGCGGGAGCAAGCCCGCCGAGACGCCTTCGCCGAAAGAGACCAAGGACGAGGCCGCCATCACCCGCGCGCAGGATTCCATCAACGCCGCGCGCCAGTTCACCGCCGACTCGCTGGAGCGGGTGCGGCTGGCCCTCGCCGCCGAACGCGCCCGGGCCGACTCGATCGAGAAGGTGCGCCTCGCCGCCGAGGACGCGGCGCGACTGGCCCGTGAGGAAGCGGCCCGGCAGAGCGCCGCGCTGCGGGATGAACTGGCGATGATGGTGCATTTCGACGTCGCCCGGGCCGAGATCGGGTCGGAGGAGGCCGGCGTCCTGGACCGGAAGGCCGCCATTCTCATCGCCAATCCGGTGGTGCGGCTCCAGATCACCGGCGCGGCGGATGAGCGTGGCTCGGCCGCCTACAACCAGGCCCTCGGCAAGCGGCGCGCCGCCGCGGTCCGGGCCTACCTGGTCGGGAAGGGGATCGACGTGTCGCGGCTGGACGAGCTGTCCACCGGCGAGACCGCTCCCATCGCGGATGGCCACGACGAGACGGCCTGGGCCGAGAATCGCCGGGCCGAGTTCGTCATCGTGAGCGGGGATCTGCCGCTCACCATGAAGTAGGTCCACGGCAACACGGGCGGCTCGCTCCCGGAGGGGCCGCCATGGAGGCATACATCATGTTGGAACAGGTGGAAGTCCAGCAGTACCGCATGAAGCCGAACAGTGTGGTGAGCGGAGTGCCGTGGTGGAACCAGAGCACCGTGTATCGTGGCCGGGCCGGGACCGGCGAGGTGCAGACGGTGCGGCTGTTCGCGCCAGACGGGGGTGACTCCCTCGAGGTGCTTCGCGGTTCGGTGAGCGAAGTGAAGTGAAGACGGTGGACCGGGGCGCCCTCAGGGCGCCCCGGTCGCTTCTCCGGTGCGCCGCGCCACCAGCAGGCAGCCCACGATCGCGAAGAGCAGCGCCAGCCGCAGCAGCCAGACCGGCCCCGGCAGGGTCGCCTCCGCCCACCCCGTCCGGGCGATGGCCCGCCCCGCTTCCCAGAGCCGCGAGGCGATCCGCACCCCCGTCAGCAGCAGGAGCGCCGGCACCGCCCAGCGCCAGCGCCGCAGCAGGCCGACCACGAGCACCAGCGCCAGCCCCCCGAACAGGATGTCCGTGGTGAGCGCGTCCGCGGCGTAGCCAACGCCGGGGCGCCGGAGGGCGCCCATCCCCGCGAGCGAGAGACCGGTATAGAGGAGGAGCAGCAGCGCGGCGAGGAGCCGCGCTGCCGGGGCCGTGCGGGCGGGCGTCAGGAGCCGCCCTCGTCGTCGGGCCAGTCCTTCCGGTTCTTTGCGAACGAGGCCGCGACCAGCTCCTCCAGCGCGCCCAGGTCGACGTCCGAGAGCCGCCTCACGTAGAGGCAGACCTTTCCCGTCTTGAACTTGCCGAGCCGCTTGAGCAGCGCCGCCTGGCCGGGGGCGTTGTCCAGCACGTACAGCACATGGCTGCCCTTCCGCGGGGAGAAGCCGGCCCGGCACATGTCGCCTTCGTGGCCGCTGGCGTAGCGGTAGTGGTAGCGGCCGAAGCCGATGATCGTCGGCCCCCACATCTTCGCCGGCTCCCCCGTGACCCTCTGGAACATCGCCAGCAGGGTCTTCGCCTCCTGGCGCTGCTCCGGATCCGGCAGGGCACGGATGAAGGCCGTCACGCTGGCCTTGGTCGGCTTGGTCTTGATGTCGGCCATGGGTCTGGTGGGGTGAGGGTGGTCGTTCCGGGAGAAGATACGGGCTGGGGCGGGGCGGGACCATCCTCGCCGTCCCCACGGCCGCGCGCGGCACCCTTGTGCCCCCGGGGACCGCCCCCCACATTGAGCCCACTCTTGCCCCATCGCGCGGCGGCAGTCCGGTCCGGACCTGCCCGCTGCCCAGCTCCTCCTGACGGGCCGACCCTCAGTGCCACCCACGGCCGCCAGGGCACTCCATCCGTCTTCCCCCCTCGGAGGTCCCCTTGAGATCGTTGCTCCGCTCCTCCTTCGCCCTCGGCGTCGCCACCCTCTCCCTCGCCGGCTGCCAGCCCGAACCCACCGCCCCCGCGGCGCAGGCGCTGCCGCCCGCCCGGGCCGCGCTCACGGGCACCAACTCCTACGTGATCCTGGGGAAGGGCAACAAGCTGCCGGCCAATCTCGACGCGCTGGTGAGCCAGGCAGGTGGGAGCCTGACCGCGAGCACGCCGCAGATCGGCATCGCCGTGGCCACCTCCCCCGACACCGCCTTCGCCACCCGGGCCGCCGGCATCGGCGGGGTCCAGGCGGTGGCGCTGGACCAGGTGGTGCAGTGGGTGGACCCCGCGCTGCGGGTGCAGGACGCCGGTGATGCCACCGAAACCGTGGGCGAGGCGAGTCACGGGAACAACGAAACCTTCTACAACCTCCAGTGGGCCCCCAAGGCGGTGCACGCCCCGGAGGCCTGGGACGCCGGGTACCTCGGGACCGGCGCCCGGGTGGCGGTGCTCGACGGCGGACTCAATAACCTGCACATCGACCTCAACGGCAGCGTGGACGTGGCCCGCTCGGCGTCCTTCGTGCCCGGATTCCTGTTCAATCAGGATGTCCCCGGGTTCTCCCACGCGACCCACGTGGCCGGCATCGTGGCGGCGCGGGACAACGGTGTCGGGACCATCGGCATCGCGCCCGGCGCCACGATCATTGGGGTCAAGGTGCTGCACAGCGGCAGCGGGTCCTTCGCGGGGGTCATCCAGGGCATCGTCTATGCCGCCACGCCCATCGCCCAGGGGGGCGCCGGCGCCGACATCATCAACATGAGCCTGGGCGGGGCCTTCGACCGGCAGGGCAAGGACAACGCCCAGCTGGCCGTGGCGCTCAGCCGGGCCACGACCTACGCCTACCAGCAGGGGGTGACGGTCATCGCCTCCGCGGGCAATAACGCCATCGACCTCGATCACACCAACAATCTCATCACCGTGCCGGCCCAGTCCACCAACGTCATCACGGTGTCCGCGACCGGGCCGTTCGGGTTCGCCGTCGGGTACCCGAATGGCGCCACCGATTTCTCGCGCCCGGCGTCGTACACCAACTTCGGTCAGTCGGCGATCACCCTCGCCGCTCCGGGCGGCGACTTCGCGCTCCCCGGCAGCGCCCTCTGCAGCGTGCCCCGCATCCCGTCAGGCAGCGTGGTCACCGCCTGCTGGGTCTTCGACATGGTGATCAGCCCCGGGAGCATCCCCGCGACGACCGGCTATTCCTTCGCCGCCGGGACCAGCATGGCGGCCCCGGTGGTCGCCGGCGTCGCGGCGCTGATCGTCGGCAAGTACGGGCCCACCCACCCCGCCCAGGTGGAGGCACTCCTCCGGCAGTCGGCGGATGACCTCGGCAAGCCCGGCAACGATGACTTCTACGGCCGCGGGTACGTCAACGCGCTGCGCGCCGTGCAGTAGCCCCACCGGCAGGGCATGCGAAGGGGTCCCGGAGCGCATCCGGGACCCCTTTGTGCTTGGGCGCGAACGGGTTACTCGGCCCGGCGCGCCGGCCGCCCCGGATGCAGCACCCCGTCGCTCCGCCCCTTCACGTAGGCGTAGATCGTGTCGATCTGCCCCGGCATCAGCTCCAGCGCGCACCAGGCGGGCATCCCCTTCTCCGGCCGCCCGGCGCACACCGTCTGCAGAAAGGTCGGCGCATCCGGTATGGCCCCGTCGGGCTTGAGGGAGAGGATCAGGTGCGGGGCGATCGTCGTGCCGTTCACGTCCTCGCCGTGGCACCGGGCGCAGTGCAGGTTGTAGTACTTCCACCCCTGGTAGGTGCGCCCGTCCACCGTGTCGCGCGGCGCCTGGTGGTAGGCATCCCGCAACGGCGGCGGTGTCGCGGTGTCCGCGGCGGCCACCGGCGCCGCCGGGGTGGGTCGGGGCGCGGGGGTCCGGGTGGCCGGCCGCGGCGGTGTCG
>CAZPER010000091.1:0-14176 GCA_964585655.1 uncultured Gemmatimonadaceae bacterium | reverse complement strand
TCATCTCCAGCGTCACCGACCAGTCCGGTGCGGTGCAGGCGGTCCTCAAGCGCGGAGCGCCTCCGGCGCCGACCACCGCGGACTCGACCAAGGTTTCCGGCATCGCGGTGGTGATCAACGGTGGCAGCTCGCCGCAGACCATCACCTCCCCGACGGCGTTCACGAAGATCATCATCGCGGCCGAGGGGCTGAGCGACTACTACGAACTGACCCTGCCCGCCGGCCAGACGACTCAGAGCCTCCTGCTGGGCCTGTCGCAGAACGCCACCGCGGGGCAGGTCTATTTCACCTACGCGGCCGGCGACGGCGCCGGGACCTTCCTGTATGCCCGCCAGCTGATGCGGATCCTGCAAATCGGCACCGGCGACATCCAGATCAGCGTGGCCTGGACCGACACCGCCGACGTGGACCTCCACGTCATCGACCCCGCGGGCGGCCACCTCTCGTTCGGGAACAAGTCCGTGGCGAGCGGCGGCACCCTCGACCTCGACGCCAACGCGGCCTGCAGCAAGAACACGCTGCCCGACAACTCCAGCGCCTTCATCAGCAACGAGAACGTCTTCTGGCCGACCGGCGTCGCGCCGAACGGCAGCTACAAGGTGTTCCTCGACTACTGGTCCGACTGTGGCGCAGCCCAGACCGACTGGGTGGTGACCGTCCAGCGGCGGGGCGCGGCGCCCCAGGTCTTCACCGGGACCTTCCTGGGCAGCTCCTCGGGCATACCGGACGATACCGTCGCGGTCTTCACCTACTGATTGCGACGCGGGAGAGGGTGACGGGGCGGTCGGGAGCGGTTGGCCCGGCCGCCCCGACTGCGTTCCAGGCTAGCGCTCGAAGGCCGTGGCCACCGCGGCGGCAAGGGCCACCATCGCGCCGGGCGGGATGGTCCGGGGGTCCAGCAGGACCCGCTCCGATTCCACCCGGGCAATCACGGGCGGTTCCCCCAGCCGGAGCCGCAGCGCCAGCCCGTGGGCACCGAGTGCGCCCGGATCCAGGCTGACCAGCGTGGTTGGCAGGGAGGCGCCAGGAAAGCTGCCTCCGCCCACCGCCGACTCCCCCGGGAGGGTGCGGGCATCGGCCTCCAGCGGCAGCATGGCCGCCAGGCGCGCCGCCCGTTCGTCGAGGGTGGCGGCATCGGTGGTCAGCATCTGGAGCACCGGGATCTCGCGTCGCGCCGCCTCCGGGTCGCGATAGAGGGCCAGGGTCGCCTCCAGCGCGGCGAGGGTGAACTTGTCGGCCCGGAGCGCGCGGGCAAAGGGATTGGCGCGGCAGCGCGCCACCGCTTCCCGGCTCCCGACGATGCACCCCGCCTGCGGTCCGCCCAGCAGCTTGTCGCCCGAGAAGAGCACCAGGTCGGCTCCGGCGGCCACCGCCTCAGGCACTGATGGCTCGCCCCGCAGCCCGAACGCCGCCAGGTCCAGCAGCAGGCCGCTCCCGACATCGTGGAGGTAGGGAATCCCGGCGCCCCGCGCCAGCGCCGCGAGCTCCCGGGGCTCCGGGGAGGCGACGAAACCACTCTGCGCGAAGTTGGAGCGATGGACCGTCAGGATCGCCGCCGCACCCCCGAGGGCGCGCTCGTAGTCGCGGAGATGGGTCCGGTTGGTGGTGCCCACCTCCCGGAGTTCGGCGCCACTCTTCTCCATGATCTCCGGGATGCGGAACGAGCCACCGATCTCGATGAGTTCCCCCCGCGAGATCACCACCGGCCGCCCCGACGCCACGGCGTTGAGCGCCAGCACCAGCGCCCCCGCGGCGTTGTTCACCGCCAGCCCGTCCGCGGCGCCGGTCAGTTCCGCCAGCAGGCCCCGGCAATGGTCCGCCCGGTGGCCGCGGGAGCCGGTCGCGAGGTCGTACTCCAGGGTGCTGTACCCGCCGCCGATGGCGGCCATGGCTTCCAGGGCGGCGGCGGCGAGCGGGGCTCTCCCGAGGTTGGTATGGAGGACCACGCCGGTCGCATTGATGACGGGCCGCAGGGATCGGGTGGTGAGCTCCCCCAGCCGCTCGCGCACCGCCTCCGCCCAGTCCGCCGGAGGGCCGGCACGGTTCGAGCGCGCCGACTCGAGGGCCTCCCGGACCGCGGTCACCACCGCGTTCCGGGGCGCGGTGCCGAGCAGGACGGCGATGGCGGGCTCGCGGAGCAGCCGGTCCACGGAGGGGAGCTCGCGGCGCCGGTCGGTCATGGCTTCGGTGCGGGAGCCGGTTTGGCCAGGGTGGAGTCGGTCGCGGTGCTGTCCTTCGGGGCCGGCGGGGGCGGGGGGGGCTTGGGCACCGCCAGCACGTTCTTCGCATCCCCGGCAACGCCGGCGGCGCTCCGGATGCCCTTGATCTCCACCAGGTATCGGGCCTCGGGGGTCCAGGCGCTGTCCACGCGCAGGACCAGCTTGTCGAACAGCCTGGGACGGCTGGCGATGATGCCCTCGGTGAGGGAATCGCGCGCTGCGGCCCCCGACTCGGGTCGCCCGGCCGGCTGGGGTTCTGGCTTGACGGGGGGCTTTACCGCCGCGCTGTCCCGTCTGGTGGTGTCGTTCGCGGCGCGGATGGAATCGGCCTTGGCCCGGGCAATCTTCTGCAGGCTGTCGTCCACCTCTTTGGGCAGCAGGGAGCGGAAGGGGACGATGCTGGAATCCGCCTGCCGCCGCAGGGTGGCATCGAGGCTGTCGAAGCGCTGGGTCGGGTCGAGCGGCTGGGAGAAGCTGAGCAGGGCGCTGAGGCTGTCGGCCTGGGTGACCGACGTGAGCCGGGGGCCGAGGGTGTCCCGGGGAATGAGCCAGAGGGGCGGCACCGCGCGAGTGTCGGCGGGTACGACGGTGGAATCGAAGCTCTCCCGGCGGTCGCGGCGCAGGTTCCGGTTCTGGTCCAGCGCCCCGTAGGCGCGCCATTCCCCGAGCGGCAGCGGCCCGATGCTGAAACGGCCGCCGCTGTCGGTCACGGCCCGGTAGACCAGGCTGTCCGGCAGCAGCACCAGCTCGATGAGCGCCTGGCGCGCCGGGCGGCCGGACACCCAGTCGATGGCCAGCCCGGTCAGGGTGTCGGTGGGCGGGACGCCTCCGGTGCTCAGGGTCAGCACCGTGGCGGTGTCGCTCTTGTTGCGGCGGAGGTCGGTGACGCCGGGGAGCAGCTCGATCCGGTAGACCCGGTCCTTCTTCCACCCTTCGCGGGGGTGGACCGTGATCCGGTCCCGCTTCCAGCGGACCACCGGCACCGCGTTGCTGGGGGAGAGCAGGATGAGCTTCTCGAGATCCCCGGTGCCGACTCCGATGTTTGGGGGGCCCCCCTCGGAGACCACTTCGTCGAAGCGGAACTCGACGTCCCGGTCCCACTCCGGATAGGCGCCGGTGGATTCGGGCACGGTGGCGACGAGCAGCGGCGCCACCTTGTCCTCGGGTCCCCCGGCCGGCGGGCCCATACGGGCGCAGGCGATGATGCCGAGCAGGGCGAGGGCGGTGAGGGCTCGGCGGCTCGGCGCCCTTCCCAGGGGGGTCAGCACCCGAGTTGCTGCCGTTTCTCGGTCAGCACCTGAAGCTGCTGCTCCAGGGAGGCCAGCTTGTCCCGCTCGTGCTGCACCACGTTGGCCGGGGCTCGGCTGGTGAATTGCTCGTTGCCGAGCTTCTTCCGCTGTCCCTCGATCAGCTGGCCCAGCCGGGTGCTCTCCGCGCCGAGGCGCTCGCACTCCTTCCGGAGGTCCACCAGCTCCCCGAGAGCGATATAGAGCGCCGTGCCGTCCGACAGTACCGCATTGGCGCCCGGCTCCGCCAGCGGTGTGCCGTAGGCCAGGGTGCCGAGCTTGGCGAGGCGGCGGATCGTCCCCGCCTCCGCCCGGAAGGCGGGGCGCTCGACGCTCACCCGGACGTTCACCGTCTTGCCCGGCTCCACGCCGTATTCCGCCCGGATCTGCCGGATGGCCCCCACCAGCTCCTGCACCAGGGCGAACTCCCGTTCCGCCGCCGGGTCGGGCGCCCGCCGGTCGGGGCGGGGCCAGGGTGCCGTCACCAGCGTTTCCTGCGCACCGCGCCCGGGGAACCGGCGCCAGAGCGCCTCCGTTACGAACGGCATGATCGGGTGCAGCACCGCGAGCGCCACCTCGAACGTCCGCCCGATCACCGCGCGGGCCACATCCCCGCCCGGCTCGCTGCCGTAGAGCCGGGGCTTGGCCTGCTCCAGGTACCAGTCGGCCAGGTCGCTCCAGACAAAGTGGTACACCGCGGAGGCGGCCTCATTGAGGCGGAACTTCTCGTAGTTGGCGGTGGCGTCGCGGACCATGGCGTCGCAGCGGGCGATGATCCACCGGTCGGCCAGTGCCAGCTCGTCCGGCCGCACCACGTTGGGGTGGTTGCCGGCCAATGGGCGCAACCCGCGTCCGTCGGTCCGTCGTTCCGTCGGCCCGTCGAGGTTGGTGAGAATGAACCGCCCCGCGTTCCACACCTTGTTGGCGAAGTTCCGCCCGGGGGCAAACGAGGTCTCGAGGTCCGCGGGGTCGAGGATCACGTCGGTGCCGACCGCCATCCCCGCCACCACGGTGTAGCGCAGGGCATCGGCGCCGAACTTCTCCACCACCTCGAGCGGATCGATGCCGTTCCCCAGCGACTTGGACATCTTGCGGTGTTGGGTGTCCCGCACGGTGCCGTGCAGGTACACGGTATGGAACGGGATGTCCCCCATGAACTCGCAGCCGGCCATGACCATCCGGGCCACCCAGAAGAACAGGATCTCCGGTGCCGTGACCAGGACCGAGCCCGGGTAGAACCGGCGCAGGTCCTCCGTCCGTTCCGGCCAGCCCAGGGAGGAGAAGGGCACCAGCCAGCTCGAGAACCAGGTATCGAGCACGTCCTCGTCCTGGCGCAGCGAATGGCCGCAGGGGCAGACGGCGAGGTCGGTCCGGCTCACCGTGGTCTTGCCGCAGCCGTCGCAGTACCAGACCGGGATCCGGTGGCCCCACCAGAGCTGCCGGGAGATGCACCAGTCCCGGATGTTGCCCATCCAGTGAGCGTACTCCTCCCCGCGTCGCTCGGGGATGAAGCGGAGCCGCCCGTCGGTGTACGCCTTGAGGGCGGGCTCGGCCAGCGGCTTCATCCGCACGAACCACTGGTCGGAGAGCCGGGGTTCGATCACGGTGTCGCACCGGTAGCAGTGTCCCACCGCGTGCCGGTGGTTCTCCACCTTGTCCAGCAGGCCGAGGGCCTCGAACTCCTGCACCACCCGCTTCCTCGCCTCGAACCGGTCCAGCCCCTGGAAGCGTTCGGGCACGGTCTCCGCCATCCGGGCTTCGGGGGTCATGATGTCGATGACCTGCAGCCCGTGCCGCTGGCCGATCTCGAAGTCCACCGGGTCGTGGGCGGGCGTCACCTTCACCGCCCCGGTGCCGAAGGTCCGGTCGATCGCCTCGTCCGCGACGATTGGGATCTCCCGGTCGGCGAGCGGCAGGCGGACCGTGCGCCCGATGAGCCCGGCGTAGCGTTCATCCTCGGGATGGACCGCCACCGCCGTGTCGCCCAGCATGGTCTCGGGCCGGGTGGTGGCCACGGTCAGGTGGCCGCTCCCGTCGCTGAGCGGATACCGGAGCCGCCACAGCCGGCCATCCGTCTCCTCCTTCTCCGCTTCCTCGTTGGAGAGGGCGGTGAGGCAGCGCGGGCACCAGTTGATGATGTACTTGCCGCGGTAGATCAGCCCCTTCTCGTGCAGCCGCACGAAGACCTCCCGCACCGCGCGGGAGAGGTCCTCATCGAGCGTGAAGTAGGTCCGCGACCAGTCGGCGCTCGACCCGATGGCCTTGAGCTGGTCGAGGATGGTCGAGCCGGTCGTGTCCACGAAGGCCCAGACCCGGCGGACGAACTCTTCCCGCCCCAGGTCGAAGCGAGTCGTTCCTTCCTTGGCAATCAGCTTCTCCACCACGTTCTGGGTAGCGATGCCGGCGTGGTCGGTGCCCGGCAGCCACAGGGCGGGACGGCCCCGCATCCGCTCGAACCGGACCAGCACATCCTGGATCGTGTTGTTGAGGCCGTGCCCCATATGCAGGACCGCCGTCACATTGGGCGGCGGCATCATGATGACGTAGGGTGGCGCGGGGTCCCGACGGCCCGACGGCTCGGCGGGTGCGAACACCCCAGCCGCCAGCCAGGCCTGATACAGCTCGGCTTCGATCGCGGCGGGGTTGTATTGCGGCGGAAGTTCGTCGGCGCTCATGCAGGCTGGTCGGCGAGATCGGGGGCAGGGTCCGGGCCATCATCCTCGCCGCGCACCAGCAGGCAGTTCACCAGGGATTCGATCCCCGGCGCGGCCGCCAGGGTGCGGGCGGCGTGGGCCCGTTCGGCCCTGGTGGAGACCCAGCCATGCAGCTCCACCACGCCGGGGCTCACGGCGATCGGGGTCAGCTCGAGGGGGCGGAGGGTCGGATCCTGGGCCAGCGCGACTTCGGCGCGCCGGGTGGTCTCGGTGATGCTGGCCGCGGCCGGGGTGCGGGCCGTGCCGGCATCCTCGGGCCGGAGCCGGCGCCCGATCCGCTGCCGGCTCATGGGGCCGAGCCATTCTCCAAGGGCGAATCCGGCCACGAGACCGGCGGCGGTGCCGACCAGGGTCCAGGCCAGGAGTTCGGAGGCTGAGGGGCGGTGACGCATCTCTGTGATATGCCTGTGACTTACGCGTGAAAACGCCGAGCGATTAAGTTAACACCATGCCTCCGGAAAATGCGCGGGAAACGACCAGAGATCTTGGCTGGTGGATCGCCCTCGGGCTGCTGCTCGTGGCCTGCCTGGCCGCCTACTTCCTCTACTCCCCCCGGGTCGAGCCGGTGATCCGGCCGTCGCCCGCGGTGACGGAGCTGCCGTGAGCCCGATCCGCCTGACCCTGCCCGACGGCAGCGTGCGTGAGGTCCCCGAGGGGACCACCAGCCGCCAGGTGGCCCAGTCCATCGGGGCGGGGCTGGCCCGGGCCGCGCTCGCCGCGCGGGTGGATGGCCAGATCCGGGACCTCGACCGGCCGATTACCCAGGACGCCCGCTTCGCCATCCTGACCGACAAGGATCCGGACGCGCTGGAGGTGCTGCGCCACTCGGCCGCGCATATCCTGGCCACCGCCGTGCGGGAGCTCTTTCCCACGGCCGGGATCGGCTTCGGCCCACCGATCGAGGATGGCTTCTACTACGACTTCGAGGTCGAGCGCCCCTTCACGCCGGAGGATCTCGAGGCGATCGAGAAGCGCATGGCCGAGGTGACCGGGGAGGATTACCCCTTCGTCCGGGAGGTCGTGGACCGGACGGAAGCCAATCGCCGCTTCAAGGACGATCCCCTGAAGCTGGAGCGGATCGCCGACCTGGGCCCCGACGAGACCATCACCGTCTACACCGACGGGCCGTTCGTGGACCTCTGCCGCGGCCCGCACCTGCCCAGCACGGGACGGCTCAAGCACTTCAAGCTGCTCTCCGCCGCGGGAGCCTACTGGCGCGGGGATTCCCGCCGCCAGATGCTGCAGCGGATCTACGGCACCGCCTGGTTCAAGAAGGAAGAGCTGGAGGCCTACACCCACCGGCTGGAGGAGGCGAAGAAGCGGGACCACCGGAAGCTGGGGAAGGAACTGGACCTGTTCCTGTTCCACCCCTTTGCGCCCGGCGCCGCGTTCTGGACCGAGCGGGGGACGTCGCTATACAACACCCTCAACCAGTTCATGCGGGAACTGCAGCGCGACGGGTACCAGGAGATCCGGACCCCCCTCCTCTATAACAAGGGGCTGTGGGAGATCTCCGGGCACTGGGGCAAGTACAAGGAGAACATGTTCCTCGTCCACAACAACGAGACGGGCGAGCAGGACATGTCCCTCAAGCCGATGAACTGCCCCAGCCACCACATCCTGTACGGCCTGGGCAAGCATTCCTACAAGGAACTGCCGATCCGCTACAGTACCTACGACGTGCTGCACCGGAACGAGGTGAGCGGCGCCCTCTCCGGCCTCACCCGGGTGCGGCAGTTCTCCCAGGACGACTGCCACATCTACCTGATGGAGTCCCAGATCCCGGAGGAAGTGCGGCGGCTCACCGAGTTCATCCTGGGCTACTACCGCACCTTCGGGCTCGAGGCCACGCTCAAGTTCGCCACCCGGCCGGAGCAGCGGATCGGCGATGACGGGATGTGGGACCGGGCGGAGGCCGCTTTGCGCGCGGCGCTCGAAGCCACCGGGCTGCCCTATGAGCTGAAGCCCGGTGATGGCGCTTTCTACGGGCCGAAGATCGACTTTGACGTGGCTGATTCCATCGGCCGCAAGTGGCAGCTCGGCACCATTCAGCTCGATTACGCGGCGCCCGAGCGGTTCGACCTGCACTACGTGGGAGAGGACAACCACGAGCACCGGCCGGTGATCATCCACCGCGCGGTGAACGGGTCCTTCGAGCGCTTCATCGCCATCCTGATCGAGCACTTCGCCGGGGCCTTCCCCCTCTGGCTGTCGCCGGAACAGGTTCGGGTCCTCCCCATCTCCGACCAGCAGGCGGAGGCCGCGGCACGGATCAACGAGACCCTGCGGGCTGCGGGGATTCGTTCCACGCTGGACGCGGGGAGCCAGACCCTTAATTACCGCATCCGCGACGGCGAGATCGGCAAGGTGCCGTACATGGCGATCGTGGGGCAGCGGGAGGCGGAGGCCGGCACCGTCGCGATCCGGGTGCGGGGGGCCGGCAACAAGCAGGAGATCATCCCGGTCGCCGAGTTCGCCGCGCGGCTCCGGGCCCAGATCGAGAGCCGGGCGCTGACGCCGTAACCCGGGGCGCTGCCCTCTCGCGCAAACGCGGCCCCCGCACCCGCCGGTGCAGGGGCCGCGTCGTTTCCGGCGACCAGGCGGCTACACTTTCCGGGCGATTGCCCGCTCTACCTTGCCCATGGTGTCGAGCAGCGCGCCCTTCACCTTCTCGACTTTGCCCTCAAGACGGAGCCGG
The DNA here is from genome assembly GCA_964585655.1 of uncultured Gemmatimonadaceae bacterium. GTDB lineage: Bacteria > Gemmatimonadota > Gemmatimonadetes > Gemmatimonadales > GWC2-71-9 > JADJOM01. The sequence continues at coordinate 5,259 of CAZPER010000091.1, read as the reverse complement.
TCGTTCCCCGACAACTCCCCGACCGTTTCCTTTGCCCTGCCGATGGCCTTGGTGGCCTTGCCCTTCACGGACTTCCGCACTCCATCCATGGTCCGGCGTGGATTCGGCATAACGGCCTCCCTGCTCAGGTAACCCGCTTCCCCTGGACCAGTTGCAGCACCAGCACCACGAGCCCCACCACCAGCAACAGGTGGATCAGGCCGCCGAAGGTATATCCGCCGATCAGGCCGAATGCCCACAGCACGACGAGGATGAGAAAGATGGTCCACAGCATGGATCCTCCCTGGCACGCGGCCCGGCAGGCCGACGACGCTCGGGGCCGATCCTGGAGCAAAGGTGCGGCACTGCGGGCACGCGCTCGGGAAGGAAGATGGCGCTGGCGTCATGAGGCGGGGGCCAACGCCCCCTGAAACTATCTTGCGGGTACCGGGGCACCGGACGGCCCTTACCCGGGGTGCATAGCTATGCACCCGGACCCCACCCGCTGCCCCTAAGCCCAGCCTCCTTCTATACTTCCGCGCGTTGGCCGGTCCACTCCGGACCGGCCGCGAGTCCCCCGAGCCCCGCGGAAGCCGTGTCCGACGCCACTACCCCCGTCATCATCGCCGCCTGCCGGACCCCGATCGGGAAATTTCTCGGCGGGCTCGCCGGCTTTACGGCGCCCCAGCTTGGGGCCCGCGCCATCCGGGAAGCGATCAGCCGCGCCGGGATCGATCCCGCCGCGATCGATGAAGTGATCATGGGCCAGGTCGTCCAGGGGGGATCGGGGCAGGCCCCCGCGCGCCAGGCCATGATCCATGGCGGCGTGCCTCCCGTGGTGCCCGCGCTTACCATCAACAAGGTCTGCGGCTCCGGGCTCAAGGCGGTCATGCTGGCCGCCCAGAGCATCCGGGCCGGAGACGCGCAGTGCGTGATCGCCGGCGGGCAGGAGTCGATGTCGTCGGCCCCGCACTACTTGTACGGCTACCGCAACGGCGTGAAGGCGGGCAACCAGACCATCGTGGATGGCATGATCCACGATGGCCTGTGGGATTCCTTCGGCGGCAACCACATGGGGGAGTACGCCGAGTACACCGCCGAAAAGGCGAAGGTGACCCGGCAGGAGCAGGACGAGTTCGCCCTGGGGAGCCACCATAAGGCGGTCGCCGCGCAGGAGGCGGGGAAGTTCACGGCGGAGATCGTGCCGGTGGAGATCCCGGGGAAGGGTGGCAGCACCTTCTTCTCGGCCGACGAGTCGCCCCGGAAGGACTCCACCATTGAATCGCTGGCGCGGCTCAAGCCCGCCTTCCGGAAGGTCGGCACGGTGACGGCGGGGAACGCTCCCGGCCTCAACGACGGCGCCAGCGCCCTGGTGGTGACCTCGCTCGCGTTCGCGAAGGCCCATGGGCTCTCCCCCATGGCGAAGATCACCGGCTACGCCACGGGCGGCGGGGAGCCGAAGGAACTCTTCTTCGCGCCGATCCTGGCGGTCCAGAACCTGATGAAGAAGCAGGGCACCACCATCGGTGCCTACGATCTCATCGAGGCCAACGAGGCCTTCGCGGTGCAGGCCATCGCCGATGGGCGCGGCCTCGGCTGGGATTGGGGGCGGGTCAACGTGCATGGCGGGGCCGTCGCGCTGGGTCATCCAATCGGCGCCAGCGGGGCCCGGGTCCTGACCACGCTGCTCTACGCCCTCCGTGACCGTCACAAGGCCAATGGACTCGCCACGCTCTGCCTCGGCGGGGGGAACGCCGTGGCCCTCTCGGTGGAAAGGATCTGACCCGATGACCCGTCCGACGCTGCAGCCCGAAGGGCCGTCCCGGCGCCCCTCCGTGGCCGCCGAGGCGGCTCGCCGCACGCGGCTGCCCCTGGCCTGGCCGCTTACACTCGTGTTCGCCGCCGCGCTGGTGGCGCTCTCGGCGCAGGTGGCGATCCCGGTCCCCGGCTCCCCGGTGCCGATGACGCTCCAGCCGCTGGCCGTGATCCTGGTGGGGGGGCTGTTCGGCGCCGCGGCCGGGGCGGGCGCGCTGGTGCTCTACCTGACTGTGGGGGCGTTCGGCGCCCCGGTGTTCGCCCCGGCGGGGCCCGGCGGCCTGGCCCAGCTCTTCGGCCCGACCGGTGGCTACCTCCTGGCCATGCCGATCGCAGCGGCGCTCGTGGGCCGACTGGCCCAGCGGGGCCGGTTCCTCCGCTCGGTGCTGGCCGCCGGCGCCGGCCTCGCCGTCATCCACGTCGGCGGCTGGGCGCAGCTCACCCTCCTGACCGGGGATCCCGCGCGCGCCCTCGCGCTCGGCACCCTTCCGTTCCTGGCCCAGGACGGGCTCAAGGTGATGCTCGCCGGGCTGGTGCTCTGGCGCGGACACCACGCCCTGCGCCTGCGCTCGTGAGCGAGGTCCTCCCGGCGCCTCACCTCTCCGGGGCACGGGCGGTGGGGTGGGCCGTCGTCTACCTGGCGACGGGGTTCGTGCTGATGCTGGTGTTCGCCGGCCTCGGGGCCCGGTTCATCCCGGGGGTCGATCGCAGCAACATGGCCCACCTCATCCTGCTGCAGTCTGCTGGCGGGTTGCTGGGCTTTGGCGGCATGACCTGGGCCCTGGGTGTCCGCGGGCTCAAGCTCACCCTGGACGAGTTGCGCTACCACCCGCTCACCGGGGCGGCACCGGGATTCGGGCTCGGCTTCCTGCTCGGCGCGGCGCGCGCGGCGTTGGCCATCGGGCTGTCGCTCGTGGCCGGGGGGGCGGGTTTCCGGCCGGACACCGGTTCCACGGGCGACTACCTCCGGGGCGTCGCGTTCACGACGCTGCTGCTCGCGCCGGCGGCGCTGGTCGAGGAACTCATGTTCCGCGGCGTGGGCCAGGTGCTGCTGGCCCGGGTCCTCGGACGGGTACCGGCGGTGCTTGCCCTCTCCGGCCTCTTCGCCCTGGCCCACGTGCTGAATCCCAACTCGACGGCGCTGGGGCTGGTGAACATCGCCCTCGCCGGGGTGTTTCTCGGCGCGGCATTCTACGCTCCCGGCGGCATCTGGACCGCCTGGGGGGCGCATCTGGGCTGGAACGCGACCCTCGCCGCGGTCGACGCGCCGGTGAGCGGGCTGCCGTTCCCGATTCCGTTGATTGACTATCAGCCGGGGGGGCCGCTGTGGCTCACCGGCGGGACCTTTGGCCCGGAGGGGGGACTGGTGGCCACGGCCGGCATCGTCCTGGCCACCGCGGCCGCCTGGCGCTGGGGCCGGAAGGAGCAACTCGCATGAAGGTCGCCGTGATCGGGGCGGGGACCATGGGCAACGGCATCGCCCAGGTCTTCGCTACGCAGGGCCACGCGGTCACGATGGTGGACGTCTCCGCCGCCGCGCTGGAGCGGGGGCTCGGGGCGGTGAAGGGGAGCCTGGCCCGGCTGGTGAAGAAGGGGAGCCTCACCCCGGAGGGGGCCGAGCAGGTCTCGGCCCGCATCGCGGTGGCCACGACGGTGGACGCCGCGCGGGACGCCGAGCTCGCCATCGAGGCCGCCACCGAGAACCCAGCGCTCAAGTTCGAGATCTTCCAGCAGCTCGACCGTGCCTGCCCGGCCGGGGTCATCCTCGCCACCAACACCAGCTCCATCTCGATCACCGAGATCGCCGCGAAGACGAAGCGGCCCGCGGAGGTGATCGGGATGCACTTCATGAACCCGGTGCCGGTCATGCAGCTGGTCGAGGTGATCCGGGGGCAGGCCACCAGTGACGCGACCACCCGCACGGTGATGGACCTCGCCGCGGCGCTGGGCAAGACGCCGGTCGAGGTGAACGACTATCCCGGTTTCGTGAGCAACCGGGTGCTGATGCCGATGATCAACGAGGCGATCTTCTGCGTGATGGAAGGGGTGGCCACGCCCGAGGCGGTGGATACGGTCATGAAGCTGGGCATGGCGCACCCGATGGGGCCGCTCATGCTCGCCGACCTGATCGGCCTCGACACCTGCCTGGCCATCCTAGAAGTACTGCATCGCGGCCTGGGGGACGACAAGTACCGACCCTGCCCGCTGCTCCGCCGCATGGTCGCCGCCGGCCACCTGGGCCGGAAGTCGGGCAAGGGCTTCTACCAGTACTAGGGGAGATTCATGGACCCGTTCAAGCCGATGGCCGAGTTTGCCCACGAACAGCTCGTGCTGTGTCACGAGCCCTCCTGCGGCTATTACGGCATCATCGCCATTCACGACACCACCCTCGGCCCCGCGCTGGGCGGCACCCGGTTCTGGCAGTATGCCAGCACCGACGACGCCATCACCGACGCGTTGCGGCTGGCCCGCGGGATGAGCTACAAGTCGGCGGTGGCCGGCCTCAACCTGGGTGGCGGGAAGTCGGTGATCGTGGGGGACAACAAGCGCCGCGACCGGGAGGCGGTGTTTCGGGCCCACGGCCGGTTCATCGAGTCGCTGAAGGGGCGCTACATCACGGCCGAGGATGTGGGCACCAGCCCGGCGGACATGGAATACGTGCGGATGGAGACGAAGAGCGTGGCCGGGCTGCACGGGCTCTCCGGGGACCCCTCGCCGGTGACCGCCTACGGTGTGTACGTCGGCATGAAGGCCACGGCCAAGGTGCGCTGGGGCTCCGACAGCCTCGCGGGGAAGAAGGTGCTGGTGCAGGGGTGCGGCAACGTCGCCCGCACGCTGTGCGAGCACCTGCACGCGGAGGGAGCCAAGCTCACCGTCACCGATATCGATGCGGAGAAGGTGAAGCGCGTGGTGCAGGCGACCGGCGCCGAGGCGGTGGCCCCCGACCGGATCTACGACGTCCCCGCCGACATCTATTCCCCCAACGCCCTGGGTGCCACGGTCAATGACGACACCCTGAAGCGGCTCAAGGTGGAGGTTATCGCCGGCGGGGCGAACAACCAGCTCGCCGAGGAGCGCCACGGCGACGACTGCGAGCGCCGCGGGTTGCTGTACGCGCCGGACTACGTCATCAACGGCGGCGGGGTGATCAATGTCTACGGCGAGCTGATGGGGTGGGACCACGACCGCGCCAAGCGGAAGGCGGCGCAGATCTATGACACCCTGCTCAGCATCTACGCCACGGCGCAGGCGGAGAAGATCCCGACCTACCGGGCCGCCGATCACGTGGCCGAGGCGCGAATCCGCGCGGTGGGAACCCTGGCCGGCATCCGGGTGTAAGCCGGTCCGGCCGATGGGGCGGGGCCGGCGGCCCGCCCCCCTTACAAAACCGGCTGAATTTTTATACGATTCCCCATGGCTGAAGTGATTCCGATCGGCGCCGACCACGCGGGCTTCGCGCTCAAG
>CAZPER010000090.1:0-14567 GCA_964585655.1 uncultured Gemmatimonadaceae bacterium | reverse complement strand
TCTCGGGAGAGGTGCTCTACCACGGGGAGGACATCTACGCCCCGGAAGTGGACCCTGTGACCGTGCGCCGCCGCATCGGCATGGTGTTCCAGCGGCCCAACCCGTTCCCCAAGTCCATCTACGACAACGTGGCCTACGGCCCCACCCTCAACCGGCTGGTCGCCCGGCGCGACCTCCCCGACCTGGTGGAGCGCTGCCTGCGGCAGGCGGCGCTGTGGGACGAGGTCAAGGACCGGCTGGACGCCGACGGCACCAGCCTCTCCGGCGGGCAGCAGCAGCGGCTCTGCATCGCCCGGGCGCTGGGCAACCAGCCCGACATCCTCCTGATGGACGAGCCCTGCTCCGCCCTGGACCCGATCGCCACCCAGCGGGTCGAGGAGCTGATCTTCGAGCTCAAGAAGGACTACACCATCGTGATCGTGACCCACAACATGCAGCAGGCCGCGCGGGTGAGCGACCTGACCGCCTTTTTCGACCGCGGGGAGCTGATCGAGTTCGGCGAGACCGAGCGGCTCTTCACCGCCCCGGCAAACGAACGCACGGAAGCGTACATTACGGGGAGATTCGGATGAGTGTTGACATGCACCGCCACTTCCATGACGAGCTGAACGATGTCAAGGTCCGCCTCCTCACCATGTCCGGTGAGGCGGAGGCGGCCCTGGGGCTGGCCGTGGAGGCCCTGCTGGAGCGCGACGGCGCCAAGGCACAGAGCGTGATCCAGAACGACCGGATCATCGACACCATGGAAATGGAGGTCGAGGAGACCTGCGTGAACCTGCTCGCGCTGCAGCAGCCCATGGCGCGGGATCTCCGGATGCTCACCTCGGCGCTCAAGATCGCCAACGACCTCGAGCGGGTGGGTGACCACGCGGTCAACATCGCCCAGTCGGCGGCGCGGCTGGCGCAGGCCCGTCCGATCACCCCGGAGCCGGAGATCGTGGAGATGGCCCGGCTGGCGCGTGACATGCTCTCCGACGCGCTGGAGGCCTTCATCCGCGGCGACGCGGCCGAGGCCCGGGAGATCTGCCTGCGGGACGACAAGGTGGACACCCTGCACCGCTCGGTGTTTCGTATCCTCCTCACCCACATGATGGAAGACCCGCACATGATCGGCGCGGGGATGGAACTCTTCCTGGTGAGCCGGAATCTCGAGCGGGTGGCGGACCTGGCCACCAACGTCGCGGAGGACGTCGTCTTCCTGGTGGAAGGCAAGTCCATCAAGCACCACGCCGAGGACCGGGGCGAACCCCGCGCCTCCGGCGCCCAGCGGAGTCCCACGATCGCATGACCGTCGTCCCGCTGCCCGAACGGCGCGAACGCCTCGCCGCCATCGACGTCGGCTCCAACTCGGTCCGCCTCCTGGTGGCCGAGTATGGGCCGCATTCGGGCATCACGGTCATTGATGAAGTGAAGGAAGCGCCGCGGCTGGCCAGCGGAGTGGCCCAGACCGGCCAGCTGGACCCGACCGCGATGGACCGCGCCGTGGAAGCGCTGCGCCGGATGGTGAGCGTCGCGGAACGGCGTGGCGTGGCCCGGACCGCGGCGGTGGCGACCGCCGCCGTCCGGGAGGCAACCAACGGCGAGGAGTTCATCCGGCGGGTGAAGGCCGACGTGGGGCTCGACCTCCGGATCATCGACGCCGGGACCGAGGCCGCGCTCTCCTACCGTTCCGTGGCCCATCACTTTCCGCTCGAGGGCGGGCGGACCGTCGTGGCGGACATCGGCGGCGGGAGCCTGGAGCTGATCGGGGCGGTGGACGGCCTGATCGAGCACAGCATCTCGCTGCCCTTCGGGGCCGTGCGGCTGACCGAGCTGCACCTGGCCGGACGGCCCGACCAGCGCGCCGCGGTCAAGCGGCTCCGGGAATACCTGCGCCGCCAGTTCCGCCGCAAGCTCCCGATCCGCGACTGGTCGGCCATCACCCTGATCGGCTCCGGGGGCTCCTTCACCAACCTCGGCCGCATGGCCGCCGCGCGGCGCGGCCTTTCCGCCGCCGACCCGGTGCACGGCTCCAGCGTCACCATCGCCGAGGTGGAGCACCTGCTGGACTGGCTCAGCGGGATGAGCACGGAGAAGCGCGCCGAGGTGGAAGGGCTGTCGCCGCAGCGTGCCGACATCATCGTGGCGGGCCTCGCGGTTACCGCCGAGGTGCTCGAGCGGATCGAGGCGCGCGAGGTGAAGATCAGCGCCTTCGGGTTGCGCGAGGGGCTGCTGCTGGAGATGGCCGGGGCCGATACCGCGCCGGCCGCCGTCGAGCCGCTGCGCCTGATCCGGGAGTTCGCCGAGCGCTGCCACGTCGACCGCCGCCATGCCGAGCATGTGCGGATCCTGGCCCTCAACATCTTCGACCTGCTGGCCGACAAGCTGGATGCCGCCGACGAGGAGCGCGGCCTGCTCGAGGCGGCCGCCCTGCTCCACGACGTGGGCCAGCTGGTGAGCTACCGGAAGCACCACAAGCACAGCTACCAGCTGATCATGCACGCCGACCGCCTGCCCTTCTCCCCGCGGGAGCGGCACATCGTGGCGCTGGTGACGCGCTATCACCGGCGCCGCGGCCCACGGAAGAAGCAGGCCGATTTCGCGGCCCTGCCCAAGGCGGACCAGGCGGTGGTCCGGCGGCTGGCGGGGATGCTGCGGATCGCCGAGGGGCTGGACCGCGGCCACACCGCGATCGTCGAAAAGGTGGCGATCGAGCTCTGCCCCACCCGGCTGACGATTCGCGCGGTGCCCCGTTACGCCGGCGCCGACCTCTCCCTCGAATGCTGGGGCGCGGAGGAACAGGCAGACCTCATGGCCAAGGTCATGGCCCGCGAGGTCGTGATCGAGCCCGCGGACATGGAGCCCGGAGCGTCGGACCGAGAGGCAAAGGAACCGACAGACTGACTCGCGGCTGGACCGCCGGACCTGGCCACCTCCGGCCACCTCAACCTGCCTGAACCAGCGGTCCTGATCCGCGCCGGCCCTTCCCCATCTCGATTCGCTACGAAGCACTGGGCCGCCGGCCGCCATCCGCCTCGATTCGATACGACCTCGCTGCCCAGCTTGCTTCCGGCGCAATCCGTCCTGGATCGATACGGTGAGTTGTTAGGCGCATTCACGAGGTTCTCACACGGACCTCATGAACCCGGGCCTACTGTTCCCCGTCCTCGCTGGCCCCCCTGCTGGCCCCTGCTCCGCCCGCGCACACTGAACGAGAGGACTTGGGACTCCCTATGACAGCCTCAACCCGTGGCTTCTTCACGCGCTCCCGCGTGCGCTCCATTGTCGGCGTATTGGTGTTGCTCGGCGCCTGCACCGCCGACGATCCCGCCAGTCCCTCGGCGGCGGCGGAGGTGGTGGACCCTTCGCTGGACCTGGCCACGGTGACGGCCGCGACGCCGGTGGTGGACGAGTGGCTCCGCGGCGCGCTCCGGCGCCACGGCTTCACCGGACAGGTCGGCACCAGCCTCGAGGCCCGCCTGGGCCGGCCGATCAGCCGCTCGCTGGCCAACACCGGCCGAATGCTCTTCTTCGATCCGCTGCTCGGCCTCAACGACGACAACTCCTGCTCCGGCTGCCACTCGCCGGCGCATGCCTTCGGCGACGCGGGGTCCATTGCCATCGGGATCGGCAACAACGGCATCGTCGGGCCCGGCCGCACGGGGCCGCGCAACCAGCGCCGCACCCCGAACCTTTCCAGCATTGCGTTCATGCCGAAGCTGATGTGGAACGGCCGGTTCTCCGCCGGCTCCGGGGATCCGTTCGACAACGCCGGACTGTTCCACTTCCCCGCACCCGAGGGCACCACGCTCTCCTACCTGGACCACCTGCTGGACGCCCAGGCGTTCATTCCGCCGACGGAACGGGTGGAGATGGCCGGGTTCGCGTTCCCGGGGGACAACTTCGCGATCCGCGCCGAGGTGTTGCGGCGGGTGAACGGCGTGGAGGAGTACCTGCGGCGCTTCGCGGAGGATTTCCCCGAGGTGCGCGAGTCTCACGCCGTCACCTACGATCACCTGGCCCGGGCTATCGCGGAGTTCGAGTTTTCGATCACCCGCATGGACGCGCCGATCGACCGCTTCGCGCGGGGGCAGGCCGGGGCGATGTCGCGGGAACAGAAGCTCGGCGCGCTGCTGTTCTTCGGGAAGGCGCGTTGCGCCTCCTGTCACGCCGCCACCCCCGCCACGGGCGAGACGTTCAGCGACTTCGAGAATCACGTGATCGGGACCCCGCAGGTCAGTCCGCTCAACACCAACGTGCTGTTTGATGGCCCGGGCCACGACGAAGACTTCGGGCTGGAGCAGATCAGTGGGCGAGCGGAGGATCGCTACAAGTTCCGCACCTCACCCCTGCGAAACGTCGCCGTGCAGCCGTCGTTCATGCACAACGGCGCCTTCACCCGGCTCGAAGACGCGATGCGGCATCACCTGAATGTGCGGCAATCGGTGGCGAGCTACACCACGGCCCACCTGCCCCCGGACCTGCAGGGCCCGCTCGGGCCGATGGCGACGGTGATGGAGCGGGTGACGCCCCGCCTCCGGAACCCGAGCCAGCTCAGCCCCGGGGAGTTCAGCTTCCTGGTGGAGTTTGTGCGGGTGGGGCTGCTGGATCCGGGCGCCACGCCCGAGCAGCTGCGATCGCTGGTCCCAGGCCGGCTGCCGAGCGGTCGCCCGGTGCACCAGTTCCAATTTCCGGCGGTGACGCCCTGACGGGGGGCCGCCAGCGCGGAAGGCGTTGAGCATCGCGGGGGGCAGGGGATCAGCCCCCCGCGAGCAGTTCCTCCAGCGACGGGGCGCCCGCCGCGACCACGGCGCCCCATCCGGCGGCCGACGAAGCACCCAGCCGGTTGGCGCCGGCCCGCAGCATCGTGAGCGCATCCTCGATCGTCCGGATGCCGCCGGATGCCTTGACCCCCGCCCGCTCCCCCGCGACGCGCCGCATCTGTTCCACCGCCGCCACCGTGGCGCCCCCCGCGGGATGGAACCCGGTGGAGGTCTTCACGAAGAGCGCGCCCGCCTCGATCGCCGCCCGGCACCCCAGCTCCACTTCGCGCGTGGACAACGCGGCGGACTCGACAATCACCTTCACCAGTCGTCCCCCCGCCGCATCCACCACCGCCAGCACCTCGTCCCGCAGTTCCTCCCAGTGGCCGCCCCGGGCGTGCCCGAGCGACATGACCATGTCGATCTCCTGGGCCCCGTCCGCAATCGCCAGCCGCGTCTCCGCCGCCTTGGGCATGAGGCCGGAAGCCCCGAGGGGGAACCCGACGACCGCCACGACCCGCGGCGCGGCGCCGCTCAGCCGCCGCGCCACCGTCGCCACCCACTGGCCGTTGACGCAGACGGCGCCGAACCGGTGCCGCCGCGCCTCGTCCGCCAGCCGGAGGATGTCGTCCTCGGTGGCCTCCGGCCGGAGCAGGGTGTGGTCCACCAGGGCCGCGAGCGGTTCGTGGCGGTAGGCCTGGAGCCAGGGAGGGAGCATCAGCGGCCTTCCGCCAGGCGGCGGTGCGCGTCGCGCAACTCACGGTTTCGGAAAAGCGGTGCCAGCACCAGTCCACCCACGAACCCGCCCACGTGGGCCCAGAACGCGACGCCGCCCCCCTCGCCCCCGGACAGGGTGCCGCTCAGCAGCTGCAGCAGGAACCAGTAGCCGAGCATCACGGTCGCGGGGATCACCATCATGCGGGCGAAGATGCCGAGGAAGACGAAGGTGGTGATGCCGGCGCGGGGGTAGAGCAGGACGTAGGCGCCCATGACCCCGCCGATGGCGCCGGAGGCGCCCACCATCGGGATGGTGGAGCCCGGCTGGGCGGCCATCTGCGCCCCGGCGGCGGCGAGCCCCGAGAGCAGGTAGAACAGCACGAAGCGGCCGCGTCCCATCACGTCCTCCACGTTGTTCCCGAAGATATGCAGGAACCACATGTTGCCGAGCAGGTGCAGCCAGCCACCGTGCAGGAACATCGAGGTGAGCGGCGCGAGCAGGTGCCCCCCGGGGTGCAGGGTGCAGACTTGCGGCCCCACCGGCACCACCTCCGCCCCGACCCGGCCCAGAAACTCCCCCGGGATCAGGCCCAGCGAACAGATCGAGCTGGAGAGCAGCGGCTCGCTCCCCATCCCCTGCACCAGCAGCCATGCGGCAACGTTGAGCGCGATGAGCCCGTAGGTGGCGACGGGGGTGCGCAGGGTCGGATTGTCGTCGCGGATCGGCAGCATGGGCGGAATATCCCCGGCCGATGAATGGGTGACAACCGCTCGGCGGGACCCCATATTGGCGGCTTCCCGGCGGTCGCACTGCCCGACGACTGGCCGCCGCGTCCATCACGCACCCGAGGAGCGCATGCCCGACATCGGCGTCTTCCATCCCCAGATCGTCCACTTCGTCGTCGCGCTGGGAATCGTGGGGGTGGTCTTCCGGCTGGTGTCCCTCACCGGCATGCTCCCCTGGACCCGCCAGGCCGCGACGGTGCTGCTGCTGGTCGCGGCGGTGTCGGCGGTGGCCGCGGCGAAATCCGGCGATCAGGCGCACGGCATGGTCGAGCGGATTCCCGGCGCCAGGGACGCGGTGCATGAGCACGAAGAAGCGGGAGAGTGGGCGCGCAACGTCTTTCTCGTGATCGGGCTGCTCGAAGTGGCCGGAGTGGCGCTCCGTCGCAAGGCGGTCGCGGCCAAGTGGGTGCTGGTAGCCTCCGGGCTCGTGGGCATCGCCGGCGCGGCCGCCCTCTATGAAGCCGGGGAGCATGGCGGCGAGCTGGTGTACGGGTACGCAGGCGGCATCGGCACCCGCTCCGGGAAGCCCGAGGATGTCCGCCGACTCCTGATCGCGGGGCTCTACCACGAAGCCCGGGTGGCACGGGAGAGCGGCCGGAAGGAGGATGCCGCCCGGCTCACCGATGAGCTGGCGCTTCAGGTCCCCGACGACCCGGGGGTGGCGTTGCTCCGGATCGAGTCCCAGATCCAGGACCGGAACGACGCCCCTGGGGCACTCACTGCGCTAGCCGCGTTTCCGGTTCCCGCCGACGACCCGCGGCTGGCCATCCGCGTCGGGATCCTCCGGGCCGACGCCTACGTGGCGGCGGGTCACCCGGACTCGGCCCGGAGTTCCCTGACGGCCCTCTCGCAGCAGTACCCCGACAGTCGCTGGATCCAGGAGGCGCTGGCCAGGCTGCCGTAGCGGCGGGCGATAGACCGGAGATCTCCCCGCCCTGCCAGCCACCACTCGGCAGGTAGCGGTCGCTGCCATTTTCGGCCAAAAAGGCAGAAAACCGCGGTACGCCACTTGCCCTTAGGCCGCTCGACGCCGAACGCGTTGGCCGGCTTGATCTTACCCAAGACCGGCCTATCTCACGGCAAGTGAAAGGACCAGGGCATGGGCTCCAAGATTATCGGCATTGACCTCGGTACCACGAATTCGGTGGTCTCAGTGATGGAGGGTGGCGACCCGGTCGTCATCCCCAACGCCGAGGGAGGCCGGACGACCCCGTCGGTGGTGGCGTTCACCAAGGACGGTGAGCGACTGGTCGGCCAGGTCGCCAAGCGGCAGGCCGTCACCAACCCGAAGCAGACCATCTTCTCCATCAAGCGGTTCATGGGCCGAAAGATCTCCGAGGTGACCGAGGAGGGCCGCCGGGTTCCCTACAAGATCGATACCGGCGCCAACGGCCTGGCCTCCGTGGAGATCGCGGGCAAGAAGTACACGCCGCCCGAGATCTCGGCCATGATCCTCCAGAAGATGAAGCAGACCGCCGAGGACTACCTCGGCACCAAGGTCGAGAAGGCGGTGATCACCGTCCCGGCCTACTTCAATGATGCCCAGCGGCAGGCCACCAAGGACGCCGGCAAGATCGCGGGGCTCGAGGTGCTCCGGATCATCAATGAGCCGACCGCGGCCGCGCTCGCGTACGGCCTCGAGAAGAAGAAGGAAGAAAAGGTCGCCGTGTTCGACCTGGGCGGCGGCACCTACGATATCTCCGTGCTGGAGCTGGCTGAGGGCGTCTTCGAGGTGAAGAGCACCAACGGCGACACCCACCTGGGCGGCGACGACTTCGACCAGCGGCTCATCGACTGGCTGGTCGGCGAGTTCAAGAAGGACCAGGGCATCGACCTCTCCAAGGACGCGATGGCGCTCCAGCGGCTCAAGGAAGCGGCGGAGAAGGCCAAGATGGAGCTCTCGAGCACCCAGCAGACCGACATCAACCTCCCGTTCATCACGGCGGACCAGTCGGGCCCGAAGCACCTGAACCTGACCCTGACCCGGGCCAAGTTCGAGCAGCTGGTGGACGACCTCATCCAGCGCACCCTGCCGCCGATGCAGCAGGCCCTCAAGGATGCGGGGCTGGATCCGAAGGACATCGACGAGGTGATCCTGGTCGGCGGCTCCACCCGGATTCCGAAGATCCAGCAGATCGTCAAGGACTTCTTCGGCAAGGAGCCGAACAAGTCGGTGAACCCGGACGAGGTCGTGGCCATCGGCGCGGCCATCCAGGGCGGCGTGCTGGGCGGCGAGGTGAAGGACGTGCTGCTGCTGGACGTCACCCCGCTCTCCCTCGGCATCGAGACGCTGGGCGGCGTCACCACCGTGCTGATTCCGCGGAACACCACCATCCCGACCAAGAAGTCGGAAGTGTTCTCCACCGCGGAGGACAACCAGACCACGGTCGAGATTCACGTGCTCCAGGGCGAGCGCCAGATGGCGATCGACAACCGGACCATCGGCAAGTTCCAGCTCACCGGGATCCCGCCGGCCCCGCGCGGGATGCCGCAGGTCGAGGTGACCTTCGACATCGACGCCAACGGCATCCTCCATGTGTCGGCCAAGGACAAGGCGACCAACAAGGAGCAGAAGATCCGGATCGAGGCGTCGAGCGGCCTGTCCGACACCGACATCGAGAAGATGGTGAAGGGCGCCGAGGCGCACGCCGCGGAGGACAAGAAGCGGCGGGAGCAGATCGAGGCCCGCAATCAGCTGGACGGCCTGGTGTACAAGGTGGAGAAGGACAGCAAGGAGTGGGTGGAGCGGCTGGCCGCTGACGCCAAGGCCCGGCTGGACAACGCCCTCGAGGGTGCCAAGGGGGCGCTCAAGACCGGCGACCATGACCTGATCCAGAAGGCGCTGGACGAACTGAACGGCGCCTACTCCGCGGCTGGCGCCTCGCTGTACCAGGCCGCCCAGAGCGCGAGCGGAAGCCCGGAAGCCGGGGCGCCGGGCGCCACCGAAGGGAAGAAGGAAGATGTGGTCGAGGCCGACTACGAGATCGTGGACGACTCGAAGAAGTCCTAAGCCGCTGCGGCGCAAACGGTTGGAAGCGTGAGACCAGGCCGGGAAACGGGAAGCGGGAAACGGTCGTACTCTGACCGGACACCGCCTCCCGCTTCCCGGTTCCTGTTCCAGCACCGGTGCGACCTGCACCACCGACCATGCATCACCATAGGGTTAGATTGCCTCAAGCCCTGATTTGGAGAACGACATGTCCGTACGGACCTTGAACTGGCTCAAGTTCGGCAGTCTGGTCACCCTGGCCTTCGCGCTGGGGCTCCTCTTTGCCGGCCTGCTCGACCTTCCCAGCCGCGGGGCCGCACAGGAGCGGGTGCGTCCGGCCAGCATTCAGCCGGCGCAGGCCCCGAGCATCCCCCAGGCTCGCGTGCTCACTGAGCTTTCCGACGCCTTTGCCGCGGTCTCCGAGCAGGCCCGGCCCAGCGTCGTGTTCATCCGGAGCCAGCGGACGGAGCGGGCCCGCCGGGTGCCGCCGGGGATGGAGCAGTTCTTCCACGGCCTGCCCCGGGGGCCGCAGGTGGAGCGGGGCTCCGGCTCCGGTTTCATCGTTTCCGCCGACGGCTACATCCTGACCAACAATCACGTGGTGGAGGGCGCCGAGAAGGTGACCGTCCGCCTGATGGACCGGCGCGAGTTCACCGCGAAGGTGATCGGCAATGACCCGCTCACTGACGTGGCGGTGGTCAAGATTGAGGCGCCGCGGCTGGTGCCCCTGGCCTTCGGCAACAGCGACAACCTGCGGATCGGGGACTGGGTGCTCGCCATCGGGAACCCGCTGGGCGAGCAGTTCACCTTCACCGTGACCAGCGGCATCATCAGCGGCAAGGGGCGGCGGCTCGACGGGCTGCAGCGCTCACGCGCCGGCATCAGCGACTTCATCCAGACCGACGCCGCGATCAATCCGGGCAACTCCGGCGGGCCGCTGGTGAACGTGCGGGGCGAGGTGATCGGCATCAACAGCGCGATCGCGAGCGAGACCGGCACGTACATGGGGTACGGCTTCGCCATCCCGATCAACCTGGCGCGGACCGTCATGAACCAGCTCGTGGCCCACGGCAAGGTGCAGCGGGCCGCGCTGGGCATCGAAGTGGGCGACGCCACCGAGAACGACGCGGCGTACGTCGGCCTCAAGGAGATCCGCGGCGTGGTGGTGGGCGGCTTCCCCGAGGGCGTCCAGTCCCCCGCCGAGCGGGCCGGCCTGGAGCAGGGCGACGTGATCATCGGCATCGACGGCCAGCCGGTGAATTACGTGGCCCAGCTGCAGCAGCTGGTGGGCTTCCGGAGCCCCGGCGAGACCGTGAAGGTGGAAGTGGCCCGGAAGGGCGGCGTCCGGAAGACCTTCACCGTCCGCCTCATGGAGCAGGCCAGCGAGGACCGGCAGGCGAACGCCGGGGATACCCAGCCCGAGCCGGAGGCGAAGGACGAATCGGTGAGCTTCGATGAGCTGGGCGTCTCGGTCCAGACCCTCACCCCGTCCGTCGCCGAACAGTTCGAGCTCGGCCGGGACACCCGCGGCGTGCTGGTGACCGAGGTGGATCCCAACGGCCCCAGCTTCGAGACCCTTGCCAGCCCGGCGCAGGGCGGGCCCGATATCATCCAGGCGGTCGAGGGCTCGGCGGTGCGCACCGAGGCGGATCTGCGGAGCGCCCTGAGCGCCGCCGGCAAGGGCGCCATCGTCACCCTCAAGGTCTACAACGTGCGCGCGGAGCGGTCCCGCATCGTACGGGTGCGGCTGCAGTAACGGCGCACGTCAGGCCCGGATGCGCCAACGGCGCGGGAGCTCTGCTCCCGCGCCGTTTCGCTTGCCCCCCCGCCGCAGGTGCCGAGGCTACCGGGTGAGCAGGAGGCGGACGGCCACTACCCCGATCCCGGCCGCCCCCGCAATTGTCAGCATGACCAGAGCGGCCCGCCACCATCCGCCGAGACCGCGCCACCACCGAGCCACCCGGGCCGCCAGCCGCCGGACGGCGATCTCTCCTCGATCCAGCCACCGGGCGATCCCCCGGGACTCCCGTCCCAGCAGCGCGGCGCCGATCCCGATGACCAGCATCCCCGGCCCCGGCGCCGGCAGCCCGACGATGCCCACCAGGATGACCGCGACTCCGAGCATCACAGCAAGGATCCGCTTCCAGCGCGGCTGGGCCTTCCCGTGCTTCAGGTCGTACTCACGCTCAAACCGGGTGCCGGGTTCGGCGGCGGCAAACTCATGCCAGCGGTGGCGCAGGGAACTCATGGCACGGCGGCGCCGCCGCCCTCCTCAGACGTGATCCACCGCCTCCGGGTATCCGGCCCCCCGCGCCCAGTGGGCGCAGCAGTAATAGGCGCCGCCTGCCTCGATGCCATGCCCAATGATACGGCACTCGCAATGCCGACACACGGGGGCGAGCAGGTGGATGGCGCACTCGAAGCTGTCGAAGGTGTGCGTCTCCCCCGTGGGGGTGAGCACCTGGAACGCGCGGTGATAGTCATTCCCGCAATGATCGCAGATCGGCATGAGGCACTTCCCTCGGTTCCATCAGTCGGTTCCATCAGTTCGGGACGGCGGGGGCCGGGCTCCCGAAGTCGGGCCGCGGTACGCGTCCGGCGAAAACGGCGAAGGCGCGGGCACGCTCCCTGAGGGAGCGTGCCCGCGCCTTCGCCTGACGCCGCCCGGATGCAGCGGCCCGGCAAGGCGGCCCGATCGTTTCGGGCCTGACCTGCGCAAGGATAATAGCGGAGCGGAGTCCATCCCGTGATCACGGTCACACGCAACCCCCTGTCCCGGGTGTGATCCAGGTCCATTGCGCGGAGGGCGGCGGGTACACTACCGTAACGCTGCACGCCGGAAGCTCGCCGTGCGACATCTCCGCCCCGCGGGGCGGACGCCATGACGGCCGGGGCAGGTGGCCCCGGCAGTAGACCGCGCGATACCGCGCTCCTCCGGGAGCATGGCGTCGCGCCGGTTCACGTAGCCCCTGGGGGACCGGATGCCTGGAACGGGAGCGACGGATCCGGAGGCCGGCTTGCTCGAGCCGGCGCTGGCGGGCCTGCTGCGGCGAGCCCGGGAGTGGATGCGGGGGCAGCCGCCCCCGGCTACGGCATCGGCGGCGCGGCCACGCGTGACGCACGGGCCGGGGGTGCAACGCCGGGCGGAACCGAAGGAGCTGCGCGCACGCGTGGCGGAGCGCGTCGGGCTCCTCGCCAGCGCGGCGCGGACCAGCTACGAGAACTTCTTGATGGCATCCTGCTACGTGAGCGACCCTGCGGTGGGCGCCTGGCTGGGCGATTGCGCCCGGCAGCGGCGCTGGATGGCGAGCGAACTGCACGGGCTCCTCGTGGCGGCGGCGCTCCCGGACCAGCCCCCTCCCGCCGCGCAGCGCAGCCTGGAATGGGTGCCGCCGTGGAGGGCCGGCGACACCGCGGGGGCGGTGCTCGAGAGTTGCGCCCTCACGGAGGCCCAGGTGGTGACGCTGTACGAGGAACTGCTCTCGGGGCCGCTCCCCGTGGGGCTCGAGCCCATCCTCATGGCGCAGCTGCTGCACGTGCACGAGGTGAGCGAACGGTTGCTGCAGCTTTGCCCACCCGCTGGAGGGCCGTCCCCGCCGGGGTGAGGCTCGGGCTGCTGGCCCGCAGCGCCGGGGGACGCGATATTCCGGCCACACGCGAGCGTGGCGGAACTGGCAGACGCGCAGGACTTAGGATCCTGTGGGGAAACCCGTGTGGGTTCGAGTCCCACCGTTCGCACTGCGGGCCGAGCCGGCCCCCGAGGGAACGCAACGCCCGCCCCGACCGATGGTCGGGGCGGGCGTTGCGGATCAGGAGAGTGTTAGAGGGTGTCGCCCGGAATCGGGTCGGGCCCCGGCCCCTCCCAGAGGAAGATGTTCACCGTGGTGGGCTCCCCGCGCCGCAGGAAGACGTTGCAGGCGGCGTTGGGGCTGAGGGTCGAGCCGGGCGGCGGCTCCACCAGCAGGTTGTAGACCCCCGGGCGGAGGCGATTCACCGCGAACTTGCCGGCCTGGTTGGTCCGCACCCGGGCCACGGTCTCTCCCTCGCGGCAGAATGACGGCGGCGGCGTCACCGTGTCGGGTGGCGGCGGAATGACCGTGTCAGGCGGCGGCGGGAAGATCGTATCCGGCGGCGGCGGGTGGATGGTGTCCGGCGGCGTTGGCACCGTATCGAACAGCAGGCCCAGGCGCTGGCCGTACGCCCGGCGGAGCATCAGCATCGTGTCGCCCGGCGGAGGCGGGGGGGGCACGGTGTCCACGGTGTCCTGGGGGAGATCCCCCACCCGCACCAGCACCACCTCCGCCCCCGACACGCCGACGGTCCCGCTGTCCGGCCCGGACGTCACCGTGAACACCAGCCCCCGTACCGCCGCCCCCCGGCCCGTCTGCCCGCTCTGGCCGTCCGGCTGGACCGCCGAGGCGGGGCCTGACCCCTCCTCCCCGCAGGCGGCGACCAGCCCCAGCACCAGCAGGCAAGTGCTTCGAATGCGCATGACCTCTCCCGTAAGAATCGTGTGGCGGCGTGCGTCCGTAGGTCCGGGGAACGTCAGCATTCGGCGCCCCGGCTGCTTCATACGACCTTGCCGGCCCCCGGCGCGTCACAAGTGACCAACGCAGCCCGCGACGGGTCTATTGACGATGAGCGCGTCCGACGTCGAGCTGGTCCACCGGGCCAGGGGGGGCGATCTGCCGGCGTACGCCGAGCTCATCGCCCGTCACCGTGCCGGACTGGAACGCTACGCGCTGCACCTGCTCGGGAATCGGGAGGAGGCGGAGGAGGCGCTGCAGGATGCCCTGCTCCGCGCGTACCGGTCGCTGTCCCAGTGCGCCCAGCCCGAGAAATTCCGCGGCTGGCTGCTGACGATCCTGGTGAACCGCTGCCGTACCCGGCTGGCCCGGCCCAGCCTGATGGCGGGCGACCAGGAAGGCGAGGCGGCGCTGGCGCAGGCGTCCGTCGCACCGGCCGAAGATGGAGCGGCGTGGCGTGAGGAGATCAGCCGAGCGCTGTCCGCGCTCCCCACCGACCTTCGGGAGGCCTTTCTGCTCAAGCACGTGGAAGAGTTCAGCTACGAGGAAATGGCCGAGCTGACCGGCGCCTCCGTGCCGGCGCTCAAGATGCGGGTGAGCCGCGCCTGCGAGCGGCTGCGGAGCCGGCTCGAAGGGGCCTACCGTGGCTGACCACGATCCGCTCGCCGCCGCGGTCGCGGTGCTTCGGGAACCGGTGCACCTGGGGGATCGCGCCGTGGCCGGCGTCCTGGCCGAACTGCGGCGCGAGGTGCGGCTGGCGCGCTGGCGCCGCGCCGGATGGTGCACGGCGCTGGCCGCGGGCCTGCC
>CAZPER010000089.1:0-14685 GCA_964585655.1 uncultured Gemmatimonadaceae bacterium | reverse complement strand
CGCTATCGTCTAGAGGCCTAGGACACAGCCCTCTCAAGGCTGGAACACGGGTTCGAATCCCGTTAGCGGTACTGGGGTGGGCCCCAACGGCCCCATCGTCTATCGGTTAGGACGCGACCCTTTCAAGGTCGAGAGACGGGTTCGACTCCCGTTGGGGCTACTCGAGGTATTCTGGGCAGACTTGAGCACCAGTGGGGGCAGGCCTCCGCGGCTGCCCCTTTTGCGCCGCTAGCTCAATTGGCAGAGCAAGTGACTCTTAATCACTAGGTTGTAGGTTCGATTCCTACGCGGCGCACTTCGTAACATATTGTACTTCAAGGTGATGCAGGGGAGGGGGGCTTCCGGGTTCGGAGGCCCCCCACTTGGTTTGTCGGAGCGCCCGGAGGCACCATGCAACAGCGAAGGCTCGGCAGCCACCTGGAGGTATCCGCCATCGGGCTCGGCTGCATGGGGATGAGCTTCGGGTACGGCCCCGCCAAGGACAGGCAGGAGATGATCGCGCTCATCCGCGCGGCCGTCGAGCGGGGCGTCACCTTCTTCGACACAGCCCAGGTCTATGGTCCGTTCACTAACGAGGAGTTGCTCGGGGAGGCCCTCGCTCCGTTCCGGGGGCAGGTGGTGATCGCCACGAAGTTCGGGTTCGACTTCGACGACACCGGCAAGCAGCGCGAAGGCCTCAACAGCCGGCCGGCGTACATCCGGAAGATGACCGAGGGTTCGCTCCAGCGGCTGCAGGTCGAGGCGATCGACCTCTACTATCAGCACCGGGTGGACCCGGCCGTCCCGATCGAGGAAGTGGCGGGCACCGTGAAGGAGCTGATCCGCGAAGGGAAGGTCAAGCACTTCGGCCTGTCCGAAGCCGGCGCGCAGACGATCCGCCGGGCCCATGCGGTGCAGCCGGTCGCCGCGCTCCAGAGCGAGTACTCCCTCTGGTGGCGGGAGCCGGAGGCGGTGGTGCTGCCGACCCTCGAGGAGCTCGGGATCGGCTTCGTGCCCTTCAGCCCGCTGGGGAGGGGCTTCCTGACCGGTCAGGTCGACGAGCGCACGACGTTCGAGAGCGGTGATTTCCGGAACACCGTCCCGCGCTTCTCCGCGGAAAACCGGAAGGCGAACCAGCCCCTCGTCGACCTCCTGGCCGCAATCGCCGAACGCAAGCGGGCGACCGCGGCGCAGATCGCACTGGCCTGGCTGCTCGCACGGAAACCCTGGATCGTGCCGATCCCGGGGACCACCAGGCTCACGCGGCTCGAGGAGAATCTCGGCGCTGCCGCCCTCGAGCTCTCGACCGGCGAGCGTGACGCCATCGAGCGCGCCGCTGCCGGGATCACCGTGCATGGGGAGCGGTATTCCGAGAGCTCTCAGCGGATGGTCGACCGCTAGCCTCAGAGTCCCTTACGCCGCGCTCAGGCGGCCCGGGGCACCTGCTCCGGGCCGCCTTCCGTTTCCTGGGGGTCCTGCCGCACTTGGCAAGGGTTGAAGGCTCCGGGCCACGGCGAAATGCGCCCCCCAGTTCGCCTCGCCTCCAACATCTCTCCAACTCATTGTCCTGCAACGGCATGCACTGCCGCATCCCCGCCACAGTCAGGCACGGAACTTGTTACGAGGAATCCCAATCTCGGATCCCCGGCTTCCCGGCCGGGCGTTCTCGATTGCTCCACCCACCCGAGTTGGGGTACGCCCATGCGGAACGCCCGCCGTGTCGCCCTCGTTGCCGCCTTCACCCTGGCCGCCGCCTGCGGCGGTGGGGACAGCACCGGCCCCTCGGATCCGACGCCCACCAGCATCGTGGTGAGTTCCGGCAACAACCAGTCGGCGACAGTCGGCACCGCGGTGGCGATCGCGCCGGCGGTGCAGGTCCGGGACAAGAAGGGCCGAGGCGTCCCTGGGGTACAGGTCACCTTCTCGGTGGCGAGCGGCGGCGGGAGTATCACCGGCGCGGTGGACACCACCGACGCCAGCGGGATCGCGCGGGTGGGGAGCTGGACGCTCGGGACGGCGACGGGCGCGAACACTCTTTCTGCACTGGTCTCCGGCCTGGCGCCCGCGGGCTTCACGGCCACCGCGGTGGCCGGGGCGCCCGCGGCGCTGGTGTTCGTCACGGCGCCGGGCGGGACGGCGCAGAACGGTGTGGCCTTCACCCAGCAGCCGGTGCTGCAGTTGCGGGACCAGTTCGGCAATAACAGCCCGACCGCCGGCGTGCAGGTGACGGTCGCGATTCTCACCGGCGGCGGCACCCTCGTCGGCACCGCCACCGTGGCGAGCAACGCCAGCGGCGCGGTCACCTTCACCAATCTGTCCATCACCGGCACCATCGGTGCCCGCACCCTGAACTTCACGGCCACCGGCCTGCCGCCGCTCGCCTCCGGCGCGGTGCAGCTCACCGCGGGGGTGGCGGCTGTGGTCACTGCCAACTCCGCCACCACGCTCACCGGCACGGCCGGCGCGACCGTGACGCCGCTCCCGTCGGTGCTGGTGGTGGACCAGAGCGGCAATCCCGTGGCGGGCGCCACCGTCACCTTCTCCCCCGTCGTGGGGGAGGGTTCGGTCACCGGTGGGACGCCGCTCACCGACGCCAGCGGCATCGCGACGGTGGGGAGCTGGACCCTGGGCGCGACCTCCGGCAGCAACACCCTCACCGCCCAGGTCGGCAGCCTGACGCCGGTGGTCTTCACCGCCACGGTCAATCCCGCCGCGGCGGCGCTGCTCGACGTCGTGGTGCAGCCGTCCGCCGGCGTGGCCAGCGGCTCGGTGCTGGCGCAGCAGCCGGTGGTGCGGATCACCGACGTCTTCGGCAACATCATCCCCGGCGCAGGCAACACCGTCACGGCCAGCCTGCAGGGACCGGGCGCCACCCTGGGTGGCACTACCAGCATCGCCGCCGTGAACGGCGTCGCCACCTTCACCGATCTTTCGCTGACCGGCACGGCCGGCAGCTACACCCTTGCCTTCGCGGCCACCGGGCTCACCGGTGACGTCTCCACCGCGATCGCGCTGGGCGCCGGGCCCGCCGCGACGATCGCGGCCGCCGCCGGGAACGGCCAGAGCGCCACGGTGAACACTGCGGTCACGACGCCACCGAGTGTCCTGGTCACGGACCTGAGCGGGAATCCGGTCGCCGGGGTCTCGGTCACCTTTGCCGTCACCGGCGGCGGTGGCTCCGCCACCGGACCCACCCAGACCACCAACGCCGCCGGTATTGCCACGGTGGGCAGCTGGACCCTGGGCACCGCGGCGGGCAGCAATTCCCTGAGCGCGACCTCGGGGACGCTCGGCGGCAGCCCCGTCAGCTTCACCGCGACCGGCACCCCCGCTGCGGCGGCGCAACTCCTGATCACCACCCAGCCCTCGGCGACCACCGCCAACGGCGTCGCGCTGGCCCAGCAGCCGGTGGTCCGGATCACCGATGCCTTCGGCAACCCGGTGGCGCAGGCGGGCACCGTGGTGACGGTCAGCGCCTCGAGCGGCGGGACCATCGCCGCGGGCGCCACGGCCACCACCAACGCCGGTGGCATTGCGACCTTCAGCGGCGTCATTCTCAACGGCGCCGCCGGCGCCTACACCCTCGGATTCAGCGCGCCGGGGCTCGCGTCCGCCACTTCTGCCAGTGTCACCCTCACCGCCGGTGCGCCCGCGCTGGTCAGCATCACGACCCAGCCCTCCGCCACCGTCGCCAGCGGCGGCACCCTGGCGCAGCAGCCGGCGGTGCAGATCACTGACGCCGGCGGCAACCCCGCGCCGCTCGCCACGAACGTGACCGCGACCCTCACCGGCGGGCCGCCGAATGTGACGCTGGGCGGGACCGTCACCATCGCCACCGGCGGCGGTGGCGCCGGCTCATTCACCGATCTCTCGCTGACCGGCGTGGTGGGCGGCTACACCCTCACGCTGAGCGCCTCCGGGCTCACCGCCGCCGTCAGCGGCACCATCACCCTCACCGCCGGCCCTGCCGCGACGATCGCGGCGAACGCCGGCGATGGCCAGACCGCCACCGTCGCCACCGCCCTCCCCACGGCGCCCAGCGTCCTGGTGAGCGACCTGTCGGGGAACCCGGTCAGCGGCGTGGCGGTCACCTTCGCGGTCGCGAGCGGCGGCGGCTCCGCCACCGGGCTCAATCAGGTCACCGGCGCCAACGGCATCGCCACGGTCGGGAGCTGGACCCTGGGCAACACGGCCGGGGCAAACACCCTGACTGCGACCTCGGGCAGCCTGGGCGGCAGCCCCGTGACCTTCAGCGCGACCGGCACTCCGGCCGCGGCATCCCAGCTCGTCATCACCACCGCCCCCTCCGCCAGCGCCACCAACGGCGTCGCCCTGGCGCAGCAGCCGGTGGTCCGCGTCACCGATGCGTTTGGGAACCCGGTGGCGCAGCTGGGCACCATCGTGAGCGTCGCCGCTTCCGCCGGTGGCACCATCGCCGCGGGCGGCACTGCCATCACCGATGCCCTTGGCGTCGCCAGCTTCAGCGGGGTGGTGCTCGACGGCCTGGTCGGCAGCTACACCCTGGCCTTCAGCGCGGGCGGCCTCACCGGGGCCACCTCCGGGTCGATCGCCCTGGCTGCCGGCGCGCCGAGCACCCTGGTCATCACCACCCAGCCCTCGGGCACGGTGGTGAACGGGAACGCCCTGGTCCAGCAGCCGGTGTTGCAGCTGACGGACGTGGGAGGCAACGCCTCCCCGGCGGCGGGAGTCAACATCACCGCCGCGCTCACCGGGTCTCCGGCGGGCGTCTCGCTCGGCGGCACTGCCACCGTGGCCACCAATGGCGGCGGCGTCGCCAGCTTCACGAACCTCTCGCTCACCGGGACGGTGGGCAGCTACACCCTGAGCTTCTCGGGCGCGAGCCTCTCGACCGTCACCTCCTCCAGCGTGGCGCTCACCGCCGGGCCGGCGATGGCCATCGCCATCAGCGCCGGCGACGGCCAGAGCGCGACGGTCAATACCGCGGTCGCCACCGTACCCAGCGTGCTGGTCACGGACCAGAGCGGCAACCCGGTCAGCGGGGTCGTGGTGACCTTCGCGGTGGCGGGCGGCGGCGGGTCGGCCACAGGCCTTTCCCCTGCGACCAACGCCGGCGGCATTGCGGCGGTGGGTAGCTGGACGCTGGGCACCACGGCGGGGAGCAACACCCTGACCGCCACCTCCGGCAGCCTTGCCGGCAGCCCCCTGACCTTCACTGCCACCGGCACCGCGGCGCCCGCCAGCCAGCTCGTGCTGGTCACGCCTCCCTCGGCCAGCGCCACCAACGGTGTGGCCCTGGCCCAGCAGCCGGCGGTGCAGGTGACCGACGCCTTCGGCAATGCGGTGGCGCAGTCCGGCACCACCGTGACCGTCGCCGCCTCGAGCGGCGGGACCATCGCCGCGGGCGCGACCGCGGTGACCGGCGCCGGCGGTGCCGCGACCTTCAGCGGCGTGATCCTCAACGGCCTGGTGGGCAACTACACCCTGAGCTTCAGCGCCCCGGCCCTGACCGGAGTCAGTTCGGGCGCGATCGCGCTCGCGGCCGGTGCGCCGTCCACCATGAGCATCACCACCCAGCCCTCCGCGACCGCCACCAACGGCAGCCAGCTTGGCCAGCAACCGGTGCTGCAGCTCACCGACGCGGGCGGCAATCCCTCGCCGACGGCGGGGGTGAGCATCACGGCTGCACTGACCGGCTCCCCGGCCAACGTCGCACTGGGTGGCACCACCAGCGTCAATTCGAACGCGAGCGGTGTCATCGGCTTCACCAACCTCTCACTCAACGGCCTGGTGGGGACCTACTCGCTGACCTTCAGCGGGACCGGCCTCACCTCGGTCGTTTCCTCGGACATCGGCCTCGCGGCCGGTGCGCCGGTGGGCGTCGCCGCCGCGAGCCCCGTGAGTCAGGCGGGCCGGGTGGGGATCGCGGCCACCTCGCTGCCGGCGGTGACCGTCACCGATGTGAGTGGGAACCCGGTGCCCAACGTGCCGGTGACCTTCCAGGCCACGGCAGGCGGGGGGACCGTCACCGGCGGGAGCCCCAGCACCGACGCGCTCGGGCAGGCGACGGTCGGCGGCTGGACCTTCGGCCGCACGGTGACGACCAACACCGTCACCGCCACCGTCGGCGCGCTGCCGCTGGTGACGTTCGACGCGACAGTGGAGTTCAAGGTGGCCTCGGTCGCCTCCGGACTCGACCACACCTGCGCCCTCACCATTGACGGCGTGGCCTACTGCTGGGGAGCCAACGGCACCGGCGGGGTGGGGGACAGCAGCAATGCACAACGCAACTCCCCCACTGGAGTCGCGACTTCCCTGGTGTTCAGCCAGATCGCCGCTGGAAACGGCTATACCTGCGCGCTCGGCGCCGGCGGGGCCGCCTCCTGCTGGGGCAGCAACGGCACCGGGCAACTCGGCAATGGTGGGCTGGTTCCGCGGAATGCCCCCGGCACCGTGAGCGGCGGGCTTCAGTTCTCCGACATCACGGTGGGCCGCCTCACCAACCAGCACACCTGCGGACGCCTCAGCTCTACGGGCCTGATCCACTGCTGGGGCGGCAACAGCTCCGGCCAGTTCGGCAACAACACCCTTTCTCCGAGCCTCACCCCGGTCGTGGGCGGCGGGGGTGTCGCCCACACCTCCCTGAGCCTGGGGGATCGGTACACCTGCGGCATCCGGGCCGGAAACCTCGCCTTCTGCTGGGGCAACAACTTCCTTGGCCAGCTCGGGGACAGCACCTCGGGCAACAACCGGACGAACCCGGTCGCCGTCAAGGGCGGACAGACCTTCATCGCCATCTCCTCCGGGGTGGTGCACACCTGCGGTCTCACCCCAGGCGGCCTGGTCTATTGCTGGGGCGACAACTCGTCAGGCGGCCTTGGGCAGGATCCGACCCTCGTCACGGAAACCACCGGGCCGATACTCGTCTCCGGGGTCAGCTCCGTCACGCAGGTCTCGGTCGGCGATGGGCACAGTTGCGCGCTGACGAGCAGCAACCAGATCTACTGCTGGGGCCTGAACCAGAATGGGCAGCTCGGGGATGGCACGGGCGGCAGTGCCGGGGATCGCCGTCACACTCCTGGCCTTGTCTCGATGCCCGGCGGGCTCACGGTGACGAGCATCGCGTCCGGCGAGGAGCAGACCTGCGCGGTCACCTCGACCAACGCGGCGTACTGCTGGGGCAAGGGCGACAGCGGCCAGCTCGGCGACGGCAATGGCACTGATTCCGCCCTGCCGGTGCTGGTGGCGAATCCGTAGGTGGGCGGTAGGGCGGTAAGGCGGTAGGGCGGTAAGGCGGTAGGGCGGTAGGGCGATTAGGCGATTGGGCGACTGGGCGATTACCGCACGAGCCGCCGAGCCGCCCAGCCGCTCACTCCGCGGCGCTCCAGCTCTCCCAGGTGAGGTTGCAGCGGGTGCCGAAGTATTCCTCCGGGTGCCCGCCCCGGTTGAGCAGGGCGTGCAGCATCTCGTGCCGCACCACCAGCTCGTTCTCCGCGTAGCCGTCGGCCACCACCACCCGCATCCCTTCGCTGGAGTGGGACCAGAGCCCGACCTTCGGGCCGGCCTCGGTCTCGAAGGTCTCCACTCCCGGGACCACGTACCATTCGATGGCGTCGAAGTCCCCCTCGCGGCCGGCGCAGGCCTCGGTGGCCTCCCACCAGTCGCGATACTGCTGGGGCGCGATCATGAGCTGGGCGTTGGCCGGCAGCTCGCCCGGCGGGCCGAGCATCTCGCACGCCGCGAGCGTGCCGAGGAGGCTGAGGGAGAGCAGGGCCGGCTTGTACTGCAGCATGGGTTCGTACTCCCATGCCCGATAACACAAAAGCGCGAGTCGGGGAGGCCTGACCGGCAGGCCTGGATCCGCATCACGCTCCGCTTGTCCACCTTCGGCACCGAGCTATCTGCTGGGGGGGCTGCCAAGGGATGCCTTGGACGCGTCCAGTAGACCTCTAGTTTTGCGGCCCCGGATCACTCCGGGTGTGCTCTTATCGGGCGGTTCGTGGTTTGGCTGACTTCAATTGTCCTGCACCCCGCCAAGTAGCGAGAAGGGTGCCACCGCCCCAAGTTGCCGTCCCGTCACGAGTTCGGTGTGTAACGGAGGGTTGCGTACCCGTGGCGGCGCTGCGAAACTCCCTCAGATGCTGCGCTACACCGCCCCCCGGTGGCCCTGAATCCCCGGTCCCATGCCCTTCCCTTCACGACGGTTTCTGGCCGCCAGTGTGATGCTGGTCACCACGGCCTCTGTTCTCCTCGGTCTGCGCCATCCCCCGGCGGAGCCACCCGCGCTGGTCGTGGTGGTGACGGTCGATCAGCTGCGGCCCGACTACTTCTCACGCTTTGGCGGCCAGTGGACCGGCGGATTCCGGCACCTGCTCGACGCCGGCGCCGTCTTTCCCAACGGGCTCCAGGACCACGCCCTGACGGAGACCGCCCCCGGGCACGCGACCGTGCTCTCCGGTCGGGACCCGGCGCGGACCGGGGTCTTTTCCAACGACTTCGGCGTCCCGGATACGACGACCAGGCTGATCGGCATTTCCGGGGCTACCGGTGCCTCGCCGCACCGGTTCCTGGGCACCACGCTCGTGGACTGGATGAAGACCGCCGACCCTGGGCTCGGCTTCCTCTCGGTGAGCCAGAAGGATCGCAGCGCGATTCTCCCGATCGGGCGCAGCGTGGGGCCGGTGTACTGGTTCAGCGAGGGACGGTTTACCACCAGCAGCTACTATGCCGATTCGCTGCCCTCATGGCTTGCCGCCTGGCGGGCCCGCGGCGGCGTCGAGCGCCTCGCCGGGACCACCTGGTCGCTGCTGCTCCCCGATTCCGCCTATACCGAGGTCGACGCGCAGCCGTTCGAGAATGGGGGCCGGGATACCGGGTTTCCGCACCGGTTGTCGCTCCGGGCGGAGCCGGGGGCGCGTGCGCTGGCGGACTCGCCGTGGATGGACTCGCTCACGCTCGATGTCGCGCTCGATGGCGTCCGCGCGCTTGGACTCGGGCGCCGGAAGTCGCCGGACCTGCTGGCGGTGGGCCTCTCCGCCACCGACCATGTGGGCCACGACTACGGGCCGGATTCGCGGGAGCTCCACGATCACCTGCTGCGGCTGGACCGCTGGTTCGGGAGCTTCCTCGATTCGCTGCAGGTCCTCACCGCCGGTCGGCCCATCCTGCTGGTCCTCACCGCCGATCACGGCGTCGTGCCCTTCCCGGAGTACGCCCGGCAGCAGGGGCATCCCGGGGGCCGCGTGTCACTCGGGCCGCTGGTGCGCGAGGTCAATCGCCAGGTCGGGCGGCGCACCGGGGACAGCACCATCATCGGCTACGGCTCGGGCCTCATTTACGGCGACCGGGAACGGCTGCGACAGCTCGGGGTGAACCCGGAGAGCCTCGCCACCACGCTGGCCCCGCGGGTCTGGAGCCTGCCTGGCGTGGTGAACGCCTGGACGCCGGCCACCCTCCCCGGCGCGCTGGTGACCAGCCCCCATGCCCGGCGCTGGGCCCGTTCGCTCCCGCCCAAGTTCTCCTGGCTCGTCTCGGCCCAGGTGCAGCCCGGCTACATTTGGTCCGGCGGCACCGGCAGCACCACCCATGGCACCACCAACCAGGATGACGTCGGGGTGCCGGTCATCTTCCTCGGGGCCGGAATCCGCGCCGGCCTCCACGGCGACACGGTGCGCACCGTCGACATCGCGCCCACGCTGGCGAAGCTGCTTCGGGTACGGCCGGAGGGGAAGCTGGATGGGCGGGAGATCAAGCCGGTGATCAAGCGATGAGCGAGTCCTTCCCCCCGCTCCCCTGCTTCCCCTGTCCCCACCACGCCGCCTGCTGCGCCTACGGCACCACCGTGAGCGAGGTGGAGGCCCAGTCCCTCCGCGCCCGCCACGGCGAGGACAAGGTCTACCGGACTCGCTGGGGGGAGTGGCGCACCCGGGTGCGGAAGGGGCGCTGCGTGTTCTACCAGGACCAGGGCTGCACCATTCATGACGACCCCCACTATCCCGCCGTCTGCCGGGGCTTTCCCTGGACCGACGCGGAGACCGGCGGGGCCTACGAGTTCGACCAGTCCATCTGTCCCGAGTTTGTCAGCCGCCCCGAGCTGGTCCAGATCGGCCGGCACATTTCCGGTTCTCGCTGAGGATGTGACTCCATGACCTCGATTGCGGCGCGGCGCGCCTGGTGGTTCTCCGGCCTGGCCGCCATGGCCTTCCTCCTGCCGGCCGGCCTGTCTGCCCAAACCGCGGACCCCGCGCTGGAGCGCGCCCGCCGGCTGCTGGAGCGCACCATCCTGGTGGACGGGCACAACGACCTGCCCTGGGAGATCCGCGCCAACGCCGACCATCCCCGCGACGTGGCGGCCTACGACCTGCGCGGCCACACACCCGGGCACACCGACCTGGCCCGGATGAAGGAGGGGCGGCTCGGGGCCCAGTTCTGGTCCATCTACATCCCCGGCGAGATCCGTGACAGCGGCTACGCCCGGGTGCAGCTGGAGCAGTTCGACATCGCCCGGCGGATGATCGCCCGCTACCCCGAACGCCTGACCCTCGCGCTCACGGCCGAGGACATCGTCCGGGCCAAACGGCAGGGCCGGATCGCCTCGCTGCTCGGGCTCGAGGGGGGACACGCCATCGAGAACTCGCTCGGCGCGCTGCGCACCTACTATGCGCTCGGTGGCCGCTACATGACGCTCACCCACAACGTGACCCTTGACTGGGCCGACGCCGCGCAGGACACCCTCAAGCACGGCGGGCTCACCCCGTTCGGTCGCGAGGTCGTGCGGGAGATGAACCGGCTGGGGATGCTGGTGGACCTCTCCCACGTGTCGCCCGGCGTCATGAGCAACGCGCTGGATGTCTCGGAGGCGCCGGTGATCTTTTCGCACTCCTCCGCCCGCGCCATCGCCAATCACCTGCGCAACGTCCCCGACTCGATCCTCGCCCGGCTGCCGAAGAACGGCGGGGTGGTGATGGTGACCTTCGTGCCGTCGTTCGTGTCGGAGGAGGTGCGGGTGACGGAGCTGGCCGCCGACAGCGCCATCACTGCCCTCACCCAGGGCGTCGCCGACCGCGCCGAGCGGCG
Source organism: uncultured Gemmatimonadaceae bacterium (assembly GCA_964585655.1). Taxonomy (GTDB): domain Bacteria; phylum Gemmatimonadota; class Gemmatimonadetes; order Gemmatimonadales; family GWC2-71-9; genus JADJOM01. The sequence goes on along the minus strand of CAZPER010000089.1, from coordinate 3,651 downwards.
CCGGATCGCGCGGGAGTACCTGGCGGCCCACCCGGTGCCCCGGGCCACCATTGCCCAGGTGGCCGACCATATCGAGCACATCCGGAAGGTGGCGGGGGTGGACCACGTCGGGATCGGCGGCGATTTCGACGGCACCGGCTCGCTCCCCCTCGGCCTGGAGGACGTCTCGACCTATCCGGCGCTCTTTGCTGAGCTGATCCGCCGGGGCTGGAGCGACGCCGACCTGCGCAAGGTGGCGGGGGAGAACTCGATCCGGGCGTTGCGGGAGGCGGAGCGGGTCGCGGCGCGGCTGCAGCGGGAGCGGCCCCCCTCCACCGCGACCATCGAGCAGCTCGACGCGCGGTGATGGTCGGGGACGCGCAGGGCGCCCCCGGCTAGGGCTGGCGCTTGAATCCCACGATCGTGCCCACTACGAGCGCGATCGTCGCGAAGGCAAACCACTGGATGGCGTAGGTCAGGTGCGGGCCGTCATCCAGCAGCGGCGGCTCGTCCCGGCGGGGGGACGCGCCCAGGGCGCTGTCCGGTTCCTGCAGGATCAGGTAGCTGGCGACGGGGTAGGGGAGGCGCTGCCGGAGCGCCGGCAGGTCGACCCGCCGCCAGGTCAGTTGCCCCCCCTCCTCGAGTGGCTGTCCCCGCTGCGTGGTGTCGAGCGCGAACGCGAGGCCCCGCACCCACACCACCCCCGGTTCCTCCAGCCCCGCCAGCGACACCGTGCGCGCGTCGGGCGACGGCACGAATCCCCGCTGCACCAGGATGGCGGTGTCCCCCGCGAGCGGCCGGAGCAGTGATACCAGCCGCACCCCCGGCACCCCTCCCTCCGTCTGACCCCGCAGCACGACCTCTGCCGCATGATCGTACCGGCCATTCACGCTGACCCGGCGGTTGTCCAGCGCCCCGCCGGTGCCCCCGCCGGCCGCGAGCGTCGCGTCGAGTGAGACCGGCGGCAGTTCCCGGGCCTCCCGCGCGGTAGCGTTGCGCGCGCGGCGCTCGTGGAGCCGCGCCACCTGCCAGATGCCGAGCCGCACGAAGACCAGCGCGGCGAGCACCGTCCCCCCGAAAAACAGCAGCCCGCGGGCCCGTGGCGTCATCGGTCAGGCCGTCCGTTGTACGCTGGCGCGGACATTTCTCGCTGGGCTCCAAAACCGGGGTGATGGCTATAACTCTTTGTGAAATAAACGTTTAGGGGCAGTTTGCGCGCGCGGTCCAAGGCTTGCCTGAAGGGACACCGTTCACGCGGTATGCGGTTCCCAAGATACATCGGTCAAGGTGGCTCCGAGATGCGCCTCATCAGCTCTCTCGCCCTGCTCGCCGGCGCGCTCTGCCTGCTGCCGCCGGCCCCCGCCCTGGCGCAGGAGCGCCGCAACCCCCAGCTGCGGGAAGTGCCAGACGATTCCACCGATCAGGCGGATGCCCCGGTCTCCGGTGGCGAACGCCACGCTCCCCGCCGCGATCCGTACGACGATGATGATGATGACACGGACCGGCGCCGCCCGGCACCCCGGCGCGGACCCTATTACGCCAGCTTCGGCGTCGGCGCCGGCAGCGAGGCGATCGCCGCCCTGGGCGCCCCGGCGCCCTACACCCCCTCCCGCCTCCGGCCCACGCTCAGCATCGGCCTCGGCGCCGGGGTGGGGCAGTCGCTCCGGATCGGCTTCGAGGGCTTTGCCTGGTTCAACGTCACCGGCGATGGCGCCCTCGAGACCGTCACGACCGCGATGCTTGGCGCCCGGCTCTATCCCATCCCCACCGGCGGCCTGTACGTCCGCGCCGGGGGCGGCTTCGGCCGCTACGGGCAGGACCTCATGGACGACTACTGCGACTGCTCCTATCCGCTGGAGCAGGAGTTCGGCCTCGCGTGGGCGGTGGGCGCGGGTTACGAGGTGCCGGTGGGCAACGGACTCTGGCTCGGACCCAGCGTGGAGATGGTGCGGATGGATGTCACCGGACCCGGCGGCTATCGCGAACGGGTGCTCAACTTCGGACTCACACTGACCTTTGACGGACACGACTGAGGAGGGATCCACTATGCGTCGCCATTCCCTGTCCCTGCTGGCCCTGCTGGTCCTGCTCGCCCCCGTCGCCGCGTCGGCCCAGGACGATGACCCCCATCACGACCGGTCCCGGCGCGGCCGCGGGATCCGGCAGGTGGACGATCACGCCGGGCGCAATCGGCGCGACGGGTTCTGGATCGCCGGCGGCCTCGGCGTGGGGGGTGAGTCCTTCGACGCCCGCGACGGCCTCGGCTGGAGCGATGACAAGGGCGGCGCCGTCGGCTACCTCAAGCTGGGCGGGACCGTCTCCAATTCCCTCCTGCTCGGCATCGAGGGCCAGCTCTGGGCCGCCGACTACTACCCGCAGAGCTACGACCGCGCGCTCGGCAGCCTCATGGGCATCGCGCAATGGTATCCCGCGCGCCGCTCCGATTTCTGGCTTCGCGGCGGGCTGGGCTGGGCCCGCGACTACCTGGAGGAGCGGGTCCAGGACGTGACCTTCCGGACCACCCAGCGCGGGACCGCCTACGCCATCGGCGCCGGATTCGACTTCCCGGTCTCCCGCAAGGTCTCGATCACCCCCAGCCTCGACATCCTGGGCCAGCACTACAGCACCCACAATGAGCGGGTGGTCACCCTGGGGGTCGGGGTGACGTTTCACTGAACGACGGTAGGGCGGTAGGGCGGTAGCGCGGTAGGGCGGTAGCGCGGTAGGGCGGTAGGGCGGTAGGGCGGTAGGGCGGTAGGGAGGAGACGGGAGACGGGAGACGGGCTTCTGGCGCAGGTTTCATCCCGCCCCCGTCTCCTGTCTCCCGTCTCCCCTTTCCTACGGCCGCGGTCTCGTGAACGCCGCCGGGTGGCCACCCCCCAACAACCCTGTAGCTCCAGCGCAACACGCAGGATGCAACAGTTTGAATATCTCCTAGCGGGAGAAGCGGTTGGCGGCTAGGATAGTTGCCCCGCCGTCGGCACGGGCTCTGCCGTTCACCCAGTTGTCTTTATCCCCTGCAGGCTCGTGGCTCCGTATCGTTCCATGCGTCGTTGGCTGATTCCCGCCGTCGTCGTCGCCGCCGCCGTTCGCTGCGGCGGTGGCGACGGCGTGACGCCACCCTCCGAAGGACTCCCCGCGGCCATCGCCGTGATCGCCGGCGACGCCCAGACCGGCATCGTCGCCCAGCCGCTCACGGACACCCTGATCGTCCGGGTGACCGACGCCAAGTCCCGACCGGTCGTGAACGTGCGGGTGGCGTTTGTCGCGATCGCCGGCGGCACGGCCGTGGACCTGATCCCCGACACCGCGGTGACCAATACCGACGGTCGAGCCCGCTCGGTGTGGCTGCTGGGGCAGCTCGCCGGCGCGCAGCGGGTGGAGGCGCGGGTGGTGGGCTCGCCGGCGCTCAAGGCCACGATCAACGCCACCGCCCTCGCCGACCAGGCTGACACCCTCCGGGTCGCGGCCGGCGACCGGCAGAGCGGCATCGTGGGCGCGGCGCTCACGGACAGCCTGTCGGTCCTGGTCACCGACCGGTTCGGGAATCCGATCGCGGGTCAGGCGGTGAACTGGGCGGTCCCGGCCGGGCAGGGCTCGGTCAGCGCCGCGGCCACCGTGAGCGGGCCCGACGGCCGGGCCGCGGTGCTGCGCACCCTGGGGCCCGGGGCG
>CAZPER010000088.1:0-14902 GCA_964585655.1 uncultured Gemmatimonadaceae bacterium | reverse complement strand
CGATGATCCAGGCGATGAACTCGCCCAGCGAGGCATAGGCATAGGTGTCCACCGACCCCGAGATCGGCACCATCGCCGCGAATTCGGCGTAGCACAGCGCTGCGAAGCCGCAGGCCACCGCCGTGAGGATGAAGGAGAGGATGATCGCCGGACCGGCGCCGGGCCGGACCGCGTCTCCAACGATGGCGGTGCCGGTGGTGGCGAAGATGCCGGCGCCGATGGTGGCCCCGACGCCGAGGGCGGTGAGGTGCCACTTGGTGAGCGAGCGCCGGAGGCCGCCGCGCTCCGCGATGTCATTCTCGCAATCGGCGACCGACTTGCGGGTGAAGAGACCTTGCATGGATGGCCGGGAAGAGGGGGGAGAAGGGGACCGGCGGAGGGCCTACCAGATGACCATGATGTAGACCCAGGTGCCGGCCACCGGCCGGCCATTGGGATCGAGCGCCGGGTGAAAGCGATAGCTGAGCATGGTTTCCCTGAGCTTGCCCGCGAACTTGCCGTCGGCGATCGCGGGTTCGAAGCTGACCTTGACCGGCTTCCCGGTCTCGTCGATCGAGTAGGTGATCCGGATCTCCTGCCCGCGGAGTTCCTTGGGCCGCCCGTCGATGGCGGGGATGATCTCCTGCCGGGGCCTGGGGGGCCGACCGCGCCCACCCGCTCCGCCGCCGCCCTCGCCGGGCCCGGTACCGGGGCCGGCGCCCGGCCCGATCCCGCCGCCGGTGCCACCCCCGGTACCGCCTCCCGCCCCCGGACCAGTACCCGCGGAATTCCCTGCCTGGCTGTCCGGTGAGCTGACGGCTGCCGCGGCAACGACCGCTTCTGGCTCCGGGGGCGACACCACGGGAGGTGGTGTCGGGGTCGGGGTGACCTGGACGGGAGGCGGCGTGACCTCGGGCGGTGTCACCGGGACGGCTGCTGGCGCCGAGCGTGCCGGCGCGGGGAGGGTAATATACGCCACCCGTCCACCACCGCCACCGCCGCCGCCGCCGCCCCCGGCGGGACGCAGCGGATCGCCACCCGCGAGCACCCGGCGCATGTCCTGACGCACCGACAGGAACAGCAGGCTCGCCAGGAGCAGGTGGAACGCGACCGACACCGCCACGCCGAGCGAACGGCTGCGTGGGCGGGACGCGGACAGCGAAAAGGCATACCTGGGTGACAGGGCGGACTCCGGCATCGCTGGGGGGGACGTGCGGTCCCCGGGTTCCGTACACGACGCCGAATAATACGAACGGGGGGCCGTCTGGTGACGGCCCCCCGTGCGCTGGTCCGGTCCGGAGCTACTGGGCGGCTGGGGCGGCGCCGCCGCCGGCCTCCGCCGGGGTGAATCCGATGACCTGGACCCCCGCGCCGCGGGCCACGTCCATCGCCTCGATCACTTCCTGGTACACCCGATCGGGGGCGGACTTGATGAACAGCAGCTTCGCCGGCCGGGTATCGAAGATCGCGTGGATCTGGGTGTCCAGCTGATCCCTGGGCACCGGCTGGGTGTTGATGGCGTATCCGCCGTCCGCGGTGAGCTCCAGCACGATCTGGTTGGAGGCCGCGTTGGGCTTGGCCGCCGCGGTCTCCTGCGGCGGCACCTGGATGTCGAGCGCCATGCGGGACAGCGGCTGCGACACCATGAAAATGATCAGCAGCACGAGCATGATGTCGATCATCGGGATGACGTTGGGTTCCGAGGTGATTTCGCCCGGACCCGCTGAGCCTCCACCGGCCATGTCAGTTCTCCTCGGTGCCAGTGTCGAACAGGCCACCCTGGATTTGCGGCTCGGTGATCGCGGCCATCACGCGGGCGCCGGACCGGCGCGCCAGCTCGACGGCTTCCTGGATGCGGGCGAACTTGAGCTGGTTGTCCGCCTTGAAGTACACGATCTTGTCCTCGGTGCGGGCGGCGTACATCGCCTTGAGGGTCTCCTCCAGCACCACCGGGTCCACCGGCCCCTTCCCGTTGAGGAAGTACTGCCCGCCGGCGTCCACCCCGAGGATGATCTCGTTCTCGCCTTCCGGGCGGCTGTCCAGGTTCTCGCCCTTGGGCATCACCGCCTTGAAGCCGGCGGCGATCAGCGGCGTCACGATCATGAAGATGATCAGCAGCACGAGCATGATGTCGATCATGGGAATGACATTGGGCTCGGCCTTGACGCTGCTTCGTCCGGCATTACCCGCTGACATGCCCATGGCCGGTCACCGCCTTCTGGGCCTGGAATTCCTTGGTGAAGATCGAGCGGCCAAACTCGCTCCCCACGCTCTTGATGAGGTAGTCGATCAGCTCCTTGGAGCTGTACGTCATCTCGACCGTCAGGTTCTCGATCTTGGTGGTGAAGTAGTTGTAGCACCACACCGCCGGGATGGCGACCAGCAGGCCGAAGGCGGTGGTGATGAGCGCCTCGGCGATACCGGCGGAGATGCCGGCCAGGCCGCCGGAGGCGCCGGCCGCCGCCATGCCGGTGAACGCCGTCACGATACCCATGGTGGTGCCGAGCAGGCCGACGAACGGCGCCGTGGCGCCGACGGTCGCCATGATGCTCATGCCGCGGCGGAACTCCGCCAGCGTGATCAGCATCTGGCGCTCCACCGCCCGCTCCGCCGAGTTGATGTCGGCCGAGGTGATGGTGGCGCGGTCCTGGATCAGGTTCTTCACCTCGGAGAGCGCGCCGCCCAGCACCCGGGCCACGTGGCTCTTCTGGTTCTTCTCGGCCAGGGCGATGGCCTTCTCGAGGTTCTCCTCCTGGATGGCGCGGGAGAACTCGGGGGCGAACTTCCGGGTGGCCTGCTGGCTCTTGTAGATGTGGATCGCCTTCGCGATCGCGACTGACAGCGACCACAGCGACATGATCGCCATCACCACGATGACGCCGCGGGCGAAGAGACCCGCCGCATCCCACAGCTTCAGGATGTCGATACCGTGTTGCATGACTGACCGTCCTCGGGAGAGTAGAAAAGACCTACTGACTGAGCTTGAACGACACTGCCTGCTGCACCAGCACCCGCACCGGCGCGCCCCGCGAACTGCCGGGCTTGAAGGCGCAGGCGGAGCTGGTGATGCTCTTGCGCGCGGGTTCCTCGAACGCCTTGTGGCTGCTGCTGTTCACCTTCACGCTGCCCGGGTCCACCTTGCCGTCGGTATTCACCACGAACTGCAGCACCACCCGCCCGGGAATCCCCGCCGACTTCATGACCGCCGGATACTGCTCGAGCAGGAACGCCTGGCAGGCGCCCGCGTTGGTCAGGATCGGGGAATCGTCCACCTCGGCGGCCAGGAAGACCTCGCCCTCGATGTTGACCGGCCCGGTCCCGCCGACGATGCCGGTGGCGATGCCGCCCTCCACGCCCTTGCCGGTGAAGTCCCGCGGATCGAACCGCTCATTCAGGTTCACCGGCGGGATCTCCGTCGGGATGTTGTCCGGCGGGGTGATCACCTGGAAGCCCTGGGGCGGCGGGTTGGCGCTCACCACCACGTTCTCCGGAATTTCCTGCGGCGGCGGCGGCGGCGGCTCCGGCGGCTTCAGGAATACCATCGTGGTGTCCACCACGATGTCCCGCACCGCTTCGGCCGCGCCCCGCGTGGCCTGGACGGCGCCGAAGATCAGGCCCACGTGCAACGCCAGGGACACCACCTGCTGTCCCAGCGTGTTCTGGCGCTTCCGGTTGGACTCGACGAGGTTCTCGAACACGGCACCATCCTCCGTGAGTAATGCGGTGCGCCAAGCTACGGGACGCCCATTGCAGCAACACCGCCCGCCACATGACAATTTGATGACAGCCAGATTAGCTGTGTGTTCCCGGCAGGCGCCCGCGAGCCGGTGCCAGAGTACGCACCAAGGCGCCCCGCTGACACAGCGGGTCATGAGGAAGCGCGCCAATATATCGGTAGGGCCGGAACGCGCCAGAGGCGACGGGCAACGATTCAATCAAGGACGCCGGCCACCGGGGAGTCGGGGGGAACGGGCGTGGGCTCGCGGGACCGCGGCAGGCTCACGGTAAAGACCGTCCCCCGCCCCGGTCGGCTCTGCACCGTGATCGAGCCCCCGTGCGCCTCCGCGATCCACTTGGTGATCGCGAGGCCCAACCCTGCCCCGGGCCGGGCGCCGGTGCGGGTCCGTGCCGTGTCCACCCGGTAGAAGCGGTCGAAGATCCGCGGCAGGTGCGCCGCCGGGATCCCGATGCCGTCGTCCCCGATGATCAGGGCAGCCGTCTCCCCCTGGTCCACCAGCGCCAGGCTCACCCGCCCCTCGGGCGGGGTGTACTTGATGGCGTTGGTGACCAGGTTGAGCAGCAGCTGCCGGATCCGGCTCCGGTCCACCGGCACGATCACCGGCACCTCGGGCAGCTCGGTGCGCACCGCGATCCGGTGCTCCTCCCCCAGGATCCCCGCGGTCTCGGAGGCCTCGCCCACCAGTTCCCGCAGGTCCACCGCCTCGAGCGCCAGGGTGGTGCCCCCCTCGTCGGAGCGGGCCAGGGTCAGGAGGTTGTCCACCATCTCGCTCATGCGGTGGATCTCCTCCAGGACTTCCTCCAGCGCCTGCAGTGTCTCGGTCGAGGTCCGCGGATCCGCCATGGCCCGCTCCACGCCGGCGCGCAGCACCATCAGCGGCGTCTTGAGCTCATGGCTCGCGTCCGCCGTGAACCGGTGCAGGCTGGTGAAGCTCTCCTCCAGGCGGCCCAGCATCCGGTTCATCGTGGCGGCCAGCCGGGCCAGCTCCGCCGCCGCCTCCGGCACCGCCACCCGCCGGTGCAGGCTCCGGCCGTCGGTGACGGCTTCGATCTCGTCCACCATCCCTTCCAGCGGCCGCAGGCTCGCATCGGCCAGCACGTAGCCGAGGCCAATGCTTCCGATCAGGATCACGGGGGCGATCACCAGCATGGCCTGGAGCAGCTGTTCCGGCCCGAACGGGACCGCGGTGAGCGGCGCGGCCACGATGATCGTCGCCGGCTGCTCCTGCTCCCAGACGCCGGGGAGGGGCACCCGGGCGTAGCGCACCGCCTGACCCTGTTCGTCCAGCCGCACGAGCCCCGTATGGCCGGCGCCCGCCGGCAGCCCGCCATTCGCGGCGAGCAGGTGCGCCAGCGCCGTCAGGGTGAGCGGCTTCGCGATCGCGTTGCGGTAGATCGGGACCTGGTCGGGATCGAACACCACCACGAGGTCCCGGATGCCGTCGAGGTAGCCGCCCACCGCGCTGAAGCCGAGGCCCGGGGTCTCCCCCGGGGCCAGGAGGCGGCCCAGCTTCTGCTGGTAGCCGATGTAGTACTGCGCGGCGAGGTTGCCCTCGAGCGAGAGCCGTTCATCCAGCTCCCGGACGCTGGAGCGCCGCCGCTCGAAGTAGAGCGCGCCGCCGAAGGCCCCGACCGAGGCCAGCAGGGCCACGGCGTACCAGACGGTGAGGCGGCGCCGGATGGAGGACATGGGTCAGGCCTTGAGCACGTACCCCACGCCGCGCACGGTGTGGATGAGCCGCGTGGCCTGTCCCTGGTCCACCTTCTTCCGCAGCCGGTTGATCACCACATCCACGATGTTGGTGCCGGGATCGAAGTGATAGTCCCACGCGTACTCGGTGATGAGCGTCCGGGACATCACCCGGCCCACGTGGCGCATCAGGTACTCGAGCACCGCGTACTCCTTGGGGGTGAGCTCGATCCGGCGCCCCGCCCGGGTCACGTCCCGGGTGCCGAGGTCGAGTTCGAGGTCCCCCACCCGGAGGGTGCGCGGCGCGATCTGCTTGGGCCGGCGCCCCAGCGCCTCCACCCGGGCCAGCAGCTCCTCGAAGGCGAACGGCTTGGTCACGTAATCGTCGGCGCCGGAGCGGAGCGCCTGCACCTTGAAGTCCAGCGCATCCTGGGCGGTGAGCACCAGCACCGGGGAGGTGTTGCCCCGGTCCCGCAGGGTCCGCAGCACCTCCAGCCCGGACATCCCCGGCAGCCGCAGGTCGAGGATGACGAGGTCGAAGTTGCCGTGGGTGGCGGCCTCCAGCGCCTGGGCGCCATCCGCCACCAGCTCGGCCTGGAACCCCTGCTCCATGAGGCCGCGGTGGACATACTGGCCCACGGTGCGATCGTCTTCGACGACGAGGATCTTCATGGCCTTGAATTCAGGGAGAGAGGACGCGCGCGGCGATGGGCAGGAAGACCTGGAACACCGAGCCCCGGCCGGGCTGGCTGTCCACCTCGATCCGGCCGCCGTGCTCCGCCACGATGCCGTAGCAGACCGACAACCCCAGCCCGGTACCCCGCCCCGGCGGCTTGGTGGTGAAGAACGGCTCGAAGATCTTGGGCAGCTCCGACCGCGCGATGCCCACGCCGGTATCCTCAATGTGGATCTCCACCTCGTCGGGGTGCACGGTCCCCGGCAGGGTGCGCACGGTGAGCGACCCGCCGTGCTCCATGGCGTCGAGCGCGTTCAACATGATGGCCATGAACACCTGGATCAGCTGCTCGGCGTTGGCGTGCACCGCGGGGAGCGTCTCGCTCAGCTCGCGGGTCACCTCGATCCGCTTGAACCGCTGGTGGTGCTTGAGCAGGAAGAGGGTGTCCTCGATGATCGCGCTGACGTTGACCGGGCCCTTGGCCTTCCCCTTGGGCCGGCTGAAGTCGAGCAGGCCGTCCACGATCCCCTCGCAGCGCTGCACTTCCTTGTCGATGATGCCGAGGTACTCCCGGATGCCCGCCTGCTGGTCCTGCGGGATGTCGTCCTCCAGCCGGTTCTCCAGCGCCGCGACGCACGCGCCGATGGTCGCGAGCGGGTTGTTGATCTCGTGCATGATCCCGGCCGCGAGCTGCCCGATCGCCGCGAGCTTTTCGCTTTGCAGGATCCGCTGCTGGGCCACGTGGGCCTCGGTCACGTCCTCGCCGATGGTGATGACGTGGGTGATCGTCTCCCCGTCCTGCCGCATCGGGATCTTGCTGATGCGGTAGTACTTGGTCTCCCCGCCGATGGCGACCTCCAGCTCCATCTGCCGCCCCTGTCCCGTGCGGAACACCTCGTCGAACTCATCCCGGAGCTGCTCGGCGTTCTGGCGGGTGAGGACGTCGAACACCGGCCGGCCCACGACTTCGTCCCGGCGCAGCCCCTGGGTGCCCATCTCCCGCTTCCGGTTCCAGATCTGGATCCGGTACTCGCGGTCCACCACGTAGAGCCCCACCGGGAGGCAGTCGATCACCAGGGTGATGAAGCGCCGCTGTTCCTCGATCTCCCGGCTCCGGAGCGCCACCTCGTAGGCCAGGTCTTCCGACAGCTCGATCGAGGCCAGGAACGGCGCCAGGATGTCGGCGATGATGGGGAGAAGGTCCCCCTCGCCGGCCGCCGCGGGGGTGACCTCCAGCATGCCGAGCCGCTCCCCCTCGTGCAGCAGGGGCAGCCGCAGGGTCTCGGGCGGCACGTCCGGCAGCACCGCGAAGGACCGGCTGGTGCGCCGGCCCGCCGACGGGACGGGGGCGGCGATGGCGCGGAGGGTGGTGGCATTGGGCTCCCGCAGCCAGAGCTGGACGGTGGCGGCGCCCAGCCCGCGACGCAGCACCTCCGCCACCGTGGCCAGCGTCTCCTCGGCCGCCAGCCCGGTGTTGAGCAGCCGCGCCACCCGCCCGACGAGCGCGAGTCCCTCCGCCTGATCCCCGACCGTCATCGTCCCCGCGCCCCTCCCTCAGCGAAAACCGGTAAGCTGGATGCCCCGAATGAAATACCGCTGCGCGAGCAGAAAGACCAGCAGCAGCGGCAGCGCGGCCGCGACCGCCGCCGCCATCTGGTAGGGCCAGTTGCTGGCGTAGAACCCATGGAACGCCGCCACCCCGACTTCCACCGTGCGCCGGTCCAGGGAGCGGGTGGCGATGAGGGGCCAGAGGTAGCTCTTCCAGGCGTCCACGAAGGCGAAGAGCGCCAGCGTGGCGAGGGCCGGCCGCACCGCGGGCAGCGCGATGTGCCAGAACACCGCGAACTCCCCCGCGCCGTCCAGCCGGGCGGCGTCCTCCAGCTCCCGCGGCACCGCCTGGAACGCCTGCCGGAGCAGGAAGATACCCCAGACCGAGACCAGTTCCGCGCTCACCAGGCCATGCACCGTGTCCACCCAGCCCAGCGCGTGCAGCAGCAGGAAGCGGGGAATGAGGAGCACGACGCCGGGCACCATAAGCAGCCCCAGCGTGGCCGCGAACAGCACCCGGCGTCCGGGGAACGCGAGCCGGGCGAAGGCATAGCCCGCCGCCGCCGCGGTGGCGACCTGGCCCACCACGACCCAGCCGGCGAACACCAGGGTGTTGGCGAAGAAGCGGCCGAAGGGCAGCGCGCCGAGCGCCTCCGGATAATTCCGCCACCGGGGCACCCCCGGCAGCAGCGGGGGCGGCGCGCGGAAGACCTCGAACTCGTCCATGAGCGAGGTGGACAGCATGACCGCGAACGGCGCCAGCATCACGCTGGCGAGCAGCACGGCCGCGACCCACCCCGTGGCCCGCCAGGCCCGCATCCCCGGCGCCACTAGACCAGCTCCACGCGGCGCCCGAGCCAGCGGAACTGGAGCCAGGTGAGCGCGAGCAGCAGGAGGAGCAGGAGGAGGCTCATGGCGCTCGCGGTCCCGAAGCGGAGGAACTCCCACGCCTCCTGGTAGATCCGGAAGACCGCGACATCGGTGGCGTGGAGCGGCCCGCCCTCGGTCATCACCGCGACGTAGGTGAAGACCTGGAATGACCCGATGACGCTCGTCACCAGCACGAACAGCACGGTGGGGCGGAGCAACGGCAGCGTCACCCAGAGAAACCGGGCCACCGGACCGGCGCCGTCTATCCGGGCGGCATCGTGATAGTGCGGCGGGATGGCCTGGAGCCCTCCGAGGAAGACCACCATCTGGTAGCCCAGCTGCACCCAGACCGACATCGCCATGAGCGCGAGGAGGGCGGTGCGCGGGTCCCCGAGCCAGTCCGGGCCCGGCAGGCCGAGCCGGGCGAGCCCGGCGTTGAGCAGGCCCGAGTCCGGCTGATAGACCCACTGCCAGACCAGCGCCACCGCCACCACCGAACTGATGAAAGGCAGGAACAGCAGGGCGCGGAGCAGCCGCACGCCGATCCCCGAGCGGTCCAGCAGCACCGCGGCGCCCAGCGCCAGGACCACCGTGACCGGCACATGGAGGGCATAGAGGGCGGTGACGCCCAGCGAGTGGAGGAACCGCCCGTCGGTCAGCACCGCTGCCAGGTTGGCGAACCCGACGAACTCCCGGCCCTGCCCCACCAGGTCCCAGCGATGAAAGGCGAGGAAGATCGTGAACATCGCCGGCAGGAACGAGAACGCCACCAGGTGCAGCGCGGCCGGCGCCAGGAATCCCCAGGCGGTGAGCGTCGCCGCCAGGCGTGCGGGATTGCGCTTGCTCCGGCCCACCCAGCTGGTGAATCCGACGGCCAGCGCGGCGAGCAGCGCCCAGGCAAGGAGCTGGACCGGCAGGGCCGCCAGATCGGCCTCGAACGGCCGGACCGAGAACGCGAGGCCGCGCTGGGTGCGGGGAGTGGCGGCGACAATCCGCGCGCGTGGCGCCCCCGCGCTGTCGCCCCGCTCGATGATCCCGACGCCCGCGGGGGTGGCCACCGCCTCCGGGCGCGCGCCCGCGCCAATCTCCGGCAGCCGCGCCTGGGGCACGCCGGGTGCCGTGGCGGCGATCTCCACCAGCTGCGCCAGGGTAAGCAGCCGGAGGTCGGTCGCCGCCACGGCGGTGCGGCGCACCGTCACCCCCAGGCCCAGCGCCAGGAACAGCGCCGCGGCCCCGGCCGCGGGCGCCACCCAGCGGGTCCAGCGTTCCCGTCCCCCGCGATCGGCGACCACCCCCGCGAGGACCACCAGCAGCAGGGCAAGGAGCGTGAGCAGCTGGGCGTGCGCCGGGGGGAGCCGGCGCGGGACGGCGTCCCACGCCGCGACCCAGCCCCGCAGGGTCCACTGGTCCCGGTCGAGGAAAGGCACCACCGCGGCGCGCACCCCGGCGTGCGTCGCGATCATCCCCTCTCCCCCCTGTTCCAACAGCGCCACGGTGCTGTCCGGCAGCGGGGCCAGGCGGACCAGGTCGGGGGTCAGCGGGGTCTGGCCGTAGGCCACCTGCAGCTCCCCGGGCCAGAAGGAGGCCGCGGCCAGCGCGTTGGCGCCCGACAGGAGCCGGGGGGCGTCGTAGCCGGCGCCCGCCGTCCCCGGGGTCACGACCGCGACGTACGCCGAGGCGTGACGCGCGAGGGCGAGGTGCGCCGCATCCACGACCCGGGTCTCCGCCGAGCGGGCGGTGTACCACTGCCCCCCGATCGCGAAGAGCGCGACGGCGGGCCCCAGCACCGCGGCCCAGCGGGGCGCGTTCACCGTTCGGTCTCCGCCAGGATGCGGTCGATGTCCTGCGCCGCCGCGGCCAGCGCCTCATGCAGGGGCCGTCCCGCGAGCAGCACCTCATCCAGCGCCTGCGGCAGCCGGTTCTCGACCTCGCGCCAGCCGCGCACCCGCGCCCCCCACGGAACCCGGGCGGTGGTCATCGCGTCGAGGAAGACCTGTTCCCAGCCGAGGGTATCCGCGGCGGCCACCTCCGCACCGAGGCGGCTCAGGGCGGAGAGCTCGAGCCCCTGTTCCGCCCGGGTGCGCTGGGCGGCGCTGTCCGCCAGCGCCCCCGCCAGCTTCACGGCGAGCCGGCGCCGGGACACCGACGCCGGCACCGCCCACCCCGAGGCGTAGACCACGGTGCTCGGCGGCACCCCCGGCGCGTGGGGAATCGGCGCGAAGCCGATCTCCAGGCGGCCGTCCCGCACGTAGGGGCGGAACCGGGGCAGCCAGAAGTGCCCGGTGGTGAGCATCGCGACCTTGCCGGAGTTGAACAGCCGGAACTGGTCCCCGAGGGAGCGGCGGAGGGTCATGACCCGCGGCACGATGCTGTCCCGCCGCACCCAGTCGAGGTACCAGCCGAGCGCCCGCTCGGTGGCGGGGCTGTCGAGGCAGCCGGACGCGCGCCGCCCGTCGGCGCAGAGCACGTCCCCCCCGCCGGACCAGAGCCACGGGATCCAGAGGAACACCCGCCGGTCGAACACCGTCCCCCACTGGTCGACCCGGCCGTCGCCGTCGGTGTCCCGGGTGAGCGCCCGCGCCGCCTGCAGGAACTCGTCCCAGGTCCAGTGGCCGGTGGGAGGCGTCAGCCCCGCCTCCCGGAACAGGCGCCGGTTGTACACCACCACCATCGGGCTGTAGCCCTTGGGAAAGGCGTACAGCTTTCCGTCCTGGGTGAAGATCGCCCGGACCGCTGGCTCGAAGGCGCTGGTGTCGAGGCCCACCTGGGCAGCGAAGGGCCCGAGGTCGAGCAGCACGTCCCGCGCGGCGAAATTGGGCACGTCGATGTTGTCGAGCAGGAAGACGTCCGGCGGCGCGCCCGCGGCGATCGACGTGAGCACCTGTTCCCGGTACTCCGCCTGGGTGCTGATGGCGTCATTCACCACCCGGAGCCCGGGGTGCGCCAGCTCGAACGCATCCAGATTCCGCCGTTCGATCCGCTGCTCCATCGCATCCGCCCAGGAGGAGATCCGGAGCGTGGCCTCCGGCTGGTCCGCACAGGCCAGGAGCAGCAGCAGGGTGCCGGGTGCCCGCCTCACCGGAGCCGCTGCCCCGCGGCATCGAACCAGTGCCGGCGGTCCCTGGCGGCGGTGACGTGGGCGCGCGCGCCATGGGTGAAGGGCGCCTGCCCCGCGGCCCGCGCCACCAGGAGCTGGTCGCCGAGCCGGAGGTGCACCAGCGTCTCGCTCCCGAGTCGCTCCACCAGGGTCACCTCCGCCTCGAGCCCCTCCGCCCCGAGCCGGAGATCCTCCGGGCGCAGCCCGCAACTTGCGGCGCCCGGCGGGGCGCCGCTCGCGACCAGCGCCGTGGCGGGCCGCGCGGCGTCCAGCGGCAGGAGGTTCATGGGCGGGGTCCCGATGAACCGCGCCACGAAGGTCGTCGCGGGCTGGTCGTAGAGCTCCGTCGGGGTGCCCTGTTGTTCCAGCGTACCCTCGCGCAGCACCACGATCCGGTCCGCCATCGTCAGCGCCTCGATCTGGTCGTGGGTCACGTAGAGCATCGTGGCCCCGAGCCGGCGATGCAGGCCGAGCAGTTCGCTGCGGAGCTCCCCCCGGAGCGCGGCGTCGAGGTTGGAGAGCGGCTCATCCAGCAGGAACGCCTCCGGCTCCCGCACCAGCGCCCGGCCCAGCGCCACCCGCTGGCGCTGGCCGCCGGAGAGTTGCGCCGGGGCGCGGTCCAGCAGCTCCCCGAGGCCCAGCAGCTCCGCCACCCGCGCCAGCCGCGGCCCCCGTTCCGCGTGTGGCACCCGTCGCATCCGGAGCGGGAAGAGCAGGTTCTCCCGGACCGTCAGGTGGGGGTAGAGGGCGTAGCTCTGGAATACCATCGCGAGATTGCGCTCCCCCGGCGGCAGGGTGGTGACGTCGCGCCGCCCGAGCAAGATCCGCCCCCGGTCCGGCAGCTCGAGCCCGGCCACCAGGCGGAGCGCGGTGCTCTTGCCGCACCCGGAGGGGCCGAGGAGCACGACGAAGCTGCCATCGCCGACTTCGAAGCTGACGCCGGTGAGCGCGGGGACCGCGGGAGGATAGACGCGGGTGAGGTCCTGGAGGGTGATTGAAGCCATGCCGGCTGTAAGTTGCCGCCGCCGGACCCCCGCGCAAGATTGCACCCATGCCCGAGACGCTTGAACTGACCCCCTGGATCAACGGCGCCGCCCTGCCGCGCGATGGCCGCGCCACCACCACCGTCCTGGACCCCTATCGCGGGGTCCCCGCGGCGCTCGCCGCCGAAGGCACCGCGGCGGACCTCGAACAGGCAATCACCGCCGCCCAGGCCGGGTTTGGGGCCATGCGCGCCCTCCCCCGCCATGCGCGCCGCGACATCCTGGCCCGGGTCGCGGACGCTCTCACCCGGGAGCGCCAGGCGCTGGGGGCGGAGCTGGCCGCCAGCTGCGGCAAGCCGATCGGGCAGGCGCTGGGAGAGGTGGACCGCGCGATCATCACCTTTTCCTTTGCCGCCGATGAGACCCGGCGCTTCGGCGGGGAGATGGTCCCGCTCGACGTGGACCCCCGCACCGTCGGGTACAGCGGGGTGGTGCACCGCTTCCCGGTGGGCCCCATCAGCGCGATCACCCCGTTCAACTTCCCGCTCAACCTGCTGGCCCACAAAGTGGCGCCGGCGATCGCGGTCGGCAGCGCCCTGGTGGTGAAGCCGCCGCCCCAATGCCCCCAGATGGCCTTCCGCCTCGGCAGGATCCTCGCCGAATGCGGGCTGCCCGCCGGCGCCTTCAATGTGCTGCACCTGCCGATCCCGGTGGCCGAACGGCTCGCCACCGACCCCCGCTTCGCGATGCTCACCTTCACCGGCAGCCCCACGGTGGGGTGGCACCTCAAGAGCGTCGCCGGCAAGAAGAAGGTCTGCCTGGAACTGGGCGGGAACGCCGCCGCCGTGGTGCACGAGGACGCCGCCGATCTCGACTGGGTGGCCCAGCGCCTGGCCCTCGGCGCTTTTGCCTACGCGGGACAGGTCTGCATCAAGGTGCAGCGGGTGCTGGTGCACCGGCCGGTCTACCAGCGCTTCGTCGACAAGCTCGTGGCCGCGACCGCCGCCCTCCCCTGCGGCGATCCGATGGACCCCAAGACCGTCGTGGGCCCCATGATCGACGCCGCCGCCGCCGACCGGGTCCAGGGCTGGACCGCCGAAGCGGTGGGGGCCGGCGCGGAGGTGCTGCTGGCGGGGCGGCGGGATGGCAACGTGCTCACCCCGGCGCTGCTCGCCCGGGTGCCGGCCGATGCCAAGGTCTCCTGCAGGGAGGTCTTTGGCCCGGTGACGATCGTGGCTCCCTATGGTGACTGGAACGAGGCGCTCGCGCAGGTGAACGCGTCGGACTTCGGATTGCAGGCGGGGGTGTTCACCCAGGATGTGAACCGGATCTACCGCGCGTTCCGCGAACTCGAGGTCGGCGGCGTGATCGCTAACGACTTTCCCACCCTCCGGGTGGACAACTTCCCCTACGGTGGGGTGAAGGACTCGGGCTTCGGGCGGGAAGGGGTCCGGTACGCGATGGAAGAGATGAGCGAGCCGCGGGTGCTGGTCATTCGCGGGACCTAGCCCTCCACGAACGCCACCTCGTCCCGCTCCGCGGTTTCGAACACCGCTCGGCCACCGCCGAGCGGTTCGTCGTTCAGGGTCACGGCGGCAGGGGACAGGCCCGGGAGGGTCGCGTTGACGCGGAGCCGCGGGCCATGGGTCCGCTCCACCCGGAGAACGACCCGGCCGGGCCGCCGTCGGAGCCGCAGGTCGAGCGTGGTGGCGCCGACCCGGAGCCCGCGGAGCGACATCTCGCTCCAGTCCGGTGGCAGCCACGGGGCCACCTGCACCGCGCCGGCCAGCGCATCCGGCGTCACCCCCCAGAGCCCCTCCACGGCGGGCGAAACAACCATGGCCGCGGACCAGGCCTGGTCGGGACAGATCCCGGCCCCGCGGCGCTCGAGTCCGTGCACCACCTCGTCGAAGGCGCCCCGGGCCCGCTCCTCCGCGAGGTCGGCGTTGGCCCGCAGGTGCGCCAGCGCCGCCGGCCACCGCCCGCCGCGCCACTCCGCCAGCGAGACCCAGCCGGTGTACAGCGGCCAGACTGCCCCCTGGTGATAGCCGGCGGGATCGAACAGCGGATCATCGGCGGCGATCATGCGCACCCCCCACGGCGCGCTGAAGCCCGGGGACGCAACGGCGTCGAACCATTCCCCCGCGTCCGCGGGAGAGATTGCGCCCAGCAGCAGCGGCACCGCGAGCATGACGGTCCGGTGCACCCGGGGCTGGCCCGATGCTTCGAGCCCGAGGGCATAACCGGCCGGCGTCCGGAACCGGCCGGCAATCGCCGCCCGCGCGCGCGCCGCGCGCTCGGCGAGTTCGTCCGCCAGCGCC
>CAZPER010000087.1:0-15078 GCA_964585655.1 uncultured Gemmatimonadaceae bacterium | reverse complement strand
CCCGTTCTCCCGTTCTCCCGTTCTCCCGTTCCCCCGTTCCCCCGTTCCCCCGTTCCCCCGTAATTTCCCCCATGCCCACCCTCTCCTCCATCCACATCTATCCCGTGAAATCCTGCGCCGGCCTGAGCCCCGCCTCCTGGCCGGTGGACGAGCTCGGCCTCCGGTATGACCGGCGCTGGATGGTCACGACCCCGCGGGGGGAGTTCCTGACGCAGCGCGAGGCGCCGGCGCTGGCGCTGGTGGTCCCGGAGATCCGCCCGCCGCACCTGGTGCTCCGCGCCCCGGGGATGACCGAGCTGGTGCTCGCGCTCGACCCGATGGGCGGCCGGCCGATCGCGACGCAGGTGTGGGACGACCGGCTCGCGGTGGTGGCGCCGGACCACAAGGCGGACGCCTGGTTCTCCGAGGTGGTGGGGCTCGAGGTGGTGCTGGCCTGGTTTCCCCCGGGAGTGATCCGGCCCCTCGACCCGACCTACGCGAAGCGCGGCGGCCGCACCGGCTTCGCCGACGGCTTTCCGTTTCTCATCGCCGGCGAGGGCTCGCTGGCGGACCTCAACGCCCGTCTAGCGACCCCGCTCCCCATGAATAGATTCCGTCCCAACCTGGTGGTGGCGGGGAGCGCCCCCTGGGCGGAGGATGGCTGGGGGAACATCACCGTCGGCGGGATCCCCATGGAAGTGGTGAAGCACTGCGCCCGCTGCGTGGTCACCACCACTGACCAGGCTACCGGCAAGCGGATGGGCGACGAGCCGCTCCGCACCCTCGCCACATTCCGCCGCCACGAGCGCGGCGTGATGTTCGGGCAGAACGCGGTGCATTACGGGACGGGGATGCTGACGGTCGGGGACACGGTGGTGGTGGGCGATTAGGCGATTAGGCGATTGGGTGGTTAGGGCGAGCTGTGGTATCCTGCCGCCGTCGCGGCGGTTCCCTCCGCGCGCTTACGCTCGCGTGCAGGTTGGGGTACTCGGCACCCGCTGGCGCTCGCTGAGGCGCGCTCCGGGAACCCGCCGCTTCCGGCGGCGTAACCCCGGGTGACCGTTCCCCGTTCTCCCGTTCTCCCGTTCTCCCGTTCTCCCGTTCCCCGGTTCCCCGTTCCCCGTTCTCCCGTTCCCCCGTAGTTTCCTCCATGCCCATCTCCCTCCTCGGCATCCCCTACGACGCCAGCTCCTCATTCCAGCGCGGCACCGCGCTCGGGCCCGAGGCCATCCGTACGGCGCTCCGCTCCGATTCCACCAACGGCTGGAACGAAGAGCTGATGGACGTTCGCGCGATCCTCGCCGACGCCGGAGACCTGGTGCTCCCCGACAGCCATGAGGCGCTGGCGCTGATCGAGGAGGGAGCGGACCGGCTGCTCGCCACCGGCGCCACCCCGATCTTCCTGGGCGGCGACCACGCCATCACCTGGCCGCTGGTCCGCGCCGTGGCCCGCCGCCACCCCAAGCTCACCATCCTCCACCTCGACGCCCACCCCGACCTCTACGACGCGCTCGATGGCGACCGGCTGAGCCACGCCTGCCCCATGGCGCGGATCCTCGAGGAGCAGCTTGCCCGGCACCTGGTGCAATGCGGCATCCGCACCCTCAACCCGCACCAGCGGGAGCAGGCACACCGGTTCGGGGTGGAGATGATCCCGATGCGCGCCGGCATCGAGGCGATGATCACCGCCGCCCGCCGGCTGGAGGGCGCCGTCTACCTCTCGGTGGACCTCGACGCGCTCGACCCGGCGTTCATCCCGGGGATCAGCCACCCGGAACCGGGAGGGCTGAGCACCCGCGAACTGCTGCGGATCATCCAGGCCATCCCCAAGGGACGACTCGTCGGCGCCGATGTGGTGGAATTGAACCCGCTGAATGACCTGCGGGACCTGTCGGCGCGGGTCGCGGCGAAGGTGGTGGGGGAGATCGTGGGGAGGGTGGGGGGGTAGGGGGAACGGGGAACGGAGAACGGGAATGGCGAGAAGAACCTGCCCTACTTCGCCGTTCCCCGTTCCCGGTTCACGTCGTTATGCGACCCATCGCAAAACGGCTTGGTCTTCGAGTTGCCGCAGCCGCAGAGCTTCACGGTGCCGGGGCGCTTCTGGGTGGGCTGGGGGATTTCGTGGCCGTCGGCGTCGAGGATGACGGCCGGCGATTCGATGAGGATGCTGCCGGAAGGCTTGATGGTGATGCGGACCGGCTGGTCACTCACGCCGTCTGCACCCCGCGGGCGAGATCCTCGGCCGACTGGAACTCCTGCGCGCTGGCGCGCAGCGCCGCCGCAATCCCCCGCTCCTGCACCAGCGCCTCCGCCATGCGGTGGCCCAGGTAGTACCCCGACCGCTCCGGCAGCACCCGCCCCGCCACCAGCCGCGCCGAGGGACTCATCCCGCCGGAGAGGTAGCGGAGCCGGAGCCCGATGCCGCGGCCGTCGAGCTCCGGCTCCACCACCCGCCGGAGCAGCGCCTCGAGCTCGCGCAGCCGGCGATACTGCCGCCGGGGATAGCCGAAGTAATTGGCCGGATCCAGCCCCGGCGCCACCGCCTGCGCCGCATGCACCGCCAGCCCCTCGTTGAGCAGCAGCTCACGCAGGGTGGCCCGGCTTCCGGTCACCCAGTAGTCGTAGTAGCCGGCCTGGTCGGCGACGATCTTCTTGAGCTCGCTCTGGCTGGTGGGGCTGGTGTAGCGGACGCAGTGGGCCAGCTCGTGCGCCACCCAGAGCGGGATCAGCTCCGGCGGCAGCCCCATGCCGTAGGTCTCGGGGTTGGCCCGGCCGGTGAAGTGCTCCAGGCAGATGAAGGCCACGCCCCGACCGCCCACCACCAGCTCGCCGGCGTTGGCCGCGCCCATCCCGACCATGAGATAGACGTCGGTGGGGCGGTCCACCTGGAGCAGGTCCTCCGCCTGGGCGATCGCATCCTCCACGATCCCCTCGATGTCCGAGGACTCGAGCAGCTCGTGCAGGTCGGCACGGTCGGCGTTGAGCGCATGGCTCATCACCGCCCGCGCCTGCTGGCTCTCCAGGTCCAGCACGTAGTTGTGCCAGTAGGCGGAGAGCACGGCGCGATGGGCGTTGAGGTATTGCTCGAACGCCGCTTCGCGATCTACGGCTTTGAGTACGGAGAGGAACTCAGGGACGAGATTGATCAGCACGAGGCGGAATATCGGCAGTTCACGTGAAGGCGCAAGGTCCGCGGAGCGGTGATCCAGAGTCTGGACGGGTTGACAATCTTCAGACGGATGTGATCTGGCACACGAGGGTGAGTGGGCGAGTGGGCGCGAGCCGTCAGCATCGGCTCGGCGATCAGCGCGGGAGCGGGCTTCACGTCGACTGCTGAGGGAAGGCGGCGACCGCGAGATTTCACGAACTCGCTGAATCTCGCGCTCGAATCGGGTCGCCCCAAGCGGGACCTCGGCGCCAGGTGTCCGGCACATCAGAATCAAAGTCATTGACCGGGAATCACTTAGGCGGGCCGCGCCGGCCGCTGGCCGCCGCCTCCCGAAATGGCACCGCGGTTGCCCTTCCAAGGGGCATGACACCGACCCCGACCCTGACTCTACGAGAATCCACCGGCGAGCGCCGAGAGGAACGGATCCTCCGCGCAGCGCTCACCGAGTTTGGTCGCCGCGGCTTCGCCGGAGCCCGCGAGGGGCTGATCGCGCGGCTGGCCGGCGTCTCAACGGCGACGCTCCGGCAACACTTCCCCACCAAGGAGGCGCTGTTCAAGGAGGTGGTGCGGTCCACGGTGATGCGCACCCTGGAGCGGGTGGAGCCGGAGGCGGCCGCCGGCCTGGTAGGGGAGAGCGCGGTGCGCCGGCTGCGGGAGTTCGCCCGCTGGTTCTGGCAGACGATGGACGAGCCGGAATACGCGGCGCTGCTCCGGCTCTCGATGGGGGAGCTGACCCGCTTCCCCGAGCTGGCGGTGTTCCACGCCATCGAGGTGACCGGGCGGGCGGCGCAGCAGCTCGAGCGCACGCTCGCCGACGGCGTGGCCCAGGGCGAGTTCCGCATCAGCGACACCCGCGCCACGGCCCGGCTGATCCTCGCGGCGCTGATCACCCACGCGCACTGGTTCGCGCACCCGGAGATCTACTCCGGGATCACGGGGGTGGACCGCGCGGCGGCGGAGGAGTCGGTGATGCGGGTGGTGGTGGAGGGGCTGAAGAGGTAGGGGGAACGGGGGAACGGGAGAAAGGGGGAAAGGGGGAAAGGGGGAACGGGGAACGGGGAACGGAGAACGGGAGGTGGGGGTACAGGCACCTGTCATTGCGAGGGGCCGAAGCAATCCCCTGCACTCCGCAATGACAGCCGTTCTCCGTTCCCCGTTCCCCGTTCTCCGCTCTTCCCTACCTCCCCAACTGCCCCAACCTGAGCCGCGCCCGCTCCACCCGCGGCTGGAACAGCGGCTCCGCGTTGCTCCAGTTGCGCACCACCTGCTGGTAGCGCGCGACGGCGCTGTCCCGCTCCCCCGCCGCATCCCAGGCGAGGGCGCCGAGTTCGAGCAGTTCGGTGGTGGTGGTGTAGGTCTGGGAGGCGTCGAGCCCGCTGTGGCGCGCGGCGTCGGCCCAGTAGGCGGCCTCCCGCGGCTGGTTGAGCCGGAGCAGCACCTTGGCCAGCTCGATATTGGTGCGGGTGTAGCCGCCGGTGGGGCTCCAGATGGCGGCGCGGAACTCCCGCTCCGCCTGCGCCAGGTCGCCGCGGGCGGCGAAGAGCAGTCCCCGCGCATGGTGGTGCGCCCGCTGGTCCCGGCCGTAGGAGTTGAGCCGGCCCCAGGCCTGCAGGCTATCCGCGATGGCGGGGAGCAGCGCCGTGTCTCCGGCCGCCGCGAGCGCGGTGCTCCGGAGGAGCTGGGTCCAGATCAGGTTCCGGGCCCGCTGCGAGCTGGTGGTGTCCCGCGGCGAGCGGGAGACGGAATCAAAGGTCGCCGCCGCGCGACGGAACTCTCCCAGCTCGTAGTAACACTGGGCCTCGAAGAGGGCGTTGTAGGGCGCGGCCCCCCGGGGAAAGTTCCGCTCCAGGGCGCGGAGCTTCCGGGCCCACTCCAGCGCCTCCCGGGGACGGCCCTGCATCCGCTTGCTGATGCTGAGCCACTTGTAGCCCTCTCCCTCCAGCCGGCCCCGGGCGATCTGGGTGTAATAGCTGTCCGCCGCGGCGAAGTCCCCGGCGCGGAACGCCACCTGCACCCGGAAGCCGTCCCGCACCAGCCCGGGATCGCGCGCGATGACCGCCTGGTCCGCCACCAGCGCTTCCTTGTAGCGGCCCATCAGCATCAGGCTCCAGCTGATCTGTCCCCACGGCCCGGCGTCCTCCGGCTGCACTCGGCTCCACTCCTGCGCCACCCGGAGCCCCGCCTGGAGCGAGTCCATCTGGTTGTAGGTGTTGATGAGCATCAGGTACGCGACGCAGGCATGGCAGCGCACCGCCGGGCCGTCGGGACGGCGAGAGGTGTACATCGAGAGGGAGTCGAGCCTGATCACCCGGCGGAGCGGGGCCACCGCGCCGGCGAAGTCCCCGGCTGAGCTCCGCGCCGCCGCCAGCCGGATGTAGGGCTCCGGCTCATTGGGATAGCGCACCGTCAGCGACTCGGCGAGGGCCATGCGCGAGGGATGATCCACCGCCTCCGCCCACGCCGACTTGATGATGAGCCGCTCCCGGTCGGTGGCGCGGGCGGAGAGCGCCACCGCCCGCTCCAGCCCGCGGATCAGCCCATTGTCGTTGAAGCTCCCATAGGTGGTGGCCAGCCAGTACTGCGCCATGGCGAAGGTCGAGTCCTCCTCCAGCGCCTGCCGCATCAGCCGCGCGCCGGCCTCGTTGTTGCCGCGGAACAGCGCCCGGAGCCCCTCCTCATAGAAGCGGTACGCCACCAGCGAACGGGTGGTGACGTCGCCGATGTTGCCGCTCACGGTGGAGTCGAGCCCGGTGGTGATGCTCTTCCGCGCCTCGTCCACCAGGCCGAAGAGATCCCCCGCCTCCGCGGAGTAGGAGGCGATGACGCTGCCGCTCGCGAGGGAGGTGCGGGCCAGGTCGAGCCGGTAGCGGCCGTCGGGGCGGCGGTACAGCGCGCCATCCAGCAGCTCGGTGGCGCCGGCGGCGCGCGCCGCGCGCACCGCGGAGGCCGCGGAATCGCCGGTGCCGGTGCCCTGCGCCATCAGCTCGTACATCCGCGCGGTGCTGATCACCTGGAGGCCGCGGTGCCGCGCCAGGTCGGTGGCCAGCATGTCGCCCAGCGGCCGCGCCATCCCCTCGTCGCTCCGGGTGTAATCCTTGATCATCCCCACCGCGACGACGGGGGTGGCGGGGGCGTCGCTGCGGAAGACGCGGACGCGGATGACGCCGAAGTAGAGGGCGGTAAGGGCGGTGAGGACGGCAACGGCGGTAATGATGAGCCGGCGTTTCGACGGGCCGACGGGCCGACGGGCCGTTGATGCGTCAGCAGGCCCGGCAACTGGCCCGACCGTCGGTCCGTCGGTCCGCCGGTCCGTCGGCACCGGCCGCGGCCGCGCGTACTCGTCGGTGTAGCCGCTGATGTGCTTTCGCGCCGAGGGTTCCGGCACTGGCGCCGGGCGGGTCACCGCCGGGGTGCCGGGGATGGTGGAGAGGGGGACGGAGGGGAGGGCGGTCGGACGGTCCGTCGGTCCGTCCGTCCGTCGGTCCGTCGTCTCCCCCACCGCCCGCCTCAACTCCTCCGCCAGCTTCACCACCGCGGCATCCGGCGCCAGATCCAGCTCCTGCCGCAGCAGCATCTCGTACACCCGGTAGTGCTGCAGCGCGGCGGCACGGTCGCCGGCGGCGGCGAGGGCGCGCATGAGGCCCAGCGCGCTCTTCCCGTTCAGCGGATCGGCGTTGGCGAGGAGCCGCCAGTAGCCCACCGCGGCGCGGGCGTCTCCCTTTCCCGCCGTCTGCTCCGCCAGCTTTTCCAGCGCGTGGACGTACTCGTGCGCCAGGGCGGTGCGCTCGGTCTCGGCCCAACGCTCGAACTCCGGCGCCTCGTCGAGGTAGATCCCCTCGAGGAAGGGGCCGCGATAGAGCGTCACGGCGTCGGCCAGCCGGTCCTCGCGGATGGCGGCGCGGAAGTCGGCCAGGTCGCTGCCGCAAAGGTCGGTATTGAGCCGGAGCTCGGTGGTGCCGATGACCAGCTCCTCGGCGCCGAGATCCCGGCGGAGGGCGTACACCGCCTGGGCCAGGTTCTTCCGGGCCCGCTCGAGGTCGCTCTCGGGCCAGAGGAGGCCGAGCAGCTTCTCGCGGCTACTGCCCCGTTCGCCGGCGGCGGCGAGGAGGGCCAGGAGGGCGAGGCGCCGCCGCTGCGCTCCCGCGCCTTCGGCGGGGGCGCCGCCCCGCTGCACCCCCAGGCCGCCGAAGGTGACCAGCCGGAGGGGAGGCGTCATCCCGCCGCTCCGAGGCGCGCCACGGCGCGGGCCAGGTTGGCCCGGGCGGCCGGCTCCAGCCGGCGGCGGAAGAACGTGGTGCTATAGATGAAAGGGCGCTCCAGAAAGCCCGCGAGGACCTGGCGCCGCCGACTCCGGAACTCCGGCTCCGGCACCCAGGCATACTCGCGTCGTATCTGCGTTTCGTACTGGTCGTACCGCGGCCGCCCGGCGCCGAGGATGGCCAGGTCAATATCAACAATAAGGGAGGGATCCCCCGCGGCGGGGACGCTCAAGTGAGCGGTGGCGAGCACCAGCTCGGCGACCCGCCCGGCAGTATCGCCGTCGCCCCCCGCTTCCTGAACCGCGCGCGCCGCCCAACCCGCGCTCTCCGATTCGTTGTCCCCGCGATGGGTGTCGTAGATGGCGTCGTGGAACCAGAGCGCCAGCGCCACTTCCCCGGCCCGTTCGGCCAGCTCCCGCCCCTCATCGAAGCGCTCGAAGCACTCCGCCAAGTGCTGGACGGTGTGGTAATGCCGGTCCGGCGCCTGGTAGCCGGCCATCACCCGCCCCAGCATCCCCCCCTCCGGCGCCTTCAGCCGCAGCAGCGCCCAGCTCGCCACCCACCGGGACTCCGCGTCAAACCCATTGAGAGACAACACGTTGCGCCAGGTGATCGCCGGGTGATCGGAAGGTGGGGCGGAATTCATCGGGAGGTGAACGGGAGGCCTATTGTAGCCCGCGTCGGATGGACGAGCAAGGCGGTTGGGCGGTTGGTCGGGCAGGCGGACCGGATCGAAGCGCGAACTGCAGCGCGCAGAACCCCTACCGCCCGGCGGGCCCATGACAAAGCACCACACAGTCACTCACACATGGAGAAGATCGACAGATGCGTACCCCTCGGATGATGGCCCTCATGGCGGCGATGGTGCTGGCGGCGTGCGGCAGCGATGGCGACGGCGGGACCGGCCCCGGCAACGGCGGCAACCCGGCCTTCACCGCGACGGTGACCGGCGACGTGGAGACGACGGTGAAGGGCGACGCGATGTTCGGCGAGCTCGACGACCCCCAGGCCGGGCAGATCTTCGCGGTGGAGATGTCGGAAGATGATCCGACCGGCGGCGCGCTGATCCAGATCATCCGGATGGGGAGCGGGATCCCCGGCACCGGGACCTACCCGCTGCTGGACGGCATCAACGGCACCCCCACCGATGGCGACTGGGTGGCCGCGGCGTACGACAGCGAGAACGGCCAGCTGGTCGGCCTGTTCGTGGCGACCTCCGGCTCGGTGAAGGTGACCAGCGCCAGCAGCACGAGCTTCGAGGGGACCTTCGACTTCATCGCGGTGGGCGGGCTGATCGCGGACCCGACCCAGGAGATGACGATCGCGGTGAACGGGAAGTTCAAGGCGAAGTCCGCGCCCGGCGGCGCGATGCTGCGGGCCCCGATCAGCCGGATGCGCCGCTGATGTGCCGTTGCCGCCGGACCCTGCTGCTCGGCCTGGTGCTGGGCGGGTGCCAGTCGGCGCCCGCTCCCGGCACGGCGGTCCGGGTGGAGATCGCCGGCGGCGCCAACCCCGGGGTGTATGAGACGAGCGGCCGCGAGATCTCCTGCGCGGGATCGGCGGCCGGCCCCGCGGGACTGGGAGTGCAGTTCACCGACTGGACCGGACCCAAGGAAGGACTGCGGAGCCTTTCACTGGTGCTCCCCTCCGCCCAGCGGCCGGATGACTTCTACCTCGGCATGGTGTTCGGCGACTTCTTCGCCGGCCGAGTGATCGAGATTGACACCCGCGCGGCGGCTCCGGCGCCGCGGGGGAAGGGCAGGGTCACCGTCGCGCCCGCCGATGGCGGCACCGCGGTGACGGTGACCGGAGAGACCGAGAACGCCGTCGCCCTCACGGCGACGATCCTGTGCCTGACACCCGTACCCTTGGAAGGAGCGAACCCATGAACCCCGCCACCCTCTCACCGACCCGGTACGTCGCGTCCGTGGTCCTCGTCGCCGGCGCCGCGGTGGCGCTCATGGGCATGGCTGGCCCGAAGCCGAAGCCGTCCATCGCGCCGACGCCGCTGCGGATCGTCGCCCGCGATTTCGGCTACGACGTCCCGGCGACGGTGCCGTCCGGCCCCACCCGCATCCAGCTGGTGAACGGAGGCCACGACCTGCACCACGCGCAGCTGGTGCGGCTCACCCAGGGGAAGACGCTCAAGGACCTGGCCGCCTTTCCGCACGACGCGCCGCCCCCGCCGTGGCTGGTGATGGTGGGCGGGCCGGGCGCCGTCGCCCCGGGCGACTCGAGCGCGGTGGTGCAGGACCTGGCGCCGGGGAACTACGCCATCCTCTGCTTCATCCCCGGCCCGGACAACGTGCCGCATGTGGCCAAGGGGATGGCCGCCGGCTTCACGGTGCTGCCCAACCACAACGGCGCCCGCGCCCCAGAGGCCACGAACACGGTGCGGCTGGTGGACTTCGGCTTTGCGCCGGCGCGCGCCTTCAAGGCGGGGAAGCAGTTCGTCCGGGTGGTGAACGACGCGGTGCAGCCGCACGAGATCGTGGTGTTCAAGCTGCTGCCGGGGAAGACCGCCACCGACCTGCACCAGTGGCAGATGTCGCTCCAGGGCCCCCCGCCTGCGCAACTCATTGGGGGGACGGTGGGGCTGGCGCAGAGCACCGAGGCGCTGGTGGAGTTGACGCTGGAGCCGGGGAATTACGTCTTCACCTGCTTCATCCCCGACGCGAAGAGCGGGAAGCCGCATTTCATGCACGGGATGTCGTTGCCGGTGGTGGTGGGGCGGTAGGGCGGTAGGGCGGTAGGGGAACGGGAGAACGGGAGACGGGAGACGGGAGCCGGGTAAGTACCAGATTGGAACAAATGCAGGTCATCCGTCGTTGGGTAGGGAGTCGAAGGGCAGGCGGGCAGCGGGTTCGGAAAGCCAACGGATATCACAAAGGGAGGCCGAAGATGCGTACGATGATCCTGGCCGCCGCGGTGCTGGCTACCGCCTGCGGCCCACGGCAGGTTGGCGCCCCGGCGCCAAAGCAGGCTGATGCGCCGGCGGTGTCGGTGCGGACCGTCCTCACCACCGAGGCGCTGGTGGGGCAGACGGTCGTGGTGAGCGGCTACTGCATCCCCGCGGCGAAGCCGGCGAAGGCGCACGGCACGCAGCCGGTCCGGCACAGCGACTGGCAGCTCGAGGAGCATGGGGTGGCGGTGTGGGTGAACGGCCCCAAGCCGGCCGAGTGCAGCGCGTCGCCGGCGGAGGCACGGAGCACGATCACCGCGACGGTGGCGCAGGATACGATTCCCGCGTCCGGGCGGGTGCGGCAGATCAGGCCGTATCGGGGGCCGGGGAGGCGGGGAACGGGGAACGGGGAACGGGGGAACGGGGGAACGGGGGAACGGGGGAACGGGGGAACGGGGGAACGGGACCACCAGTCCCCCGTCATCCCGTTCTCCCGTTCTCCCGTTCTCCCGTTCCCCCGTTCCACCTTGACCCTCCCCTCCCGGTCAGGTACAGTCCCCGGCGTGCGCGACAGGGCGCACCCGGTCCGCGGGCAGGGATGATCCCACCTGGGAAGTTCCGCAGCACAACTGACATCACCTCACTTCCAGCCCACCGACGGCGGACCTCGGGCTCTACGAAGGGGGTCTGATGTCCCGCACGCTGCCCGAACGGGCCAGTCTCGAGTTTCTCACCAAAGAATCGAAGGAATTCCTCAAGGCCGTGAAGGCGGGCGACGCGCTCGCGCGCGAGCGGCTCAGCGCGTGGGGGCCGGCCGACGCCGCCGCGGCGCCCAAGCTCGCCGACTGCCAGCATGCGCTGGCGCGGGAGTACGGCTTCCCGAGCTGGCCCAAGCTCAAGGCCCACGTCGAGGCGCAGGCCGCGACCGATCCGAGGGAGGCGCTGGCGGCGGCGCTCAAGAGCCGCGAGGCCAGGGCGGTGGCCGAGGTGCTAAGCCGGTTTCCGTCGCTCAAGGGGCGGCTCAACGAGCCGGTGCGCGACGGCGCCTTCGGGGCCACGCCGCTGATCGTGGCGGTGGGGCAGGCCAACCGGGAGCTGGTGGAGCTGCTGCTCGCGAGCGGCGCCGACATCAACCAGCGCAGCCACTGGTGGGCCGGCGGGTTCCACGTGCTGGAGGACGATCACGGCCTGGCCGACTTCCTGATCGAGCGCGGGGCGGTGCTCGACGCCAAGTCGGCGGCGCAACTGGGCCGGATGGAGGAGCTGGCGGCGCTGGTGGCGGCGAACCCCAAGTCGGTGAAGATGCGAGGGGGCGACGGCCAGACGCCGCTGCATGTGGCGCCCACCGTGGCGATCGCCGAGTTCCTGCTCAAGCACGGGGCGGAGATTGATGCCCGCGACGTGGATCATGAGTCTACCCCGGCGCAGTACCTGGTGCGTTCGCACACTGATGTCGCCCGCTACCTGGTGGAGCGGGGGGCGCAGGCCGACATCATGCTGGCCGCGGCGCTGGGGGACATCGAGCGGGTGCGCGGCTTCCTCGACGCCGATCCCGGCGCCATCCGCACCGTCGTCTCGGAGAAGTATTTCCCCAAGCGGAACTTCCACTCCGGCGGGCACATCTACACCTGGACGCTGGGGGCGGGGAAGTCGCCGCACGCGGTGGCGCGCGAGTTCGGGCACGAGGGGGTGTACCGGCTGCTGCTGGACCGCACCCCCGAGCCGCTCCGGCTGGCGCTGGCCTGCGAGGCGGGGGATGAGGCGACGGTGACGGCGCTGGTCGCGAGTCGACCCGGGCTGTCACGGACGCTGGGGGAGGAGGAGCGGCGGAAGCTGCCGCTCGCGGCGGAGCAGAACAACACGCTGGCGGTGCGGCTGCTCCTGGCCGCCGGGTGGCCGGTGGATGCCACCGGCCGGCACGGCGGCACGGCGCTCCACTGGGCCGGCTTCCATGGCAACGCGGAGATGGTGCGGGTGATCCTCCAGCACCGGCCGCCGCTCGAGGCGCGGGACCGGGACTTCGGCGGGCAGACGCCGCTGCAATGGACCGTGTATGGCTCGGTCAACGGGTGGTATGCCGGGCGGGGCGATTATGCCGGGGTGATGGAACTGCTGATCGGCGCGGGGGCGAGGAAGGGGTGAACGGGGAACGGGGAACGGGGAACGGGGAACGGGGAAACGGAGAAACGGGGAAACGGAGAAACGGGGAAACGGTCAGTAGGGGCGGAGCGCCAGCTCCGCCCAACACCGGTCCCGAACCAACTGCTTCACCACGGAAACACGGAAGACACGGAAGGGCACGGAATGGGTTGATCGGGGCGTGAGGGCGCGGTCACCCGCGAAGTCGCGCGTCAAAGTTGTACGGCACCACCTTGCCAAACGTGAACGCGTTGAACGCCGGATGCCTTGGGTTGAGCAGGTAGTTCATGCTGTGGGGCACGACGGCGCTCGGAACCTGCAGCACGGCATGACGGCCCTCGGCGAGCCAGCGGTCACCCAACTGCTGGAGTTTGGGGGGTGCGGGTGACGATGCCCAGTCGGCGGGAAGGGCCGACGGGGGGATCCGCGTTACCTCCGAGGCGGGAAACTCGACCGAGACCAGCGAGTAATGGGCCAGGGTGGCGGCGCTCTGGAGGTGCACCAGGACCTCAAGGGTGGCGAGGGCCGGTGATTCCGCGGTGTACACCGCCGGTTGCCCGGGGCTGGTCCAGCGGCCGCCGTAGCGGCGGGCGCCTTCGCCATCGAAGGGGGACTGCGCGTGCCTGGTCTTGAGGATGCGCCAGGCGGTGGGCACTACGAGAACACCCCGTGCTCCAGCCGGCCGATGAGCGCCTCCACTTCCCGGGCGCCCACCTCGGTGCTGGTCATGGAGAGCGGGGACCGCTGCGCGAAGGCGAGCTGGGGGGAGGCGAGCCAGTGGCGGGCCTGGGCCTGGTCGCCCTCGAACAGTTCGAGGCTCAGGCCATACACGCGGGAGAGCCGCACCAGCCGGTCCGACTCATCCGGTTGCAGGCGCCCCTCTTCCTTGCGCCGCTGGAGGGTCCGCGCCGGGATGCCGGCCAGCTCCGCCAGCTCGGCGGAGGGGAGGTCCATGGCGGCGCGGAGGTGTTCGAAGGCGCTGAAGGAGAGGCCCTTCGAGATGTGGCCGATGACCTCGAGGGCGGTGTAGCGCTTGAGGCCGAGGAGGGCGAGGAAGGCCACGGAGGGGGTGAGGGGGGGTGCGGGATCGGGGGCGCGTCGGGCCCGCTTTCGTGGGGCTGCCATATGGCTGAATCTAGCGGGCCATTTGGCGGGGTCAACAGCTCGGGGGAACGGGGAACGGGGAACGGGGAAACGGGAAACGGGGAAACGGGGAAACGGGACGCAGATTGGGGGCGCAGATTTCACAGGTGATCGGTCTGTGGAGTCTGTGCCCCCGTACTGTGTCAGCGGCGCGCTCATGCCGCGCCCTCCTTACCCTCCTTCCGCGCGTCCTCGCCCGTCTTGCTGCGGGGCCAGGAGATGGAGGAGGCGGCGACCCAGGCGGCCAGGGTGTTCGAGTCGCCGGCGAACCGGTTCATGTGCATCGCGTCCAGCAGCTCCACGGTGCGCATGATCCGGGTGCCGACCCGGCGCATGTCCCGGGTGGCGCTGGAGTGGGAGCCGCGGGCGGCGCTGCTCCGGAGCCGTGTCTGCTCCAGGGCATCCAGCACCTGGGTGAAGCTGGTCACCTCCTCCGGCCCGAACCCCAGGCCGGCGAACTGCTCCGGGTGCTGTCCCACCACTTCGAGGTACTGCCGCCCGCGGCCGACCAGGCGGACGTCGCTCACTTCGAGGTTGCCCACGCGGAAGTATCCGTTGAGGGATTCCACCTCCCGCGCCACCCCCTGCCCCGACTTGACCAGCCGCCGGAGGAAGGTGTGGATCTCGTCGCGCAGCGTGAGCCGGTGCTGGGCGGCGGCGTGGCGGTCATCCAGTCCGTCGCCGAACTGGGGGACCAGGGCCCGCCCCTCGTTGAGGGCGGCTTCGAGCTGGCCGACCAGCTCCGTGTAGCGGGGGCTGTCGGCCGGTTGTGCCTGGCAGAACTGGAGCGCACGCGCGCCCATCTCCTGCTTCAGGCGGAATGAGGAGTTCATCTTTTCCTGCCTTTCTTTCCTTAACAGCGTTAGATGGTTTCGGGTGCGTGTGCGGGCACGTCCCCATGAGACTGCACGTTGCGCGCGCGGGAGCCGGCAGGTTGCGCCGCGCGAGCCGGCTCCGGCGGGGGATACATGCAGCCGGCGTGCCATCCTGACAAAGTGGGCCTAACGCATTGTGAGGAATGATCGTTAGCACAATTTCCCCCCATTTGGGGCACTGGCCCGTTTGTCCACCGGGCGAGACTCGGCGGTGCGCGGGTGCGGTGCGGCGGCCAGGGCGTGGGGGGTGGGCGAGCGGTTGTCTATCGTGTCGGCGCGGGAGTCTATGGTGTCGGCGCGGGAGTCTGGCCTATCAGAAAGGGCATACGGTTCGGGAAACGGAGCGTCTGGTCATGCGGCGCGCGGTTCCAGGGTGGGGAACGGGCCATCCGGGTCGGCGGAAGGCGCGTCTGGCGAGCCGGAACGGGCGTCCGGGGGATCGGCGCGCGGGTTTGGGGAGCCGAACGCGGCAAGAGTTGCCGGTTGGCGCGGTCCAGACGCCCGGAACAGGGGCTTCGGGGGTGGCGCCAGGACTCGTGGGCGGTCGGATAGCATTCCTATCGGGGAGGAGCGGGGGTACGGCGGGGGCGGCGGGGTTTTGGGGGCGGCGGG
>CAZPER010000086.1:0-15111 GCA_964585655.1 uncultured Gemmatimonadaceae bacterium | reverse complement strand
GGCCTCGCCGGCCACCGCCTTGGCGAGCAGCGTCTTGCCGGTGCCCGGCGGGCCCACCAGGAGCGCGCCCTTGGGCAGGCGCCCGCCCAGCCGGGTGAACTTGCCCGGATCCTTGAGGAACTCGATCACTTCCTGCAGCTCCACCTTGGCCTCATCGGCCCCGGCGACGTCCGCGAAGGTGAGCTTGGGGGTGTCCCCGGTGAGCAGCTTGGCCTTGCTCTTCCCGAAGCTGAAGGCGCGGCTGCCGCCGGCCTGGAGCTGCCGCAGCAGGAAGACCCAGAGCCCGATGATCACGATCCAGGGCAGCGCCGCCAGCAGGAAGTTGGCGACCCCGATCTTCGGCTCCTTGGCCGAGATGGGCACGTTGGCCTTCTCCAGCTCGGCCAGGATCTGCTCGCTGTCCTTGATGGGCAGCAGCACCACGAACGCCTTGGCCGGCCGCCCGTCCTGGGGGACCGGATTGACGAACTCACCCTCGACCTGCTTGCCGTCGTAGACCGTGACGTTCTTCACGTTCCCCGCGGCCAGCTGCTGCTTGAAGTTGGTATATGTGAACTCCTGCATGGCGGTCTTCTGGCTGTTCATCAGCTGGAAGAGCGCCATCGCGACCAGGGCCACGAGGAGCCACAGCGCGAGATTCTTGCTCAGGCCCCGCCAATCAGCACGAGGCGGGCCCGGCGGCATGCGTTCAGCCATTCAACCCATTTCCGCGATGTACGGGAGGTGCCGGAATTCCTCCGCGTGATCCAGGCCGTAACCCACCAGGAACTTCGGTGGGGCCGTGAACCCCACGAACCGGATCTCCGGCAAGGGGGGTGCGATGCGCTTATCCAGCAGCGCGCAGATCGCGAGGCTCCTCGGCCCCCGGGACCGCAGCCGGTCCGTCAGGGAGGCCAGAGTTCGACCGCTATCAATAATATCCTCAACCAGCAGGATATGCCTCCCCGCCAGCTGGGCGGCCGGTTCGTAGAGCAGCCGGACCTCCCCGCTTGACACCGTCCCCGTCCCGTAGGAGCTGGCCACGAGGAAGTCCACCGAGAGCGGCCGCTCGATCGCCCGGACCAGATCGGCGAGGAAGATGAAGCTGCCCTTGAGCAGCCCGATCAGGGTGAGCTCTCCTTCAGGATAGGCCCGGGTGATCTCCCGCCCCAGCTCGTGCACCCGGGCCGCGATGGTCCCCGCGTCGTAGACCACGGCGCGCAGTTCCCGGCCTCCCGCCCGCGGCTCAGCGGACACGCTCGACCTCCACCCGGATCGCCGGTGCTCCGGCCGCCGGCAGGAGGTTGCTGGAGCGGCAGATGCCCGGAATCCACGCCAGCTGGCCGTCCCCCTCGATGAGCGGCCAGACGGCCCGGTCCTGCACCGGTACGCGCGCATCCTGAAAGCAGCGGACGGCGAGGCGCTGGCCGGTGCCTCCCAGCGGGGTCACCCGGTCCCCGGCCCGCCAGGCGCGGATCGCCAGGACCCCGGGGATGAACCACGCGGTGCGACCGTCGCGCGCCTGGAGCGCGGGCGCCGTGTCCAACGTCCAACGTACGCGCCACCCCGCCCAGTCGGTTTGACCTGGGGAAGCAGTCAGCTCGCTGCTGTCCGGCGGTGGCGCCGGCTGACCGGGGCTCGCGAGCTGGAGGCGATCGAAGTCGCGGGCGAGGGACCACCCCTCGCCCAGGTCGGCGCGCTGACCGCTCTGCGCCGCCCGGAGCGACCGCAGGGCCCGGGCGACCCTGGCCCGGCCGGCCGGCGCCCCCCGCTCCAGCAGCATGGCCTGGGTGAGGCTCACGGCCAGGGTCCCCGGAAGGGACTGGAGCGTCGGCCAGTGCAGCGATGGGGCCCCTCGCTCGCTGCTGTACTCCAGGCCGGGCCAGCGGCGCAGCGCTTCTCCCCACGCCCGCCGCGCCGCGGAAGCATGGCGGGCGGCCTGATCGAGGTGGCGGTCGAGGTCGGGGAGCCGGGTGCGAAGCCCGGGGAGGAGCGCCGTCCTGAGCCAGGACCGGAGGTGGCGGGGATCGGCGTTGGCGGCATCCTCCCACCATTCGAGTCCCACGGCCCGGGCATAGGTAAGGATGCTCTCGCGGGAGAAACCGAGCAGGGGCCGGGCGATGCGGCGCCCGCGCCGTGCCATGCCGGCCAGCCCCGCCGGACCGCTGCCGCGGAGTGCCCGCATGAGCACGGTCTCTCGCTGGTCGTCGGCGTGATGCGCCGTCAGCAGCCAGCGGGCCCCGAGGGTTTCCTGCTCCGCGCGGAGCCAGGCGTGCCTAGCCCGTCGGGCGGCCGTCTCGGAGACGCCGGGGCCGAGCGCGAGGGTGGTGCTGATGAATGGCAGGTCCAGCGCCGCCGCCCGCCGCGCGACCAGCGCCGCGGGGCGGCTGCTCTGGGGATGAATGCCATGATCCACGTGCGCGATGACCGGCGCCAGGGGGTGACGGTGGCGGGTGGCCGCGAGGAGCTCGAGCAGCACCATGGAATCCACGCCCCCCGACACCGCCACCAGCACCGGCCCTTCGCCGAGCTTCAGCCGCCCCAGTTCCGCGAGAAAGCGTGCCGGCAGCCCCATCCTAGTGCAGGGGCTCCGCTGATTCCTTCGCTTCCAGCAGGAAGCGGGGAATGGCGGCCTCGAACACCGTTCCCGCATCGCGGACGAACAGGTACTCCCCTTCCATATAACCCTGCTCGGATTTCAGTACGC
Source organism: uncultured Gemmatimonadaceae bacterium (assembly GCA_964585655.1). Taxonomy (GTDB): domain Bacteria; phylum Gemmatimonadota; class Gemmatimonadetes; order Gemmatimonadales; family GWC2-71-9; genus JADJOM01. The sequence goes on along the minus strand of CAZPER010000086.1, from coordinate 12,425 downwards.
AGAAGCTCTGATACTCATGGACCTGGCCGTGCGACAGGATGGGCTGTTCCCCTACCACGCCCTCCCCTTCCACCACCGTCTCCTCGCCAATGGAATCGTGGATCCGCCAGCGCCGCGACCGCAGCTGGGCAGTCGTGCCGCTGATGTTCTCGATCCGCACGAAGTACGCGAACACGTACTGCTGCTTGAGCGGATTGGAGCGCTCCGGCAGGTAGACCGGCCGGACCGAGATACGAATCCCGTCGGTGACCCGGTAGTAGAAGGCGCGTGCGGGCATGGCTCAGGGACTGGCGGGTTGCGCCCGGCCCTTGGCGAAGTCGCCCGCCTTGACCACCGTCATCCTGGCCGGGTCGATGTAGCGGCGGAGCGCGCCGTTGACCTGGTCCAGCGTCAGCGCCGCGACCCGGCGCTCCAGCTCGGCGTCGAAGGCCATGGTGCGCCCGAGGTAGACCTTGCCCTGGAGATCCCCGGCGAGGCCGCCATCGTTCGACCGGCCAACCTGCTGGTTCTGCAACCAGCCCTGCCGGGCCTTGTCCAGCTCCTCCTGGGTGATTCCCTCCCGCACCACCCGCTCGACCTCTTCACGGAAGGCGCTCTCGACCTTCGCGGCGTTCTCCGGGGCGTAGATGGCGTAGCCCATGAAACGGCTCGCCTTGTCCTCGGAGGAGACGCTCATGAACGAGCCCACGCCGTAGCTGATCCCCTCCTTCTGCCGGATCCGGGTGGCTAGGCGGGAGTTGAGGAACCCGCCCCCCAGCACCTCGTTGCCGAGCAGCAGCGCGGGGTAGTCGGGCTCGTCATCCTTGAGCTCGAGGTTGATCCCCGCGATGAACATCGCGTTGGCCTTGTCGGGCGTCTCGATGCTGATCGAGGTGGCCGCCTGGTCGAAGTACAGGCTGGGAATGCGCTCCCAGGGCCGGGGGCTCTTCCAGGCGCCGAAGATGGACGTGAGGACCGGGGTGACCTCCGCCGGGTCGAAGTCCCCGACGATCGCCAGCTGGCTGTGCCCCGCCCCGTAGGTTTCGGCATAGAAGCGCCGCACGTCCTCGATGGTCACGGCGGTCAGCTCGTCGATCTGCTCTTCCAGCGTCGGCCGGTAGCGCGGATCCCCCTTCGGGTAGGGGCTCATGTAACGCTCGAAGGCGGTGAAGGCGAGCGCCTGCGGGTCGGACTTGCTTTCCTCCAGCTGGGCCAGCGACTGCTGCTTGAGTTCCCCGAACTCCTTGTCGTCGAAGGCCGGCTCGCGCAGCACCTCACCCAGCAGGCGAAGCACTGGAGCCAGGTTGGCCCGGGTGGTCTCGATCCGGCCGTTGAGCGCGTCGTAGCTGCCGAAGACGCCCACCCGCGCCTTGAGCCGGTCGAACTCATCCTTGATCTGCTGCCGGGACTTGGTCCGGGTCCCCCGCAGCAGCATCTGCGAGGTCATGCTCGCGATGGCGCGCTTGCCGCACGCCCCGCTCATGTCGTTGAAGTCGAGCGAGAGGCTGGCGTTCACCGACCCGCCCCGGGTGCGCTTGGGGAGGAGGGCCACCTGCAGGCCGCCCACGAGGTTGCGGGTGGTCCGGCTGTCGATGTTCCCTGGCGAGGGATCGAAGGCCTCGCCCTGGGACACCGCGGTGTCCCCCTTGTACGCCACGACGATCGGAGTGAGGTCCGGGGTGGCCGGGATCTCCGCCCGGTCGGGCTTCTGGGTCGGGATGAAGCTGCCGAGGGTCCGGTTGCTGGGCTTGAGGTAGGCGGCGGCGACGCGCTGCACGTCGGCCGGGGTCACCTGCTTCACCCGGTCGCGATGAATGAAGAGCATCCGCCAGTCGGCCATGGACGCCCACTCGGAGAGGGTGAGGGCCACCCGCTCGGAGTTGTTGATCAGCAGCTCGATGTTCTTGAGGATCTCCACCTTGGCCCGTTCCACCTCCTCCGCCGTGGGCGGGGTGGTCACCGCTTCGTCCAGCGCCTGCAGCATCGCGTCCCGGGCGGTCTCGAGCGGGTCCTCCTTCCGGACCTGGGCCGAGGCGATCAGCGCCCCGGGCTCCCGCAGGCGGTAGGAGTAGGCGAAGGCGTTGGCGGCCTTCTTCGGGGCAACGAGCGCCTGGTACAGCCGCCCGGACGGCTGGCTGCCGAGCACCCGGGTGAGGACGTCCACCGCGGCGTAGTCGGGGTGACCACCGGCCGGGACGTGGTAGATCGCGATGAGCGCCTGCACGTCGCCGGTGCGCCGCAGGGTGACCGCGCGCTCGCCGTCCTGGGTCGGATCGAGGGTGTAGGTGGGCCAGAGCTTCATCTCGCCGGTGCGTGCCGGCTTGGGGATGCGGCCGAACTTCTCCTCGATCAGGCGGAGGGTAGTGGCCTCGTCGAACTTGCCGGCCACGACCAGGATGGCGTTATCGGGCTGGTAGTACTTCCGGTAGAAGGCCTGCAGCCGCTCGATCGGGACGTTTTCGATGTCGGCCCGGGCGCCGATCGTGGAGTTGCCATAGTTGTGCCACAGGAACGCCGTGGCCATCGCGCGCTCCTCGAGGATGCTGCCGGGGTCGTTCTCCCCCATCTCGAACTCGTTGCGCACCACCGTGAACTCGGAGACCAGGTCGGACTTGGCGATGTAGCTGTTCACCATCCGGTCCGCCTCGAGGTCCAGGGCCCAGGTCAGGTTCTGGGGGGTGGCCGCGAAGGTCTCGAAGTAGTTGGTGCGGTCGAACCAGGTGGTGCCGTTCGGATTGGCCCCCCGTTCGGTCAGTTCCTGCGGGATGTTCACGTGGCAGGGGGTGCCCTTGAACACCAGGTGTTCCAGCAGATGCGCCATGCCGGTCTCGCCGTAGGACTCATGCCGCGAGCCGACGAGATAGGTGATGTTCACCGTGACGGTGGGCTTGGACGGGTCGGGGAAGAGCAGCACCCGGAGGCCGTTGGGGAGGCTGTACTCGGTGATGCCCTCGACCGTCGCTCCCTTGACCGCCCGGGGGCGGGGCCGGGCCGCGGTCGCCGCCCGGATCTGGGTGCAGCTGCGGCTGGTCGTGGCACCGGACCTGACCGCGGCGCGGGAGGACGCGGGCGCGGGCGCGGCCTGGGCCATCGCTTCGGCCTGCGCCGACAGCAGGAGAACCAGGCTGGCCGCGGCGAATCGCAGTCGGGACATCGGACACCTCGACAAGAATGGGACGGCAGTCCCGGCCCCCGGAAGGAGGGCTGGGACCGGTTGCAGCATGGAAGATGTACGCCGGGCGGCGGAACGCCAGTCGGGGCCCGCGGCTAACTCAGGGGCAGGTCCCGCCGTTGATGAACCAGCAGCGGGTCACCGGCGAGGTGGTGAAGAAGCTGACCAGCAGGCCACCGACCTTGAGTTCCCCCTGGTCGGAGGGGTGTGTTCCATCGGACTCGAGATCGGAACTGAACCACTGCAGTCCATCCGACCGGGCGGTGGTGCCGTTGGCCCAGAGGTACGGGCCCCAGGTGACCCAGGGGGCGGTGCCGTCGCTGTAGTTCAGGTTGCCGATCAGCGGGTCGACCAGGGTGCCCCCCGAGGCCATCTGCCGGATCTGGGCGTTGACCACCCACTGCATCGCCAGGCCGCTCTCGAAGGCATACGGCTCGGGGTTGAGTGGGGTGTTGGCGTAGCCGGCGTAAATCCGGCTGCTGACGAAGACCACCTTCAGGTTCGAATAGCGGGACTTGAAGGTGCGCAGGATGCGTCCCACATCCTGGGCCAGGAGGAAGGCGTCGGCGCCGGCGTCGGGCAGCCCAACCGTGGGGCCGCTGTGAGCCACCTTCAGCCAGATCGCCTGGACCTGCTTCTCGGAGAGGCCCTGGGGCGTGAGCACCGAGTCGCGCACCCGGTTGTAGTTGCTGTCGTTGGTGAACACCCACTTGTCCGCGGTCTCCCCACCCCGGGCGCCGTTCACAACCTTGAAGGTCCCGGTCTTGACGCGGGCATCCGCGGCGGCCTGCCCCATGAAGCTCCACAAGTTGCAGGGGTCCACAAAGAATTTGGTGCACCACTCCTGGGTGGTGTTCGACATGCCGACGGACATGAGCAGCACCTTGCCGGAGCCGCTCGGGTTGCCGTTCACGTCCCGGGGCACCATCGCATTGGCGAAGCTGAGGCCGGCGGCGAGGTGGGCCGCGGGCATCGCGTTACTGCCCGTATAGAGAAAGCCCGGGAAGCCGAGGTATCGGCCATTCCCCAGGTCATTGAGCGGCACGAAACTGTTGTCCGGGCGGGAGAAGGGCGCGCGGACCTTCACCAGGGCCGAGCCAGTGACACCGTTGTACCCGGCGGTGATCGTGGCGGTGCCGGTGCTGACGCCGGTCACGAATCCGGCGGCAGTCACCGTGGCAATCGAGGAGTTGTTGCTGCTCCAGGTGACCTGCACTCCGGGGAGCGGGGTGCCTCCGGCGTCTCGGACCTGTGCCCCCAGGAAGAGCACCGACCCCGCGGCCACGGAGTCCGACCCCGGGTTGACCTGTACCGACCCCGCCGGCGCCAGCCGGACCACGACCGTGGCGCCTCCGGTGACGCCCCCGGCGCTGGCCGTTACGGTGGTCTGGCCCGCGGCCACGCCGGTGACCTGCCCCGTCGAGGTCACCCCCGCGATCCCGGTGTTGCCGCTTTGCCAGCTGAACGACGTCCCCGTGACGGTGGCCCCGTCCGCGTCCGTCGCGACCGCGACCAGCTGGTTTGAGCCGGCGACGAAGACCGTGTCCGGTGAGGGGGAGACTGTGATGTCGGTGATCGGGCCGGGCCCGTCGGGGCCGCCGCGGGCGGCGCCACCGCAGGCGGCAACGAGTGGCAGCAACAGCAGGAGTGCCCGAGGGGCACGGAACGAACGGCGAGGGTACATCACAGCGGTCATGTCCAACCCGGAGCCAGAGGCGCGCGCAACCTACGACGGTCCAGCGCGATACGCGGTGACCGGACGCACGCGGAGACGCTCTGAGTCTAGTCACGCCGCACAACCGCCGCCACGCCGCCCCTCGGCTTCATGAATGCAGGGCGCCCAGGCCGGGGCCCGGGCGCCTGCCAATCCTCTATTCAGCCCAGCTAGTGGGTCGCCGACTCCCGCGGCCCAGTCAGCAGCGCCACCAGCGCCGTCACCTCCGGCTCGGCCAGGCCCAGATCGGGCATGCGGACAGGACCCTCCCCGATTGCCGGCAGGCTCCGGGGGTTGGTGAGCCGCTGGCGAACGTACTGTGCCTCCAGCCGTCGGCCCGTGAGTTCGGGGCCGAGCTTGTGACTCTCGTTCTCCGCCGCGAACTCCGGCACGTCCCCGTTGATGTGGCAGGTGCCGCATCCCTTGGCCACGAAGAGGTGGCGACCGCGATCCGCCGGGCGCTGGACCGCGAGGACCTGTCCGCCCCTGTGGACGGGAATCGGCATCAGGGTGAGCTCCGCCATCCGGCCCCGCCCCCAGCCGCTCTCCACCACCAGCGTCACCCGCTCCCCCTGGGGCACCGTGATCGTCGCGGCGTAACGGCCCGGCTGGGCCACCGGCACCGCGGCGAAGCTCGCCGAGCTGCCCTTGAAGCGCACCTTGGGCTTGAGCCCCGACAGGGGCTCCTCGCCATGCTGGCGCACGGTGAACTCCAGGCGGTACTCGCTGCCCGCCTGGAGGGTTTCCGGCAGGTTTTCCACGCTGATTACTGCCCATCCGCCCAGCGCCGCATTGGCGCCGAACGCCACGGCTGCCGCGGCAGCCGCCAACTTGCCGAGTCCGAGCATCGCTTCCTCCGGTGGGGTGTGCTGCATGAGGGACCACCATCAGATGCCGGGCGGGGACGCGGGGTTTAGCGGGCCCAGGCCGCCTCCGGTCGGGCCAGGGGCGGGGCGGCAGAGCTACTTGATGTCGCTGGTGAAGGGGCTGCCGGCGATGGAGCTGCCGTTGAGGGTGATGACGATGGTGTCCTTGCCCTTCCTGGTCGGCGTGTAGGTGGCGGTGTAGCTGCCGTCGCCGTTGTCAGTGGCCGTGAAGGGACCAGCGTGATTGGAGCCCGACACGGTCACCACCACGGCGCTGCCACCGGTCGTCACCGGGTTTCCCGACTGGTCCCGGGCCTGGATCGTGATCACCGTCGCGAGGTCCTTCTTTCCCTTGCTGGGGACATTGGCGGTGGACCTGGACGCGCTGACCGGCCCCGGCAGGAGGGTCACCACCGCCGTGACGACACTGGCAGAGCCCGCCGTGAACCGGAGGGTGTGATCCCCGGTGGTCCCGGTGAGCGAGAGGCCGCTGAAGGTCCCGATCCCGAGGCCATTCGTCATGATCGCCAGTGGCCCGCCAAGCGTGCCGGCGCCCGAGGCGACGGACGCCACCACGCTGGCCCCGGCCACCGGCAGGCTGTTCTGGTCCAGGACCAGGACCAACGGTTGGAGCGGGAATACTGCACCATTGGCGACACTGCCGGACGGCTGGACCAGGATGCTGATGGTCTGCGATGCGCCGGCCTGCACATCCACGATGGCGGACACAACGGGCGTGAGGCCGGGGGCGGTGAACCGGAGGGTCCGCTGGCCCGGGGCTCCTGAGATTGAGAGATCGCCATACCCGGCGCGGCCGCTCGCATCCGTCACGACCGTGAGTGTCCCACCGAGCGCCGGACCCCCGGATGCCAGCGCCACGGTGCAGGCAATCCCGGCCTGGGCCACCGGGCTGCCCGCCGCATCCACCAGCTGGAGCACTGGCTGTGTGGGGAAGAGCTGCCCGCTCGCGACGACCGCGGATGGCTGGACCGTGATGACGAGGCGGCTGGCCAGGGCGGCGGACAGCGCGATATCCGCCGAGGTCGCCCCGGCGAGGGAGGGAGAACTGGTGAACAGCAGCGTGTAGGTCCCCGCCGGCCCGCTCAGCGTCAGGCCAGAGAAGACCGCGGTTCCTGCCGTGGTGGTCGTGGCGCTGGCCGAGGCGAGACTGGCCCCGACCGGGCTGCCGACGAGCGTCGCGGTGACGACGATGCCGGCGTCACCGACCGGATTTCCATTGGCGTCCTCCACCTGCACCCTGGGAACCTGGGACAGCGGCACCCCGCTCACTGCGGACGAGGCCGGCTCCTGCACGACCGTGAGCCGACTCCCCGCCCCGGCGGCCGCGTTGATCGTGAACCGAATCGGGCTGCCGTTCAGCGGTCCCGCCGCGCCCGATGCCGTGGCGACCAGCGTGTTGATCCCGATCTGGGAGCCGAGGGTCCACAGCGCCGCCGTGGCGTTGCCGTTGAGGTCCGAGGCCACCGTCGGAGGCGCCACGCTCCCACCGCCACCGGTCACGGCGAAGCTCACGGGCACCCCCGCGACCGGTCGTCCCATTGCATCGGTGACCCGAACCGATGGCGCCGGACTGGCGAGGGCCCCGGCAATGCCAGTCGCCTGGGTAGGACTCGTCGCGGTAAGGGTGGTCGGCTGGCTGGGGTTGCTGCTGGCGCTGAAGGTGGCGGTGATCCCACCACTGGAGGAGATCACGACGTTGGCACCGGCGACCGGCCCGAGGGTCAGGGTGGTGGAGGCACGGCCGGCGGCATCGGTGGTACTGCTGGCAGGGGAAAGGGTCCCGCCGCCAGTCGCGACCGACCAGCTCACCCCCTGCCCCGCGAGCCCATTCCCCCAGGCGTCCACCAGGCGGACCCTGAGCGGTGAACCGAGAGGCTGGCCGGGAAGGCCGGTCTGGGCATCCCCCGATTCCGGGATGAGGTCAGCCGGCGGACCGGCCATCGCCGTCTGAGTGAACTCCACGGGCGAGCCCTTGAGACCTGGAACGGTCACGATGGCCGTCGGTGCCCCGGGAGTGGCGCCCAGGGTGCGCCGCGTGGCCACTCGCCCGTTGCTGTCGCTCACGGAGGTCGAAGGGTTGACGCTGCCGCCACCGACCGGCGCCCAGGAAGCGGTGATGCCACGAACCGGATTGCCAAATCCATCGGTCACCCTGGCGACGAGCAGCTGACCCAGCGCGCCCCCTACGATCCCGCTCTGGCCGTCGCCCGAGACCGCCTGCAGCGTCTCCGCCGCGGCCGGGAGGGCCTGGACGACAATGTCCGCGGTGAGGGCCCCGCCGGGGCCGCCGACCCGGGCCCGGATCGTCTGGGCCCCGGCAACGGTGCCCAGGACCAGACGCACGATCGCGCGGCCGTCCGCATTGGTTTCCGCTTCACCGGGGACGGTATGAGCCCCTGTGGCCTCCGCCGGCTCGAGGAACTGTACCAGCTGGTGCATGATGGGCCGGTTGGCCGGGTCGGTCAGCCGCACCACGAGCGAGTCGCGGAGCGCCCGGCCCACGGTATCCACCTGACCATCGCCACCGAGGATCACCAGGGCAGCCGGCTCGCGGTCCTCCGGCAGGACCAGGCTGTCCCCGGCACAGGCCCCGAGCAGCAGCGCGCCCAGCGCCACCCACCCGACTGATCCGAACGGGAAGATCCGACCTGAGGCTGCCGCTGGTGCCAGGATGGGGGACTCCCGCGAGGGCGCGCGCCCCTGACGGCGGCCGGGGCGGCCACCGCGAGGCGTGAGCCCAAAGATCGGGCTGGCCGCATGGAGCGGCCATCCTCCGTCGGAATGAAGTGTGGGCTAGATCAAAGGGTGGGCAACACCCGAGCGAATGGCGAAACCCGGGGAGGTGCCGCGGGGAGGGGTGAGGGCGGAACTGGCTAGATCTCGATCTCGCCCCGGACACAGGTGGTAGACTTCCCCCCGACCCAGACCGTCCCGTCCGGGTCGCGGTCGATGTGCACCCGCCCCGACCGGCCCAGCCGAGTGCCCTGGCTGGCGACGTACGGTGCGGTGGCCCGGCCGGAGGCCAGCAGCCATTGGGCGAGCGACGCGTTGAGGCTGCCGGTCACCGGGTCTTCCCGCATCCCACCCTGTTCGTCGCTGAAGACCGCACGCACCTCAAACGCGCATTCCGCGCCGCGCGGGGTGGGCCCGACCAGCCCGATATCCAGACTGCCGGGCCCCGAGTGCCGACTGAAGTCCGGGTCGATGGCGAGGACGGTGGCGGCGTCCGCGAGCAGGATCCCCACCCAGCCCGGACCGTTGTCGACCCAGTGCGCGTCGACGATCTGGTCGCGCCGGATCCGCAGCACCGACGCCAGGTGGAGAATGAGCGCCTCGTCCAGCGGCCCGGAACGGAGGAGCGGCGGAGCCGCGAACGCGAGCCGGTCGGCATCGCGCTTCACCGCGATGAGCCCCGCCGCGCATTCCTGGACCACCCGGTCGGGTTGCTTCGGGGTGCCGCCCGCCATCAGCCAGGCGTGACAGCTGCCCAGCGTGGGGTGTCCGGCGAAGGGAAGCTCGCGCGCCAGGGTGAAGATCCGGACCCGGTAGTCGGCGGCGGCAGTGGTGGGGGGCAGGAGAAACGTCGTTTCGGACAGGTTGAGCCAGCGCGTGACCTGGAGCATGTCCTCCGTCGACAGCCCTTCCCCATCCAGGACCACGGCCAGGGGGTTCCCGGTGAACGCCCGGGGCGCAAATACGTCCACCTGCTGGAATCGCCTGCGCATGGTGTCCTCATCCTGCAAGTGGAGATGCCCGCCTCGGCGCCGCCCCCGCGGCCCAAGGAAATCCCCCGCCACTCCGGGGAGTGCGGGGGATCCGAGGATAGCTGGGGGCGGATTCGAACCGCCGACCCCGGCATTATGAGTGCCGTGCTCTAACCACCTGAGCTACCCAGCCAGAGTACCGCCGGCCCGGGGATGTGTTCCGGGCACCCTGAGCCGGCGGCAATGCTACCTACCGGGGCTATCGGTCGTCAAGGCTGTCCGGCTCCAGCCGGTAGAGGAATTCCCCCTCCCGGATCATGCCGAAATTCTCCCGCGCCAGCTGCTCCAGCAGCCGGCGGTCGGTCTTGAGCTGGTTGAGGTAGCGGGTGAGGCTGTCCACCTCCACCGTGAGCCGGTCGATCCGGCCCTGCTCCGCCCGGGCCTCCCGCCGCAGTTCCAGCCAGTCGAAGATGCCGTACTCCCCGCCAAACAGCGCGAACACCACCGCCAGCGCGATGACGCCCAGCGCCGCGAGCCCGGACCGGCTCACAGGGCGTAGAGATCCCGGCCCGGGTACTGGGCGATGTCCCCCAGCTCCTCCGCGATGCGGAGCAGCTGGTTGTACTTGGCGATCCGGTCGGTGCGGCTGGCGCTCCCGGTCTTGATCTGGCCCACCCCGACGGCGACCGCGAGGTCCGCAATGAAGGTGTCCTCGGTCTCGCCGGAGCGGTGGGAGATGACGGCGCCGTACCCCGAGGTCTTCGCCATCTCGATGCACTCGAGGGTCTCGGTGAGGGTGCCGATCTGGTTCACCTTGACCAGCACCGCGTTGGCCACACCCTGCTCGATCCCGCGGGCGAGCCGGTCCACGTTGGTGACGAAGAGGTCATCGCCGACCAGCTGGCACCGATCCCCGAGGCGGTCGCTGAGCAGCTTCCAGCCGTCCCAGTCATCCTCGGCCAGGCCGTCCTCGATGGAAACGATCGGGTAGCGATCCACCCAGGTGGCGTAGAGGTCCACCATCCCCGAAGCCGGCCGGCGACTGCCGTCACCCTTCTTGAACACGTACTCGCCGTCCTGAAAGAGCTCGGAGGCGGCCACGTCGAGCGCGATGGCGAGGTCGCGCCCCGGTTCGTACCCGGCGGCCTGGATGGCCTCCATCACGACGTCGAGGGCCGCCTCGTTGGAGGGCAGCATCGGCGCGAAGCCTCCTTCATCCCCCACGGCGGTGGACAGCTTCATCTTGGTGAGGACTTTCTTGAGCGCATGGAAGACTTCCACGCCCATGCGCAGCCCCTCGCCGAAGGTATCGGCGCCAATTGGCACTACCATGAACTCCTGCGCGTCCACGTTATTGGAGGCGTGGGCGCCACCGTTCAGGATGTTCATCATCGGGACCGGCAGGATCCGGGCGAGGGGCCCGCCGAGATAGCGATAGAGCGGCAGGCCGGCATCCTGGGCCGCGGCCCGCGCCACCGCGAGCGACACGGCGAGGATGGCATTGGCGCCGAGGTGGCTCTTGTTCGGGGTGCCGTCGATGTCGAGCATCTCGAAGTCGATCGAGACCTGGTCTTCAGCCGCCATCCCCTCCAGCCGCGGCCCGATGACCTCGTTCACGTTGCGGACCGCTTCCATCACGCCCTTGCCGGCATAGCGCTTCGCGTCCCCGTCGCGCAGTTCCACCGCCTCGTGCTCCCCGGTGCTGGCGCCGCTCGGCACCGCCGCGCGCCCGGTGGCGCCGCTGGAGAGGACGACCTCCGCCTCGACGGTCGGATTGCCGCGGCTGTCAATGATCTCGCGGCCGTGGACTTCGATGATCGTGGACATGGGACCTGGGGTTCGGGTTGGGCGATCGGATCGCCGGGAACGTAATGCGTCGGAAGCGCCCGGCGTAGGGGCGTGGGGGGCCCCTACTCGCGCACGCCGAGGCCGAGCAGTGCCATCCGGGCGCGGGCCGCCAGGGGGTCACGATCGTCGTAGCCCAGTCCGGTGGTGGCGATCGGCGGGCCAACGCGGACCGTGATCGGCACCGGCCGCGGCCGGATGCTCCCCTTGGGAAGGGCCTCGTGGCTGCCCAGGATCGCGACGGGAATGACCGGTACCTGCGCCACGATGGCCAGGACGAAGGGGCCCTTCTTGAAGGGCATCAGGCGGCCATCCCGGCTCCGGGTGCCCTCGGCGAACACGATGGCCGAGAGCCCCCCGCGCACGGCCTCCGCCGCGGCCTGATAGGCGCCGACCGCCGAATCGAGGTTGTGGCGATCGATCTCGATGTGCCCCGAGGCGCGCAGCGCCCGGCCGAAGAGCGGCACCCGCCCCAGTTCCTTCTTGGCCACGAATCGCAGTGACCCGGGAAGCACCTCGAGGACGGCCAGGATATCGAGCCAGGACTGATGGTTCGCGACGTACACGCAGGGCCCGGCCCCCGCGAGGTGCTCGAGCCCCTCACCCCGGACGGTGATCCGGTTGATCCGGAGCAGGTCCCGGGCGTACTCCCGGGGCATCTGGTCGAACGACCCGCCCGGGACATGCCGCTCCCCACGCCCGGCCACCAGCACGATGCGGGCACTGTGCCAGAGCGTGCAGCCGAACATGCTGAGCACATAGCGAAGCGCCGCGATCATGTGAAATGATCGTACCCGGCGAGGGTCACCTGGCGCCGCGCGAGCCAGAGCCGCGCCCCACTCCCCTCCGCGACGGCGCCAATCCGGGTGAGCGGCACCCCGGTGGCCGCAGCGAGGACCGCGGCCTCGGCTTCGCCGAACGCCGGCGGCAGCGCGACCAGGAGTTCGTAGTCTTCCCCGCCCTCGGCGGCAAAGATCGGCGCCGGAATCCCCTGCCGCTCCGCGGCCCGCACCACCGCCGGCGCCAGCGGCAGCAGATCCAGCTGGAGATCCAGCGCCACCCCGGACGCCGCGGCGAGATGGCCCGCGTCCCGACCGGGTTCCTTTCGCTGTAGAGGCGCCGAA
>CAZPER010000085.1:0-15155 GCA_964585655.1 uncultured Gemmatimonadaceae bacterium | reverse complement strand
ATGCGCGGCACATCGTCGAGCCGGGCAAGCGGCCGGTGCGCTGGGACGCGCGGCTCAAGGACTAGGCGTTCATTGACCCGCCTCCAGATCACCACCCCCGACTCCCTCCCCGAGGAGCAGGGCGCCGAGGCGGCGCTCCGCCCCGCGCGGCTGGAGGAGTTCGTGGGCCAGCCGCAGGTGAAGGCGTCGCTGCGGATCGCGATCGACGCGGCCAAGGGGCGCGGGGAACCGCTCGACCACCTGCTCTTCTTCGGCCCCCCGGGACTGGGCAAGACCACCCTCGCGATGCTGCTCGCCCGGGAAATGGGCGTGCAGCTCCGCACCACCTCGGGCCCGGTGCTGGAGAAGCCCGGAGACCTCGTGGGGCTGCTCACCACCCTCCAGCCGGGGGACATCCTCTTCATTGACGAGGTACACCGGCTCCGGCCGGTGCTGGAGGAGTTCCTCTATCCGGCGATGGAAGACTACCGGGTGGATGTGCGCATCGCCGACGGACCGAATGCCCAGAGCATCCCGATGGCGATCGAGCGCTTCACCCTGATCGGCGCCACCACCCGGTTCGGGTTGCTCACCCCGCCGATGCGCGCCCGGTTCGGCATGGTGGAACGGCTCCACTTCTACCCCCCCGAGGACCTGCGGGTGATCGTGGCCCGATCGGCGACGATCCTCGGCGTTCCCACCGATGAAGAGGGCACCCTCGAGATCGCGCGGCGAAGCCGCGGCACCCCGCGGGTGGCCAACCGCCTGCTCCGCCGGGTGCGGGACTTCGCCCAGGTGCGCGCCGATGGTCACATCACCGGCGCGGTGGCCCGCGAGGCGCTGGCCCGGCTCAACGTGGATGAGTTCGGCCTGGACGACATGGACGCCCGCATCCTGACCACCATCATCGAGAAGTTCGGCGGCGGGCCGGTGGGGCTCACCACCGTCGCCGTGGCGGTCGGCGAGGATGCCGGCACCCTCGAGGACGTGTACGAGCCGTACCTGATCCAGCAGGGTTTCCTGGAGCGCACCCCGCGGGGCCGGGTGGCCACGCCGCTGGCCTACCGCCGATTCGGGGTCACGCCGCCGCCTGGCGCGCAGGGCACCATCTTCGAGCGCGACGCCTAGGACCCACCCGGCGTGCCCCGCGCGTTTCGCACCAGCGATTTCGACTACGCCCTTCCCCCCGACCTGATCGCGCAGGAGCCGGTCAGCGAGCGGGGGGAGAGCCGGCTGCTGGTCGTGGACCGGGCCGGCGCCACCGTCAGCGACCGCCGCTTCCCCGACCTCCCCGCGCTGATCCCCGCCGGCGACCTCGTCGTCCTCAATACCACCCGGGTCCGCCACGCCCGCTTCCTCGGCACCCGGCCGAGCGGCGCGGCGGCGGAGGTGCTGCTGATCCATCCCGCCGCCGGCGACCGCTGGGTCGCGATCGGCAAGCCGGGCTCCGCACTCCGCCCCGGCAAGCGGGTGCAGATCGGCCCGGAGGCGTGGATCGAGACGGTGGCGCTGCTGGAGGAGGGGTTCCGGGAGGTGCGCTTCGTGGGGATCACCGCCGACGATGCAATGCGGGAGGCGGGCCGGCTCCCCCTCCCGCCGTACATCGAGCGAGCCCCGGGCCCCGCGGACGAGACCCGGTACCAGACCGTCTACGCCGAACGGGAGGGGAGCGTGGCGGCGCCGACCGCGGGGCTCCACTTTACCCCGGCGCTCCTGGAGCGGCTGGCGGCGGGCGGGGTGGAGATCGCGCGGATCGACCTCGAGGTGGGGCCGGGGACCTTCAAGCCGGTCGAGGTGGAAGATCCCGCGACCCACCCGATGCACCGGGAACGGTTCGAGATTCCCGGGGCGACGGCGGAGGCGGTCGCGCGGCTGCGGGCGCGGGGCGGACGGCTCTGGGCGGTGGGGACGACGGTAGTGCGGGCGCTGGAGAGCGCGGCGACGGATGCCGGCGGCGTCCGCGCGGGGACGGGAGAGACGTCGCTGCTGATCACCCCGGGCTACCGCTTCCGGGTGGTGGATCGCCTCCTCACCAACTTCCACCTCCCCCGCTCCACGCTGCTCATGCTGGTGGCGGCGTTCGGAGGTTACGACCCGGTGCTCGCCGCTTACCGGCACGCGGTGGCGGCACGGTACCGATTCTATTCCTATGGCGATGCCATGGTTCTTCTCTGAGGCGTGATGAGCATCTACTCCAATCCCCGCGGCGCCGCGCAGGCCAATGCCAGGCAGGTGGTGCGCGCCCTGCTCGACCTGCTCGGTGACCGGCTGCCGCTCGAGGTCCTCGCCGAGACCCCGCGCTGGCTCTCTGCCCGGATCGAGGGGCAGCCTCGGCGCCGGCTCATGGAGCCGGAGGCGCCGGGAAAGTGGTCGGTCGGGGCCGTGCTGGCCCACCTGGCGGATGCCGAGATGGTGGTCGGGGTGCGCTCACGGTTCATCATCGGGGACCTGGAACCGCCACTCCAGGGGTTCGACCAGGACCGCTGGGCCACCGAGTTCGACTACCTCCACCAGGACCCGGAGACGGCGCTCGCCGACTTCTCCACCCTGCGCGAGGTGAACCTGCGGCACTGGTCCCGGATCACCCCCGAGCAGTGGCACCGGATCGGGCATCACACCGAGCGCGGCGCGGTGAGCGCCGATCTCAACCTGCGCATCACCGCGGGTCATGACCTGGTCCACCGGCAGCAGGTGGACCGGATCCTGAGTCGCTGAGTGTTCGAGTTCCGCGTCGCGGCCACCGAGGGGCTGGCGCGCGCCGGCACGCTGCTCCTGCCCCATGGCGCGGTGGAAACCCCGGCGTTCATGCCGGTCGGCACCCACGGCACGGTGCGCGGCCTGCATCCGGAGGAGGTCCGCCGGGCGGGCGCCCAGATCATCCTCGGGAACACCTACCACCTGCACCTCCGGCCCGGCGAATCGGTGATCGCGGCGGTGGGGGGGCTGCACCGCTTCACCACCTGGGAGCGGCCGATGCTCACCGACTCGGGCGGCTTCCAGGTCTTCTCGCTCGAGGGCCTCCGGAGCATCGGGGAGCAGGGCGTCGAATTCGTGAGCCACCTCGACGGCTCCCGGCGGACGCTCACCCCGGAATCCTCGATGGAGATCCAGTGGGCGCTGGGCGCCGATGTCGCGATGGCGTTCGACCATGTGGTGCCGGGCCAGGCCGACTGGGCCCTGGCCGAGGAGGGGATGGAACGGACCCTCCGCTGGCTGGACCGCTGCCGCGCGCGGCACACGCAACTGACGGCCGAGTCGCCGAGTGCCCAGACCCTCTGGCCCATCGTGCAGGGCGGGACCCACGCCGACCTCCGGCTCCGCTCCCTCGAGGGGATCCTGGCGCGCGGCCCCTGGACCGGGATCGCGATCGGCGGGCTCTCGGTGGGCGAGCCCAAGCCGGTGATGCACCGGGTGCTGGAGGGGCTGGCGCCGATCCTGCCGGCGGAGGCCCCGCGTTATCTTATGGGCGTCGGATTTCCGGACGATCTGCTGGAGGGGATCGCGCGGGGTGTGGACCTGTTCGACTGCGTGGCGGCCACCCGGAATGGCCGCCATGGGAGCGCCTGGACCAGCACCGGAAAGGTGAACATCCGCGCGGCGCACCTGCGGCTGAGCGAGGAGCCGCTGGACCCGGCGTGCGACTGCGAGACCTGCGCCCGCTTCCCGCGCGCCTACCTCCGGCACCTGTTCATGGCGGAGGAGATGCTGGGCCTCCGGCTGGTGTCGATCCACAATATCCGTTTCCTGATCCGGCTCGGCGAGCAGTCGTGCGCCGCGATCCGGCAAGGCACGTTCGACCGCTTCCGCCGCGACTGGCTGGAGCGCTATCACCATCGAGGAGAACCGTGACGCTTTCCCTGCTGGCCCTGATGGCCCCGGCCAATGACTCGTCCGCCGGCCTGACCATGCTCCTGCTCCAGATCGGCGCCATCGGCCTGATCTTCTATTTCCTCATCCTCCGGCCCCAGCAGCAGGCGCGGAAGAAGCACGAGGACCTGCTGAAGGCCCTGAAGAAGGGCGACGAGATCGTCACCGTCGGCGGCCTGATCGGCAAGGTGAAGGACATCAAGGAAGACCGGGTCACGGTCGAGACCGGCACCGCCTCGGTGGTGGTGGACCGCGCCCGGATCATCAAGGTGGGCGATCACGCCGCCGGCCCCGGAGTGCAGGGATGAGTCTGCTGGACCTGCACCTCCTCGGCTCCCCGGTGCTCCGGGAGGCGAGCAAGCCGGTGGCCGTGGTGGACGACGCGGTGCGGCGGTTCATCGCCGACCTGTTCGAGACCATGTACGCCGCCAAGGGGGTGGGCCTGGCCGCCAACCAGGTGGGGGTGGCCACCCGCATCGCGGTGGTGGACGCGGAGGATGCGCGGCTGGTGCTGGTGAACCCGAAGATCGTGGAGGCGTCGGGGAAGGAGACCGGCGAGGAGGGCTGCCTCTCCATTCCCGAACTCTACGGCGACGTGACCCGGCCCGACCGGGTGGTGGTGGAGGCGCTGGACGAGCAGGGCCAGCCCTGGCGCCGGGAACTGACCGGGCTCCCCGCCCGCGCGGTGCAGCACGAGATCGACCACCTCGACGGCATCCTGTTCCTCGACCACCTGAGCCTGCTCAAGCGGAAGCGGCTGCTGGCGCGCTGGAAAAAGGAACACGCCGACGACCCGGGCCACATCCGGCCGGTGCGGCCCGCCCCGGCCGGCTCCAGCTGATGCGCATCGTCTTCTTCGGCACCCCCGCGTTCGCGGTCCCGTCGCTCCGGGCGCTGCTCGAGGAAGGCTTCGATGTGCAGGCGGTGGTCTCCCAGCCCGATCGCGCGCAGGGCCGCTCCCGGAGCCAGCTGGTGCCCCCGCCGGTGAAGGTCGCGGCGCTGGAGGAAGGCATTCCCGTCCTCCAGCCGGAGCGCCCCGTCGGCGACTTCGCGAGAGACCTTGCCGCCCTCGGCGCCGACCTCGGGGTGGTGGTCGCGTACGGCCACATCCTCAAGCCCGAAATCCTCGCGATTCCGCGGCTGGGGATGATCAACGTGCACGCCTCGCTCCTGCCCGCGCTGCGCGGTGCGGCGCCGATCCAGTGGGCCATCCTGAACGGCAACGAGACCACCGGGGTCTCCATCATGCAGATGGAGGCGGGCCTCGACAGCGGCCCGGTGTACCACCAGATCGAGACCGAGGTCGCCGCGGACGAGACCGGCGCGGAACTCACGGAGCGACTGGCTGAACTGGGCGCGGCGGCGCTGGTGGAGGCGCTCACCGTGCTCGAGGCGGGCGAGGCCCAGGCCCAGCCCCAGGACCACGCCCGCGCGACCGTCGCGCCGAAGGTGAATCGCGGCCACACCCGCCTTGATTGGAGCCGCGACGGTGCCGCGCTGGCCCGGGTGGTGCGGGCCTTCGACCCCGACCCGGGAGCCTGGGCGCTGCTGGACGGCCAGGAGGTCAAGCTGTTCGGGGGGCGGGTGGCCAACGCCGGAGGCGATCCCGGGACCGTGCTCACCACCGGGACCACGCTGCAGATCGCCGCCCAGGTCGGCGCGCTGGAAGTCTGCGAAGTCCAGCCCGCCGGCAAGAAGCGCATGCCGGTGGAGGCCTGGGTCCGCGGCCGGGGCATCGCCGCGGGCCAGCGCTTCACATGAGGCCGCTGCCGCGGCTCCACGCGATCACCGACGCCCGGATTCTCTCCCGCGCCGACCTGGCGGACCGCGCCGCGCGCATGGCCGACCGCGCGGGCCCCGCCCTCGCCATCCACGTCCGCGCCCGGGAACTCTCCGGCCGCGAGCTGCTCGCCCGCGCCGCCACCCTCGCCCCGATCGCCGCCGCCGCCGAGTGCGCGCTGTTCGTGAATGGCCGGGCGGACGTGGCGGCGCTGCTCGGCGCCCATGGCGTGCAGCTGGGCCAGGGAGAGCTGGCGCCGGCGGAAGCGCGCACGGTGCTCGGCCCCGGCTGGGGCGGCTGGATCAGCGTCTCGGTGCACGGCACCGATGAGGCGCTCGACGCCACCGCCGCCGGCGCGGACTGCCTCCTGCTCGGCACTATCTTCGAGACCCCGTCCCACCCCGGACGGCCTGGGCTCGGGGTGGAGGTGCTCCGCGCCGTCGCCGGGGGGAGGCTGCCGGTGATCGCCATCGGCGGGGTCACCGCGGCGCGGGCGCCCGCCCTGCGGGCGGCAGGTGCCTGGGGCGTGGCGAGCATCTCGAGCCTCTGGGACGCCGCCGATCCGGGCGCGGCTACGCTGGCGCTGCTGGCCCCGTGGCTGGAGGCAGCGTGAGCCAGCTCCGGCTGGTCGTGAACGGGGACCAGCGCAGCGTCCCCGCCCCCGCCACCGTCGCGGGGTTGCTCGCGCACCTCGGCCTCGATGCCCGCATGGTGGTGGTGGAGGTCAATCGGGAGATCATCCGCCGCCCCCGGCACGAGGAAGTCACCCTCCGGGACGGCGACACAGTGGAACTGGTGCACTTCGTGGGCGGGGGCTGAGTCCCCGCCCGGGCGCGTTTTCGATGATGGGAGCAGGCCGATGAGCACCACCGTGACAGCGGACGCCACGATGCAGGACACCCCCCTCGTCGTGGGGGGCCACGCCTTTCGCTCCCGGCTGCTGGTCGGCACCGGGAAGTACCGCAGCAACGCCGAGATGCTCGCCGCGATCGCGGCCTCGGGGGCGGACGTCGTCACCGTCGCGGTGCGGCGGGTGGACCTCGACCGGAGCAAGGAGGAGGGGGTGCTCCACCACCTCGATCCGAAGCGGTTCTTCCTCTTGGCGAACACCGCCGGCTGCTACACCGCCGACGAGGCTCTCCGTTACGCCCGGCTGGCGCGGGAGGCGGGGTTCAACGAGTTCATCAAGCTCGAGGTCATCGGCGACAAGGAAACGCTGCTGCCGGACACCGACGGGCTGCTCACCGCCACCCGGATCCTCGCCCGGGAGGGCTTCCAGGTGATGGCGTATACCAACGATGACCTCATCATGGCGCTCCGGCTCGAGGAGGCGGGGGCCGCCGCCGTCATGCCGCTGGCCTCCCCCATCGGAAGCGGACTGGGTCTGCTCAACCCGTACAGCATCCGCACGATCAAGCGGCGACTCCGCGTCCCGGTGCTGGTGGACGCCGGCGTGGGGACCGCGTCCGACGCCTGCGTCACGATGGAGCAGGGGGTGGACGGCATCCTGATGAACACCGCCATCGCGGAAGCGACCCACCCGGCCACGATGGCCGCGGCCATGCGCCACGCGGTGGACGCCGGGCGGCTGGCCTATCTGGCCGGCCGCATGCCCCGCCGGGAGGTTGCCGTGCCCTCCAGCCCGACCACCGGGATGGCGGGATGACCAGAGTCAGCCCCGCCGGCCTCTCGGCCCGGCGGGCGGCCTACGACATCCTGCGCGCAGTGGACGCGGGGGTCCCCTTCGATCAGGCGCTGGACCGTTCCATCGGCGCCCTGGAAGATGCCGACCGCCGCCTGGCCCATGAGCTGGCCGCCGGGGTGCTGCGGCGCCGCACCGATCTCGACGCCCGGCTGCAGCCGCTGGTCCACCGGGGCTGGAGTTCGGTCGCGCCGGAGCTGCGCGATGTGCTCCGCCTCGGCGCCTATCAGCTCACCGCCCTCGACCGGGTACCGCTGCACGCCGCCGTCTCCACCACCGTGGAGCTGGCCCGCGCCACTGGCGGCGAGCGAGCGGCCCGGTTCACCAATGCAGTGCTGCGCGGCGTGGGCGGAAGGGCCGCCCCACCCGCGGCGGAGCTGGACCCGGCGGCGCACCTCGCCAGCAGCTGCTCCCATCCCGAATGGCTGGTGCGCCGCTGGCTGGCGCGCTTCGGCGCGGAAGAAACCCGCGCCCTGCTCGAATGGAACAACCGGCGGCCCTCGCTCGTCCTCCAGCCGGCGCGGCTGCCGCTCGAGGAGCTGCAACGCCTGCTCTGGTCCGGGGGAGCGGGCGTGACCCGCGCCCCGCACGACGCGGGGCTGATCGTCGAGCCCTGCCGGCCCGCCGACCTCCCCGGATACGTCGAGGGCGCGTTCATCGTGCAGGACGCGGCCCAGGCGCTGGTCGCTCGCTTCGCGGGCTGCACGCCGGGCGCGCTGGTATACGATGCCTGCGCCGCGCCCGGCGGAAAGACGATCGCCCTGGGGCGGGTGGCTGGAGGGGTGCTGGCCGGGGAGCTGCGGCTCTCGCGCGCCCGGCGGCTGGAGGAGAACCTGCGCCGCGCCGGGAGTGGCCGGGAACTGGTGGTGGTCGCATCGGCGCTGGCTCCCCCCTGCCGCGCCGCCGACCTGGTCCTGCTCGATGCCCCCTGCCTTGGGACCGGCACCCTGGCCCGGCATCCGGAGGCGCGCTGGCGGGTCGGGCCGGACGCGCTCGCGCGGCTGGCCGCGGAGCAGGCCCGGCTGCTCGACGCGGTGGCGCCCGTCGTCCGGCCCGGGGGATGGTTAGTTTATGCCACGTGTTCACTCGAACCCGAGGAGAATGAGGCGCAGGTGAACGGCTTCCTGGCACGGCACACCCACTTCCGGCGCGACCCCGCCGCGATGCCCGAGGAGCTGCTCTCCCCGGCTGGGGACCTGGTGCTGTTGCCCCAGCGAAACGGCACCGACGGCGCCTTCGCCGCCCGGCTCCAGCGGGTAGCCTGATGGTGCTCAAGCGTCCCTCGGGCGCGGCCCCGTCCCAGCGGTTCTTCTCCACCATCGCGGGCCGCCGGCTGCGGCTGCAGGCGCTGGTCGTGGCGGCGGCGTTCGGTCTGGGCTACCTGGTCACGATGTTCATCCTCTTCCCCGCCCCGATCTTCTCCAAGGATCACGCCGTGCCGCGGGTCCTGGACGTCGGCGCGACCGAGGCCCGGGCCACCCTGGAGAAGCAGGGGTTCCGGGTGCGGATCGAAGACCAGCAGACCGACCCCGTCGCCCCGCGCGGCGCCGTGATCTGGCAGGATCCGCCCCCGGGGGTGGTGCTGGCGCCCAACGCCGCGGTGGCGCTGGTGCTCAGCGACGGCCCGCCCGACGTGCCGGTCCCCGACGTCGCCGGCTTTCCGCGAGCGCTGGCCGAGCGGGTGCTCAAGGCGGCCGGCTTCGTGGTGGGGCGGCTCGATACCCTGCCCGCCTCCGGGGAGGCGGGGATCGTGGTGCAGTCCCGGCCCGGCCCGGGCGTGGGGCGGCCGGCGCGCACCGCCATCGACCTTGTCATCAGCTCCGGACCGGCCGAGCTTACCGTGCCGTCGGTGGTCGGTCGGCCGCTGGCAGAGGCGCGGGACCTCATCGCGGCCTCCGGGCTCAGCGTGGGACGGGTGGGCGGCCGGGTCGTGCCGGGACAGCCGGTGGGCATCGTCGTCGAGCAGCGGCCCCCGGGCGGGACCCGGAGTCCGCGCGGCGCCGTCATGGAACTCGTGGTGACCAGGAGCGGATCGTGAAAATGGCGCGCATCGCCCCGAGCCTCCTCTCCTCCGACCTGGGGCGGCTCCGGGAACAGGTGGAGGCCGCGCTGGCCGGCGGTGCCGAGTGGCTGCACGTGGACGTCATGGACGGGCGCTTCGTCCCCAACCTGACGTTCGGGGCGCCCCTGCTCCGCGCGCTCCGGCGGTTCACCGACGCCCCGCTCGACGTGCACCTCATGGTGGTGGAGCCGGAGCAGTACATCGCGGAGTACGCCGACCTCGGGGCGAGCGTCTTCACCTTCCATCCCGAGGCAACGGTGCACGTGCAGCGGCACCTGGCTGCCATCCGCGAGCGCGGCATGCTGGCCGGGCTCTCGCTCAACCCGGCGAGCCCGCTGGCGCTGGTGGAGGAGGTCGTGCCCGAGCTCGACCTGCTGCTTCTCATGAGCGTGAATCCGGGGTTCGGCGGGCAGTCGTATCTTCCCGCCACCACCGGCAAGATCCGGCGGGCGCGGGCCCTGCTGGACCGGGCCGGCTCCCCGGCGGCGCTGGAGGTGGACGGCGGGATCACGGTGGAGACCATCGGGGCGGCATGGGCCGCGGGCGCCGACACCTTCGTCGCGGGCACAGCCGTCTTCGGTCAGCAGGATGTCGGCGCCGCCGTCGCGGCGCTCAAGCGGCGTTGCGTGGAAAGGGCGTAATCGATGTCGAAGCAGTGGGTGCTGGTCCTGGCGGTGATCGGCGGGCTGGTGATCGGGGGCGTGGCGCTGGTGCGGTACGGGCCCGAAGTGGATCCGGTCGCGGTGGGCCGGAAGGCGCCCGACTACCGGGTGCTGGACCTGGGGACGGGGGACAGCCTCTCGCTCCGGGCGCATTACCGCGGGCATGTCACCCTCGTCAACATCTGGGCCACCTGGTGCATCCCCTGCAAGGTGGAAATGCCGGCCATGCAGCGGCTGTACGACTCGCTCGCCACCCGCGGCTTCCGCATCGCCGCGGTGAGTATCGACCAGGACGACCCCGAGGGCGTCCGGTCCTTCGCCCGCGAGCTGGGCCTCACCTTCGATATCCTGCATGACCGGACCGGGGCCATCCAGCAGGCCTACCTGACCACCGGGGTGCCGGAGAGCTTCCTGCTCGACACCACCGGGACCATCATGAAGCGGGTGATCGGCGCCCATGACTGGGCGTCGCCGGTCAACCGCGCCCTCATCCGCCGCCTGCTCGGCGACAGCACCGCCGCGATCGGCGCCGCGGTAGACGGCCCCCCGGCCGACTCCCTCCCCGCCGCCCGGTGACCCCCCCGTCGGCGCTCCTGGCCATCGAGACCTCCTGCGATGAGACCTCCGCCGCGGTGCTCCGCCGCGAGGGGCCCCGGACCCGGCTGGCCAGCTGCGTCATCCTCTCCCAGGACATCCACCGGGTCTTCGGTGGCGTGGTGCCCGAGCTCGCCAGCCGGGCACACCTCACCACCATCGGCCCGGTGGTGGACCAGGCGCTCGCGGAGGCCGGCCTCACTCTGGACGAGGTCGACGGCATCGCCGTCACCGCGGGGCCGGGACTGGTGGGTGCGCTCCTCGTCGGCGTGATGTACGGCCGGACGCTCGCCGCCCGGCTCGGCATCCCGCTGATCGGGGTGCACCACCTCGAGGGCCACCTCTTTGCCCCGACGCTCGAAGACCCCGACCTGGACCCGCCCTTCGTGGCCCTGCTGGTGAGCGGCGGCCACACCCTGCTGCTCGAAGTCACCGCCTGGGGGAGCTACCGGCTGCACGGCACCACCCGGGATGACGCGGCGGGGGAAGCGTTCGACAAGGTCGGCACCCTCCTGGGTCTGGGGTATCCGGGGGGACCGGCCATCGAACGGCTGGCGGCCACCGGCCGCGCCGGCCGCTACCGCTTCCCGCGGCCGATGCTCGATACGCTCGGGCATGACGGCCCAGATCGCTTCACCTTCTCCTTCAGCGGCCTCAAGACGGCGCTGCTCCGGGCGGTGCAGTCGAGCACCGACCTCGAGGCGGACCGCGCCGACCTGGCGCGGGGATTCCAGGACGCGCTGGTGGAGGTGCTGGTGGCCAAGAGCGCGGCACTGGTGGAACAGCTCGGCGCCCCCACCCTCGTCCTGGGCGGCGGCGTCGCCTGCAACCGGGCCCTGCAGGAGGCGGCGCGGCAGCGGCTCGAGGGCCGGGCCCGGGTCGTCGTCGCCTCCAATCGGCTCAACACCGACAACGCCGCGATGATCGGCGCCGCCGGCAGCTTCCGCCTGGCCCGTGGCGAGCGCGCCGGCCCGGCCCTCGAGGCCCGGGCCGACCTGCCCTTCCCCGGCCTCCTCCCCTCTCCTGAACCGCTGAGCAGTCACCGATGAACATCTATCCTTTCATCATCCACGTGGGGCCGCTGGAGATCACCGGCTACGGGATCATGATGATGGTCGGCTTCCTGATGGGAGGCTGGCTGATCACGGTCGAACTGCGGCGCCGGGGGCTGTACGAGGAGTTCGCGGCCGACATCACGGTGGCGGCCGTCGTGGGCGGGATCATCGGGGCCAAGCTCTGGTACTGGGTGCTGAGTGGCGGCAGCCTCTTCTCCCGCGGCGGCCTGGTCTGGTACGGCGGGTTCCTCGGCGGCTCCCTGGCCGTGATGCTCAACGGCTGGCGCCTCAAGGTGCCGCTGCGCTGGACCCTCCACCTGACCGCCCCCGCGCTGGCCGCGGCCTACGCCCTGGGCCGGATCGGCTGCTTCATCGTGAACGACGACTATGGCCGCCCGACGAACCTCCCCTGGGGGGTCAAGTTTCCCCAGGGGCTCCCGCCCTCCACCGCACTCAACATGCAGCAGCAGTTCGGGGTGCCGGTGGCGCCCGGCACCGACCCGGCGACGGTGCTCGCGGTCCATCCCACCCAGCTCTACGAGGCGGTCCTGATGCTCGGCGCCTTCGCGCTCCTCTGGCGGTTGCGGACGGCGCCACGTCCGATGGGCTGGATCTTCGGCGTGTACCTGGTGCTGGCGGGGATCGAGCGTTTCATCATCGAGATCTTCCGCGCCAAGGACGACCGGTTCTTCGGCCCGCTGACGATTGCCCAGGTGGTGAGCATCTGCCTGGTCATCGTGGGGACGGTGATCCTGACGACGTTCCGCAAGGACGATCAGCTCGCCCCGGGCCCCTACCTCCAGAAGGCGAACGCCTGAGGGGATATTTCTTCCGCCAGGCGGCAAATTGTGCCGGAACAATTTTCCTGTTCCGGCACTTTTTTCCGGTATCAATTCGGGACGGAAAACCATAAATCGTTGTTTGACAAGACATTACTGAGTTGGTCGGAATTGGCACACCGCGTGCGAACTATCGGCGACAGCGGCACCGGAGGGTGCCACCAGGAAAGTGATAGGCCGAAGAAGAGTGGGGGCGGACACACTGTCCGTTTCCGAAAAAACTCAGGGGGCGGCCTATCACCTCCCCGATCCCAACGACGAACGCCTGCCTGACGGCAGGCGTTCGTCGTTTCCGGCACCTGCGAACTCTGCCCGGCGCGGTGCTACCTTTGGCCCCATGACATCCCTTCCCGCGATCGATCCCGCCACCGGAACCGCCTTCGCCGAGACCCCGGTAACCCCGGTGGAACAGGTGGCGGAGGTGGTGCGCCGGGCACGGGCGGCGCAGGCGGAGTGGGCCGCCCGCCCCGTGGCCGAGCGGGCTCGCCTGCTGCGCCGGTTCCAGGCGCTGCTCTTCGAGCGGCGGCAGGAGGTCGCCGAGCTCATCTGCCGCGAGAACGGCAAGCCGGTGGCCGAGGCGCTGCTGACCGAGATCGCCGTGACGCTGGACCTGGCCCGCTACTACCTCCGGCATGGCCCGCGCCTGCTCCGGCCCCGCCGGGTGCGCCATGGCAACGTCGCCCTCTGGGGGCGGCGGGGGTGGGTCCACTGGGAGCCGCTCGGGGTGGTCGGGATCATCTCGCCGTGGAACTACCCGCTGATGCTGCCCTTCGGCGAGCTGCTGCCGGCGCTGTTGGCAGGCAACGCGGTGATCCTCAAGCCCAGCGAGTTCACCGTCCGCACCGCCCTCCTCGGGGCGGCGCTGCTCGAGGAGGCCGGGGTGGCGCCGGACCTCTGCCCGGTGCTGGTGGGCGGCGGGGAGGTGGGCCGGGCGCTGGTGGAGGCGGGCACCGACAAGATCTTCTTCACCGGCAGCGGCGCCACGGGTCGCAAGGTCGCGGTCGCCGCGGCCGAGCGATTCATCCCCGTCAACCTCGAGCTGGGCGGCAGCGATCCCTGCATCGTGCTGGCGGACGCCGACCTCGACCGGGCGGTGAGTGGCGCCATCTGGGCCCGGTTCAGCAATGGCGGCCAGACCTGCGTCGCGGTGAAGCGGCTGATCGTGGAGCAGCCGGTGTACGAAGCCTTCGTGGAGCGGCTGCTGCGCCAGGTGGCCGCATTGCGGGTCGGGCATGGCCGCGAGCCCGGGACCGACGTGGGGCCGCTCATTCGCGAGTCGCAGGTCCGGGAGCTCGAACGGCAGCTGGCCGCCACGGTGGCCCGCGGGGCGCGGGTGCGCGCCGGTGGCCGGAGGCTCCCCGCCCTCGGGCCCACGTTCTTCGAGCCGACGGTGGTGACCGACCTGGCGCTCGATGCCCCGCTCTGGCGCGAGGAGGTCTTCGGGCCGGTGCTGCCGGTGGTCGCGGCGCGGGACGTCGAGGACGCGATCCACATCGCCAACGACAGCCGCTTCGGGCTCTCCGCCAGCATCTGGACCGGGGACCGGGCGCGCGGGGAGCGGCTGGCGCGGCGGATCCACGCGGGCGCGGTACTGGTGAACGATGCCACGACGCACGTGGGGGCGGCGGAGACGCCGCACGGCGGGGAGAAGGAATCCGGCCTGGGCCGGAGCCACGGGGAGTGGGGGTTGTACGAGACCTGCCGGGTGCGATTCGTGGGGAGCGACCGGCTCGACCTGATGCGGAAGCCCTGGTGGTTCGGCTACCACGCGGCGAGCCTCGCCGACCGGGACGCCTTCCTGCGCTTCGCCTTCGCGCCGGGATGGTGGGAGCGCCTGCGCGCGATCCCGGGCGCGCTCCGGCTGCTGCGGAACCGGCGCCCGGTCTAGCCCGACCGCGGGGCGGGCCGGACCACCACCGCGACCGCGCCGGCGGTCGCGTCGGAGTGGGAGAGCGACAGCTGGATCTCCAGCGGCCCGTGGCGCTCCACCAGGTCCCGCGCCAGTCCCTTGAGCACCAGGAACGGCCGCCCCTCCGTCTCCCGCTCCACCTCCAGGTGATGCCAGCTCACCGCGCGCGCGCCCGGCAGCGGCTGCAGCGCCTTGTACGCCGCCTCCTTGGCCGCGATGCGGGCGGCGATGTGCATCGCGGGACGGTGCTTGCCCACGACGTAGGCGCGCTCCCGGTCGGTCAGGAACCGGGCGATCACCCGGTCGCCGTGGCGCGCCAGCATCCGCTCGACCCGGGCGATGTCCACCAGGTCGATCCCCACGCCGATCAGCTCCATCGGGCCCACACCGCCTCCGCGAAGCCCCGGAGCGCACCGGGCAGGGGCAGGTACCCGCCCAGCACCAGGCCCAGGTAGGTGGCGAGGCCGAAGAGCGCGAGGCCGGCGGCGACCAGCGGCCATCGTGGCCGGCGCCACGCCAGCAGGTCTCGCAGCTCCGCGTCCCAGGTTCGCCACTCCTCGTGCAGGGCGTCCTCCAGCGCGAGCCACGCCGCTTCGAGCCGCCGGGCCGTGGTCCCCAGCGCCTGCTGCCACCGGCGCACCCCGTCACCGCCGGCGCGATCGCTCCGGGCGAGCGGCGCGGCACGTCCGAGCGCGGCCAGCGCGGC
>CAZPER010000084.1:10109-15270 GCA_964585655.1 uncultured Gemmatimonadaceae bacterium | reverse complement strand
CTCGGGGTCCCGCTCCTCCCGCGCGATCTCGCGCAGGGTCTCGACCGGCTGGGCCTGCCGGATGGCGTCGGCGGCCGCCGCGCGCGCGATGGCGAAGCTCGCCGGCGGCTCCCGCCACTCGCCCCGGAGCAGCCGGGTGGCGAAGAGCGCGGCGCGCACCGCCTCGTCCGGATCGAGGAAGAGCGGCTCCAGCGCGGCGGTCTCCGGGGCATCGAGGAAGGCCAGCGCGATGTCCCGGCGCACCGCCGGATCGGGATCGCCGAGCATCGCGGCCAGCCGCTCGAACTGGCCCGCCGCCGCCCACGCCGCCACCGCCCCGCGCCGGACGCTCACCGTGGGGTCCACGGTGAGGCCCTCCAGGGCCGGGAGATCCACCAGGTCCGGCCGCGCGGCCCAGAGTTCTGCCACCACCTCCCGGACCGGGGCCGCCTGGCTCTGGCCCACCGCGGCGATCACCCGCTTGAGGTCCGGGTGATGCATGTGCCGCGCGATCCGGGCCAGCAACACTGCCTCCTGCCCGTCGTGGTCCATCCCGAGCGCCAGGTCCAGAAACGCGGGGAACGCCGCCTCGGCCTGTTCCGCCACGGCCTTGAGCACCACCGGATCGTCCTCGGAGCGGAGCAGCCGGAGCAGGCCGCCCAGCCCCTTCTCGGGGGCCACCTTCTGGAACAGCGCCACCGCCGCGTGCCGCACGCTGCGGTGGGGATCGGCCAGGGCACGGCTGGCGGTGAGGTGCAGCTCGTCCGCGTCCAGCATGCCGCCCACCGCGGTGAGCGCGGTTGCACGGACCTCGGGGCTCGGGTCGCTGCGCACCACGCTCAGCAGGGCGCCCCGGCTCCGCTCCCCCTGGAACACCCGGAGGCCGGCCACCAGCCGCACCCGCTGCTCGGGCGAGAGCACGCCGCGCATGCCGTCGGCGAGGATCTGCTCCATCTGCTCCCGGCTGGTGCTGCCCAGCGCGCGGAGTTCGACGTGCCGCGCCTCCCGCAGCCGGAGGCCGAGGAGGCGGAACTCGGCATCATGCCGGAGGCGGTCCCGGAGCAGCTCGCGCAGCTCGTGCTCGTCAGCCATCTCCACCACCCGCGCCACCAGGCTCTCCTGGTCGTAGGAGCCGAGGGCCAGGACCGATGCGGCGCGCACGCCGATCGGCTGTGCCTGGTGGCAGATGGCGAGCAGCTGCAGCTCGCCGCCCGGTGGCCGGAAGATGCCGGTGGCGAGGGCGGCCCGCTCCCGCACCAGCGGGGAGGGATCCTCCCGCAGGAGGGTGAGCAGCCGGAGCGAGGCTCCCTGCTGGCCCAGCCGCACCAGGCCGTCCACCGCCTGGGCCCGGACCTGGTCGTCGGGATCGTCGAGCCCCTGGAGCAGCAGCCCCGCGGCGCGCTCGTCGTTGGTGCGGCCGAGGACGTCCGCGGCGGCGGCGCGGACGGCGGGCGCACGGTCCTGGAACAGCGACTCGAGCAGCTGCAGCGGGTGCGGCGGCCGGAGCCCGCCGATGGTGCGCACCAGGCGGGCGCGCCCCGCCGCATCATCCCGCTCGAGCAGGATATCGATGATCGCGCCGAGGGAGTCCCGGTCAATGCGAGCGACGGCGCCGGTGATGGCGTCGGCGAAGCCGGGATCGGCGTCGCGGTACACGCGCACCAGCGGTTCGACGGTGTCGGGGACGCCGAGCTCGCCGAGGGCGCGCGCCGCCGCGATGCGGACCGCCGGGTCGGCGTCGGTGAGCAGCTCCACCAGCACCGGCGCGGCGCCCGGCCAGCGGGTCTCGGCCACCCCTTCCGCGGCGGCGGCCC
Source organism: uncultured Gemmatimonadaceae bacterium (assembly GCA_964585655.1). Lineage (GTDB taxonomy): Bacteria > Gemmatimonadota > Gemmatimonadetes > Gemmatimonadales > GWC2-71-9 > JADJOM01. Next base: position 13,477 of record CAZPER010000084.1, on the reverse strand, counting down.
GCACGATCGCCTCGGGGTCGCGGAGCAGCCGGGTGAATTCTCGGTCGGCGCCGCTGGCGTGGATCAGCCCCAGCGCGCGCGCGGCGGCCGCGCGTACCAATGGCTCGCGGTCGGAGGACCGGGGCAGGATCACCGCGGCGAGCTCGCTCCCGCCCAGGTCGCCGATCAGGCCGGTGGCCGCCGCGCGCACCCGTTCGTCGGCATCGCCCAGGGCGTCGAGCGCCGCGGGCACCGCCTCCCGCACCGCGAGCGCGTGCAGCGCGTCGAAGGCGTCGGCGCGGAGGGTGGCGTCCGCGTCGATCCGGGCGACCTCCACCAGTTCGGTGCCGAGGTCGCGGCGTTCCGCCTCCCGGATGGCGGCGATGATGGCCCGCCGGACCCGCGGCGAGGCATGGTGCAGGTGCTCGGCCAGCAGCTCGCGGGCGCCCGCGACGCCGAACTTGACCAGCATCGCGTGGGTGTCCGGCGTGTCCTCGCCCCGCTCGATGGTGTCCATGAGCCGGTTGGGCACCCCGAGCCGCTCCAGCGCCACCGCGGCGCGGATGCGGATCTCGGGATCGGGGTCGTCCAGCGCCACGGAGAGCGGCGACTCCGCGGTGGGGCCGATCTGCTCCAGCGCCTCGACGCTCCGCATGCGCACCCACCAGGCGGGATCGCCCAGCGCCCGCACCAGCCGGTCGATGACCTCGCCGTCGGCGAACTGTCCCAGCGCGCCGGCGATCCGGGCCCGCACGAAGGGGGCGGGGTCGGAGAGCAGGTGGTCGAGGAGGTAGGTGACGGCGCGGCGGTCGCCCAGCTTGCCGAGGGCGCCGGCCGCCTTGGCCCGGACCTCGTCGTCCAGGTCCTTGAGCGCGACCACCAGCACCGGAAAGGCGCGCTGCACCTTGAGCTCGCCGAGGATGTTGGCGGCCCAGGCGCGGGCGGGGTGGCGGGTGGGATCGCTCAGGAAGGCGAGGATCGGCTCGACCACGGGGTCGCCGTGGCGCACCAGGATGTCGGCGATGCGGGGCGCCAGCCAGTTCTCCGCCAGCTTGAGCGCCTCCACCAGCGGCAGCACCGCGCGCGGGTCCCCGATCCGGGCGAGGGCCCGGAGCGCGATCTCCCGCACGTCGCCATCCTCGCTCCGGGTGGCCTGGATGGTCTCGAGCAGCGCCGGCACCGCCTTGGCGTTGCCCACCCGGCCGAGCAGCTCGGCGGCGAAGGCCCGCTCCCGCCATTTCTTGGCGCTGCGGATCCGCTCCACGTACTTGTCCACCAGCCCGAGGCGGTCGTAGGTGTCGAGCAGCCAGGCGGGGCGCTCGGTGAAGCCGCGCGCCTGTTCCTCCAGCAGCGCCTCGAGGGCCTCGAAGTCCCGCAGGGTGCGGAGCTGGTGCAGCTCCGGCTCCAGCAGGGCGCGTTCGCGCAGGGCCAGTCCCGCCACCACCTCGCGGTAGAGTCCCTTCCGGCGGGCCAGGCGGCGCTCCACCCGCGCCAGGTAGGCGGCGTAGATCAGCCAGGCCACGATGGCGAGCACCCCGATCGCCACCACGCTGGCGGCGAAGATCAGGATGATGCGGAGCAGCGTCACTCGGTCCCCACCAGCCGGTCGAGGAGGGCGGCCAGTTCGCGCACGTCCACCGGCTTGGCCAGGTAGGCCTCGGCACCGACCTCCCTGGCCCAGTAGGCGTCGGCCGGCTGGTCCTTGCTGGTGACGATGACGATGGGGATCCCCGCGGTGGCGGGGTCGGCCTTGAGCTGGCGGCAGGTCTGGTAGCCGTTGAGCCGCGGCATCATGACGTCGAGCACGATCACCCGCGGTTGCCGCTCCCGGGCCAGGGCCAGGCCGGCCTCCCCGTCGGGGGCGGTGTCCACCCGCCAGCCGGAGGCGCCGAGCATCCGCTCCAGCAGCCGGCGCTGGTCGGGATCATCCTCGATGATCAGTGCGAGGCGGGACATGAGGCCCCCAGGGGGGAGGGGTGGCGGCGGGAGGGGGTCGGGGCGCCGACCTCCCTGTCAGGCAGCGGGCGCGGTCCGCGCGTCAGGTGCGGGCGTCGTCGAGGAAGACCAGCGCCTGGCGGCGCCGGACCGCGGCCTCGAGGGCCTGGTACACGCCGGGGTCCAGCACGCTGCCGGCGAGGTCGCGCATCCGCTCCACCGCGACGTCCGGCGGCATCTTCTCCTGGTAGGGCCGCGCGGTGGTGAGGGCGTCGAAGATCTCGGCCGCGCCCAGGACCCGGGCCCCGAGGGTGATTTCCTCTCCCCGCAGCCGGTCGGGATAGCCCTGGCCGTCCCAGCGCTCGTGGTGGCTGCGCACGAAGGCGATCACGTCCCCGAGGTGGGCCAGCGGCGCCAGGATCTGCGAGCCGATCACCACATGCTGCTTGACCAGCTCGTACTCGTCGGCGGTGAGCGGTCCCTCCTTGGTGAGGATGTCCTCCCGGATGCCGATCTTGCCGATGTCGTGCAGCCGGCCCGCCATCCGCACCTGCTCCACCTGCTCGTCGTTCATCCCCAGCTCTGCGGCGATCATCGCCCCCAGGTCGGCGACCCGGGCGGAGTGGCCGCGGATGAAGGGGTCCTTGGCCTCGAGGGCGTTGACCAGCGCCTCCAGCGTGGCCACCGACAGCCGCTCCAGCTTGGCCCGCTCCCGCCGCAGCTCGGCGGTGCGGACGGCCACCTCTTCCTTGAGCCACTGGTTGAGGTTCGCCTGCTCGATCTGGCTGTCGCGGCGCCGGATGGCGCGCAGGATGGCGCGGGCGAGGTCGGAGAGGTCGATCGGCTTGGTGAGGTAGTCCATGGCGCCGCGCTGCATGCACAGCGCCGCCGTGGTGGCGTCGTTGACGGCGGTGAGCATCAGGATGGCGACCGACGGCTCCAGCTCCAGCAGCAGCGGCACCAGGTCGATCCCGCTCTTCCCCGGCATCCGCACGTCCAGCAGCACCACCGAGATCTTCTGGCGCTGCAGGATGCGCAACGCCTCATCGCCCGACGGGGCGGTGAGGACGTCGTAGCCCTGCTGGTTCAGGAACTTCTTGAGTGCATTCCGGATCGGCTCTTCGTCGTCCACGACGAGGACGCTGATCGGGGCGTCGGCCAGCGGCACCGGGGCTCCGGGTGCGGGAGGAGAGGAGCTAACCCTATGGGTCAGAAGCTTATACTAGGGAGAGAGAAAGGGGAACGGGGAACGGGGAACGGGGAACGGGGAACGGGGAACGGGGAACGGGGGAACGGGGAACGGGGGACGGGGGGACCGGGGAACGGGGGAACGGGAGAGGTGCGGGAGACCGCGGCGTATTGCGCGTTTTCTGGGGCGGGCCAGTTAGTCGTGGCCGATTGCGCGATAAAACGCGGGGCAGCACCCCGCCCTACCGCCCTACCGCCCTACCGCC
>CAZPER010000084.1:0-10099 GCA_964585655.1 uncultured Gemmatimonadaceae bacterium | reverse complement strand
AACGGGGGAACGGCGAACGGGGGACGGGGGGCGGGGAACGGGGAACGGGCGGGAACCTCCCAGAAGGGCCCGTCGCCTGTGCGTTGCCCCTCCTCCGTTCCCCGTTCCCCGTTCTCGGTTCTTTATCCCACGAACTCCACCTGCACCGGGTGGGGAATCAGCCCCGCCGCGTGCCCGCGACGCAGCAGCTCGCGCACCGCCTCCCGGCCCCGCTCGCCGTAGTCCACCGTCCAGTCGTTGACGTACATGCCGACGAAGCGATCGGTCTTCTCGTCGCCGATGCCGCGATTGAACTGCTTGGCGTGTTCCAGCGCCGGCTGCCGGTGCGCGAGCGCATAGACAATGCTCGCCTTGAGGTCGCGGGCCACCTGCGCCACCACCGTGGGCCCCAGGTCCCGGCGCACCACGTTGCCGCCCAGCGGCAGGGGCAGCCCGGTCTCGCCGAACCACCACTCGCCCAGGTCGGCCCAGAGGTGCAGGCCGCGATCCTGGAAGGTGAGCTGGCCCTCGTGGATGAGCAGGCCGAGATCCACCGTGCCGTCGAGCACGGCGTCCTCGATCTGGTCGAAGGGCAGCACCACCTCCACGAACTCCGGCTGGAACAGCTTGAGCGCCAGATAGGCGGTGGTGAGCTTGCCGGGGACGGCGATGCGCTTGCCCCGCGCTCCCTGCCGTGGGTCCGTCGGTCCGGCGGTCCGTCCGACCAGCCGCGGGCCGTAGCGGTCCCCCATCGAGGAGCCGCTGCTCAGCAGGGCGTAGCGGTCGGCCAGGTAGGCGTAGGCGTGGATCGAGACCGCCGTCACCTCGAGTTCGGCGCCGAGGGCCCGCCGGTTGAGCGACTCGATGTCGGAGAGCTCGTGCACGTAGCGCAGCTCGCCGGTGTCGATCTTCCCCTCGGCGAGGGCGTAGAACATGAAGGCGTCGTCGGAGTCGGGCGAGTGCGCGACGTGAATGGTGCGGGCCATGTCCGGGTTCCTTACGGCTGGGCCGACAGGCGCTGCTTGAGCTGGTCCAGCATGGCGCGGTGTTCCTGGTATTCGGGGCGCCCGGCCTGGAGCTCCGCGTCGAGGTGCCGGAGGAAGTCCTGGCCGGCGCGGGAGGTCTGGGCCTGGTCGCCGCGGGCCTGGGCCACCTCGAGCCGCAGCAGGTCGGCAAAGAGGTGATCGGGCGCGCCGGCCTGGATGGTGTCGGCGAGGGCCAGCGCCGCGGGGAACTCGCCCAGCTGGATGTGGATGGCGCCGGCGTGGTAGCGGGCGTCGGCGTCAATCGGGTCCAGCATGCCATAGGCCTGCAGCGCCATCGGCGCGAAGCGCTGGGCGGTGGCGGTGTCCCCGGCGCCCACGGCGCTCATGATCCGGTCGTGCAGCCGGAGGAAGCGCTCCCGCGGCGTCATCTGGCTGATATCCGGGGGCGTGCCCCCCGCGGCCTGGCCGGCGCCCGGCGCGGCGTTGCCGGCGTTCGCCATGTCGGGACCGGCAGCCCGGGCGTCCTTGGTCGCGACGAACCAGCCGATGCCCCCGAGGGAGAGGGCCACCAGCGCCCAGGCCATGATCCAGGGGGCGCGGTCCACGCTCCCCCCGACGGCGGCGCGGCCGCAGCGGTGGCAATAGCGGGCCCCCTCGGTAAGCGGGGCGTGGCAGGCGGGGCAGGTGCTCGAGTCGGTGGCGGTCATGGGGCGGGGAATCTAGCGGCGGGGGCGGCAGGACGGCAGGACGGCAGGACGGCAGGACGGGCGATTGGGCGATTGGCGCTACCCCGGAACTCCCGAGCGGCCGCGCCTTGTCCCCCGCCCCCACCCTTGGTTAGTCTCCAGCAACCCGGAGGATGCATGGCCCAGCCCCAACAGCCGCCGCCGGTTCCGCTTCCCGACGCTCCCACCGCCCGGCATCTGGGCGATCTCGCCCGCAGCCAGACCCGCTGGGGCGTCTACCTCGAGACCCGTCCGTACGGCACCCTGGCCCAGGGGCGGCTGCACTTCGTGGAGGGCTCCCGGCACAAGAGCACCGGGTGGATCTTCCGCGAGTGGACCGAGCAGGAGATCGTGGACCGGTTCAGCGAATTCAGCCCGATCGAACTGTGGAAGATCCTCGAAAGCCTGGGATGACCCCACCGCGCCCTTCCGTCACCGCCTTTCCCCGCCAGTTGCGCGGCGCCTCCAAAGCCGACGTCCTCACGCTCGCCACCGACTTCCAGGTGGACTTCCTCCGGCTCCAGTTCACGGACATCCAGGGGGTCAACAAGAACGTCGAGGTGCCGCGCAGCCAGTTCGCCAAGGCGCTGGACGGCGAGCTGATGTTCGACGGCTCCTCGATCGAGGGGTTTGCGCGGATCGAGGAGAGCGACATGCTCCTGGTCCCCGACCTCGACACCTTCCGGGTGCTGCCGATGGACGACGAGGGGGGCCGGGTGGGCCGCCTCCTCTGCGACATCTTCTCCCCGGACCACCAGCCCTTCGCCGGCTGCCCGCGGCTCACCCTGAAGCGCCAGATCACGCGGGCGAAGGAGCTGGGCTACAGCATGATGGCGGGGTGCGAGGTCGAGTTCTTCCTGTTCGAGAAGGACCCGCAGGGGAACCCGACCACCACCACCCACGACGCCGGCAGCTACTTCGACCTCACGCCGGTGGACCGCGGCGAGGAGCTCCGGCGGCTGATCGTGCGGGACCTGGAGCTGATGGGGTTCGAGGTGGAGGCGGCGCACCACGAGGTGGCGCCGGGGCAGCACGAGGTGGACTTCCGCTACGCCGACGCGCTCACCACCGCCGACAACATCGCGACCTTCAAGTTCGTGGTGCGAAGCCTCGCCAACCGGCACGGCTTCATCGCGTCCTTCATGCCCAAGCCCATCATGGGGCAGGCGGGCAGCGGGATGCACACCCACCAGAGCCTCTTCAAGGGCAAGACCAACGCCTTCTACGATCCGAAGACCGAGCACCAGCTCTCGGCGGTGGCGCTGAGCTACGTCGAGGGGCTGCTGCAGCACGCACGCGGCTTCTGCGCCATCACCAACCCGCTGATCAACAGCTACAAGCGGCTGGTGCCGGGCTACGAGGCGCCGATCAACGTGGCGTGGAGCATGCGGAACCGCTCGCCGCTGGTGCGGATCCCCGAGCGGCGGGAGGACGGGACCCGTTGCGAGCTGCGGATGCCCGACCCGTCGGCCAACCCCTACCTGTCCCTCACCGTGCAGCTGGCGGCCGGGCTGGATGGCGTGGAACACCAGCTGGAGTGCCGGGAGCCGGTCAACCGCAACATCTTCCGGATGAGCTACCGGGACCGGCGCAAATACCAGATCGACGATCTGCCGCGGGACCTGCACGAGGCGCTGGACCGCTTCGAGAAGGACGACGTGATCAAGGCCGCCCTGGGGGAGCACCTGACGGAGCGCTTCCTCGAGGCCAAGCGGGAGGAGGTGGCGCTGTTCAACCGCGAGGTCACGGAGTGGGAGGTGCGGAACTACCTGGGGAGGTACTAGGAGACGGACCGATCGCCCGCCGCGCCGCTACCCCCGCCCCCATCGCTTGAGCAGCTGGATCTGCCCCACGTGATAGGCGTCATGCGCCAGGATGCCCGCAATCAGCTCACCGAAGGTCCAGGTCTTCTTCCCCGACGGGCGGCGGGTCAGCCGCGCCGGGTCCAGCGCCGCCGCCGCCGCGACGAACAGCCGGTGCTCCTCCGCGACCAGCGCCCGGTCCGCCTGCCACAGCGCCTCGTCCGCGCGGGGCGGCACCGCCGGCCAGTTGGCGGGGCTCCGCGGGAAGCGGGGGATCCGCTCCGCCACGAGATGCCGCCGCACCGCGTACTTCCAGTAGGCCAGGTGCAGCGCCAGCGACCAGATGCTGTGCCGCCCGCCGCGCGGCACCCGGTGCGCTTCCCGCGCGCTCACGTTCCGCAGCGCGCCGACCACCGTCACCCCGCCGTGCCAGGCCCGGCCCCGGGGCGGCTCGATGTTCCGGAGCAGCAGCTCCAGCGCGTCCTGGTTCACGGCCGTGGCTCCCGTACCTCGTGCAGCAGTGCCCGCACCAGCGCCTCCGGTTGTTCTTCCTGGATGTGCAGCCCCGCGCCCGGGATCGTGTCCACCAGGAGCTGGGGCATCCCCTCCCGCAGCTGACGAATCCGGCCCCGGCCGGCGCTCCGCCCCCCGCCCAGCCGCGCTCCGCCCCCGACGATCAGCCGCACCGGGACCCGCACTTCCGCGAGCCGGGGCACCAGGCTGTCCGGCTCCACCGACTGGTCCATCCGCTTGAGGGCCCGCAGCACGCCCCCCAGGTCTCCCGCCGCTCCCGCGGTGTATCCCTCGATCACGCTGTCGGTCACCCAGCTGCTGTCCACCGAATTGGCGATGAGCCCCTTCCGCAGCTCCTTCCTGACCCGTCCCCGCCCCGCGAAGAGCCGGATCAGGAAGGAAAACTTGATCGCCTGCTTGACCCCGGGCACCGCCGCGGAGGTCAGGGAGCCGACTTCGAGCAGGACCAGGCGGCTGGTCAGGTCCGGCCGGAGCACCGCGAGTCGCAGGGCGATCGTGGCCCCGACCGCGTGCCCGGCGACCACCGCGTTCGTGATCCCGAGGGTATCGAGCACCGCCCCGGCGCGTGCCGCCTGGGCCGCGATCGAGTAGTCCGCCTTGCCCCCGGGCCGCGCCGACGCCCCCACGCCGAGCGGCTCGATCACGATCACCCGGACGCCGGCCGCCGCGAGGGCTGGCAGCACCCGCCGATAGGCGAACGCGGGGCTCACCAGCCCGGGGATCACCACCAGCGGCGTGCCCGACGCCGGCCCCACGAGGGTGACGCGGAGTGACTCGGCCGGGGCAGTGACCACGTAACGGGCGAGGTCATCGGCCGCGCGGGGCGGGCTGCCCGGGAGCAGGAGGAGGCTGGCCGCGGCGAGCCAATAGGGCGACATGGGCGGAATGTGGCCCGGCGCCGGACCGGGGGCAATCGCTCCCGGGGAGTTTGACTGACACGTGGCCGAATGACACGAAGGGCTGGGCGGGAGCCGCCGCCGCCGAACGGCCGGGGTCCGGCGTGATCCAGAATACAACTTCTAACACCTTACCGGACAATGACTTGCCAGCACGGTATCCGGCCGGACTTACCCGCCCCTCCCACGGGAGATACCGGCACCCTTGTTGCCCCTGAGAGGTCCATTGCGATCGCGTTTCGGACCCGAACTCTGGAAGGCAGTGCGGTGAGCGAACTCCTCGGTACCAGGCAGACGGTGATCCTCGCGGCGGGCAACGGCTCCCGGCTCTCCGCGGCTCGGGGCAATCTGCCCAAGCCGCTGGTGCGGGTGGCTGGCCGCGCGCTGATCGAGCACGCGCTCGACCAGGCCGCCGCCGCCGGGGTCGAGGAGGCGATCATCGTCACCGGCAACGCCGCCGACCAGATGCGGGCCCACCTCGAGACCGTCGAGACCCCGCTCAAGCTCACCGTGGTCCACAACGCCCGCTACCACGAGCCCAATGGCGTGTCGCTGCTCGCCGCGGCGCCGTTCGTTTCCGGGCCGTTCTTCCTGCAGATGGCCGACCACGTCTTCGCCCAGCCGGTGCTGCGCTTCCTCGACCGCGCCGACGCGGCGCCGGCCGACGCGGTGCGGCTGCTGGTCGACTTCCACCCGGTGAACCTGGACGAGGATGACGCCACCAAGGTCTGCACCAGCGGCAGCCTGATCACCGCCATCGGCAAGGATGTCTATCCGTACGACGCGGTGGACACCGGCTGCTTCCGCCTCGATCCGCGCATCTTCACCGCGCTGGACGAGGTCGCGCGCCACGAGCCGCCGTCCGTCACCCTCGGCATGCGCCGGATGCTGGCGCAGGGGCTGTTCGCCGCGGTGCCGCTCTCGGGCGTGCGCTGGACCGACGTGGACACCCCGGAGGACTACGCCAAGGCCGAACTGCTGCTGGGTGCGGCGCGGCGCCGGTCCCAGGAGCGGGGCGCCACCGTCGCCGCCTGAGCGGAGATCGGGGCGGGAGTGATGACGGGCGGCCACGACGGCCGCCCGTTTTCGCGTCTCAGGAGGTCCGCACCGCCGGCTCGGGGCCGCCCCGCAGCAGCCACTGCAGCCCGGTCGTCAGCCCGGACACGCTGAAGATGATGGCGCACCACGCCAGCGCGATCTCGGTCATCCCGACCAGGGCGGCCGGGAGGTAGAGGAAGGTGAAGAAGTCCCGCCGTCCGGCCAGCTCGACCGTCTCCTTCACCAGCCGCAGTGTTCCGCCGCTCCCGGCCGGTGGCGCGACGTGATCCGTCTGGCCCCACCAGCGGATGCTGGTGATGCTCCCACTCCCGCCGCCGCGCAACACCAGCGCCGCGTAGAGCGCCACCTGGTAGACCAGGTGCAGCACGGTCCCCACCAGCCCGAGCCACCCGGCGAGGGTCGAGCCATCCCGCCACAGCACCCAGCTCGCCGCGGCGAAGAAGCCGACGTTCACCACGTCGTCCCCGACCTGGTCCAGCCATTCGCCGAGGCGGGACCGGATGTACTTGAGCCGGGAGATCTCGCCGTCGCAGCCGTCGAGGATGGACTGCGCCTGCAGCAGCAGCGCCCCCGGCACCAGCCATCCGGCGCCCCACCAGAGCACCCCACCGATCCCCGCCAGCCCGATCGCCAGGGCGATCACCGTCATCTGGTTGGGCGTGAGGCCGGTGTCGATCACCCGGCGGGTGACCTGCAGCGAGATCTTGCGGTTGATCCGCCGGCTGATGATGCCGTCGGTGGCCTTGAGCAGCGCCGCGAAGAGGAGGTCGGTGGCCGCGCGCGCGCCCGGTGCATCGGTCACCGCGACCACGAACTCGCCGGGTTCGAGGGGCGCCGCCCGGATGTCTCCCCGATAGCCCGCCTGCACCAGCCGCCGGGGGAGCATCCGGTGCCAGACCAGGCCCACGGGGGCGGTGAGGATGGGCGGCTCGGCGGTGTCGGACGTCAGGCGCAGGCGCAGCCGCGGATCGGCGGGCAGGGCTGAGCGAAGCGCGGCCGGCAGCGTCACCTCCGCGATGCCGGCGTCCTGCAGCGAGAGCAGCTGCCGGAGCAGCACGCTCATCCCGGCCACGTGGATGTCCGGATCGCCGGCGGCGGGCGTGGTGAGCCGCGCCGCGAGCGTCACCGGGCCACCGCCCGCGACTCGAGCCGCATCAGGACCAGGAAATAGAGGTTGTAGGCCGTGGTGCAGAGCACGAAATAGGCGGCGATCGCTGCCGGCCACCAGTACGCCGCGATGGCGCACAGGTACGCGAGGGCGAAGTGGGTCCCGATGCCGAGCACGGTCCAGGCCCGCATGCGGCCGGCGTTGGCGGCGCGGTAGGCGACGGGATCCGCGGCGGGAGGAATGGCGAGCGCCGCGTGCTGGGCGGTGGAGTACTGGTGATAGGTCCAGAGCAGCAGGGCGTCACGGTAGCGCCGCTCCCGCCACGCACGGTCCCGCTCCGCCGCGATCAGGCCCAGGTCCTCGTCCCGCTCGGAATAGCCGCCGCCGGCGCGGGCGATGTAGCGGGTCTTGGTGTGGTCGAAGAGCGCCGAGTGGACCGCCGCGCTCGCGATCCCGGCGACCGCGAGCAGCCAGTACCAGGGACTGCCGTGGAAGGTGGCCATGAAGTAGCCGGCGCCGATGCCGAGCGCGAGCCCGACCGCGTAGTCGGAGATGCCGTCGAGGATGGCGCCGTAGGTGGAGGAAATCCCCTTGGCCCGCGCCAGCTGGCCGTCACAGCAGTCGAGCACCACGGCGGCGAAGAGCAGCAGGCCGCCGTAGAGCCGCCACTCGGGGCGGTGCACGCTGAGCGCCACCACCACGCCGGCGGCCACCCCCACGGCGGCGGCGATGACCGTCACCTGGTTGGGGGTGATGGGGGTGTGCACCAGGAGGGCGACGATCGGGCGGGCGAGCGGGCGGTGGATGCGCTCATCCACCCACTCTTCCACCTCGGGGGGCTTGGCCGGCTTCGATCCGCCGCCGCCCATGCCGTCGCTAGCGCCCAAAGCGTGCCCTGGCGTCCTCGAGGTCGGCGAGGTCATCGATCTCGGTCCATTCGTGGTGGCCGATCGGAACGGTGCGGAAGCTAACGCCCGCCTGCATCATCCGCTGGAAGGCATCCTCGTAGTAGCCCTGGGTGTCGCCGGCGTCCCGCATCGCCTCCAGGGTGGCCCAGAAGATCGGGAGCGCCAGGCCGCCCACCTTCTGCACCCCGATGGATTCGCCGAGGCAGGCGGCGGGATCGAGCTGCTTGGAGAGCCGCCGGACGTTGCCCTGCGGGTCGATGAGCACCTTCATCTCTTCCTGCCCGAGGGGGGTGTCGCGGTCGACGAGGAGCGCGGCGGGCGCCGGGTCCGCCGCGAGCCGGGCCAGCGCGTCGCCGGTGAGCACCACGTCCCCGTCGAAGATCACGAGGCCGCGGCCGCCGCTCGCCTCCCGGGCGGCGAGGACGCTCATGCAGTTGCCGGTGGTGGCGTAGAGCGGGTTGGGGGCGAGGGCTACCTCGATGGGCGGCGGATGCCGCCGGAGGTGCGCCTCCACCTGGTCAGCGAGGTAGCCGGTGACCACCACCGCGTGGCGGAGCCCCGCCGCGGCGATCCGCTCCAGCTGCCGGGTCAGGATGGCCTGGCCACCGACATCGAGCAGGGGCTTGGGGGTCGCGTCCGTGAGGGGCCGCAGGCGGCTGCCAAGGCCGGCGGCGAGGATGACGGCGGTGAGGGTCATGGGGCGGAATGATAACCAGCGTCGTCCACCAGCAATAAACCGAAAGGGCGACCGCTGTGGTCGCCCTATGGGAGAAGTCTCGGGTCCGGGTCCTGCTAGGCCGGCACGCCCGCGATGGCCGCGACGGTCTCGAGGAACCGGTTGATCGTCGCCAGGTCGAGGTAGCCCATGTTGGCCACCAGGAAGTGGTCGTGGCTCACCGGACCCTTGCCGCGGTACACCAGGAAGCCGCGGGCGCGGAGGTCGTGGTTGAACGAATCGAAGCTGAGTCCCGGCGGCAGCTGCGCCACCGTGAGCGAGGCGGCGCTGCCGGGCCCGTCGAACTTGAGGGTCAGCCCCATGCCGCGCAGGCCGGCGCGGAGGCGCGCGTTGAGCGCCCGGTAATTGGCCCGGCGCGCCGGCACGCCCCCCTCGGCCTCGAGCTCGGCCAGGGCGGCGTCGAGCGCCACGACGGCGGGCACCGGCGGGGTGAACGGGGTCTGGCCGTTCTCCCGCACCGCGGCGCGGTAGCGGCGGAGGTCCAGGAACATCGAGCGGGGGCGGACGTGGGCCGTCTCTTCCCACAGCTCCTTCCGGGTGATCACGAAGGCCGCTCCGGCCACGCCGTGCAGGCACTTGTTGGCGGAGCCGATCACCACCGACGCGCGGCTGCGGACGAAGTCGAACTCCTCGCCGCCGAGGCTCGAGACCACGTCCACGATGTAGCGGATGTGGCGCGGCGCGAGCAGCCGCCCCACTTCGTTGACCGGGTTGAGGCGGCCCACGCTGGTCTCGTGGTGCACCATGGCGACCGACCGGATTCGCGGGTCGCCGTCGAGCATCCCCTGCACCTGCTCCAGCACGATCGGCTCACCCCAGTCGTAGCGGAGGTGGCTCATGTGGATGCCGAGGCACTGAGCCATCTCGGCGATCCGCTCGCCGAAGGCGCCGTTGGAGACCACGAGGAGCCGCTCATCCTGGCCGACGAAGGTGGCGAGCACCGCTTCGGTGGCAGCGGTGGCGCCGCCACCGGTGAGGAGGACGTCGGCCTCGGGCGCGCCGGCCACGACCCGGAGCCGGGCCATGACCCGATCGAGCACTTCGACGAAGGCGCGGTCGCGATGGGAGATATCCTGCCGGGCGAGGGCCTGCTTCACCCGCGGCGAGGTGCTGCACGGACCGGGGCAGAGCAGCGTGATCTCGCGCTCCGCTTCCGCCGGACGGGGCGGCACGGCCCGGACGGTATCGATGTCCGGGCGGCGGATGCGTGTCCCGTTGTCCAGCGCGGCGTGTGCTTTCATCACGTAATTGGCCTTGCGGTGTCCGGTGGTGATGCAAACCGACACACCGATCTAAGTTGTTGGCCTGCTGGATCTTGTGGTGCTACTGCTGGCCTGGGACCGGCGCTGTCATGTCGGTCGGGTCA
>CAZPER010000083.1:0-15406 GCA_964585655.1 uncultured Gemmatimonadaceae bacterium | reverse complement strand
TCTCCGTTTCCCCGTTTCTCCGTTTCCCGTTTCTCCGCTTCCCCGCCTCCCCCTTCCCCACTCCCCCCGGCGCAATATCTTCGCCCGGATGACTACCCCCGCCCCGATCCTGATTGACGGCCACTGGCCGACCCCGCGCTCCAAGGTCCTCCGACCCATCCTCAACCCCGCCACGCTCGAGCAGGTGGGGCTCGCCGCCGACTGTACCGCCGACGAGGTTGCGCTCGCCGTCGAGGCCGCGGCCCGGGCCCAGCCCGCCTGGTGGCGGGTGCCCGGCGTCGAGAAGGCGAAGCTGCTGCGGGAGGCGGCCCAGAAGATCCGGGCCCAGGAGCACGAGCTCTCCCGGCTGATGGCCCGGGAGACCGGCAAGCCGCTGATCGAGTCAGTGGACGAGATCGACTGGGTGGCGGCGGCGTTCGAGTACTACGCCGAGGTGGGGCGGCGGAGCTTCGGGAACTCGATCCCGCCGGTGGCGCCGCACCAGGTGAACTTCACCATCAAGGAGCCGTTCGGCGTGGTGGCGGCGATCGTGCCGTTCAACTTTCCGCTGCTGCTGCTGGCGTGGAAGCTGGCGCCGGCGCTGGCGGCGGGGAACGCGGTGGTCTGCAAGCCCCCGCACCAGAACCCGCTCTCCACCCTGCTCCTGGCCCGGTGCCTCGACGGGCTGCCGGCCGGGGTGGTCAACGTGATCACCGGCGCGGCGGAGACCGGCGAGGCGCTGGTGCGGCACCCGAAGGTGGACCTGATCGCCTTCACCGGCTCGGTGGCGGCCGGCCGGAGCATCGCTGCGATCGCCGGGAGCGAGCTCAAGAAGGTGAACCTGGAACTCGGCAGCGTGGACCCGTTCATCGTCTTCGCCGACGCCGACCTGGACGTCGCCGTGCCGGGCGTGGCGTGGGCCCGGCTGCTCAACGCGGGGCAGGTCTGCACCAGCCCCAAGCGGATCTACCTGCTGCGCCCGATCGCGGAGGAATTCACCCGCCGGCTCCTGGCCTATCTCAAGACCCTCACGGTGGGGGACCCGATGGACCCCACCACCGACGTGGGCCCGCTCATCTCCGAGCACGCCCTGGCCACCGTTGAGCGCCAGATTGCCGAGGCGGTGCAGGAAGGCGCGACGCTCGCCGCCGGCGGCCGCCGGATCTCCCCCGGCGGGCTGGCGGGGCACTTCCTCGAGCCAACCGTCCTCACCGGGGTGAAGCACGGCGCGCTCCCCACCCGGGAGGAGATCTTCGGCCCGGTCTTGTCGCTGACGGTGGCGGAGTCGGCGGAGGAGGCCATCGCCATGGCGAACGACTCGAAGTACGGCCTGGGCGCGTCCATCTACACCAACGACCTTGCGCTCGCCATGAAGGCGATGCACGAGATCAAGGCCGGCACCTTCTGGATCAACGACCCGCTGACCGACAACGACGCGGGGCCCTTCGGCGGGATGCGCTGGAGCGGCGTGGGACGGGAGCTGGGGGAGGAGGGGCTCGACGCCTTCCGCGAGCCCAAGCACGTGCACCTGGATTACGTCATGGAGCGGAAGTACTACTGGTATCCCTATCGGGAGAGGCCGGTGCCGGGGCACTGAATGGGGAGACAGGAGACGGGACCTGCATTACAGGCTTGTCCCGTCTCCCGTTGCCCCCGTCTCCCGTCTCCTGTCTCCCTGCCTACGCCCTCAATGCTGCACAGAACCCCGCAAACACCTCGATGTACGCGTCAATGTCCGCGTCCGTGTGCTGCACCGACAGGGTCCACTGCTCCTCGTCGCCCGGGGTCATGAAGATCCCGCGGTTGAGCAGCCAGGGGTAGGACGCCGCGAAGAGTTCGGGCCGGGTCTCGAGGAAGTCCCGGTAGGTGGTCATGGGGGTGGGCCGGTAGGAGACGCACCCCTTGGCGCCGAGATCCACGGTGTGGGCCGGGATCTCGTAGCGCGCGATCGCGGCGTTGCACCCCGCCACCAGCCGGGCGCCCAGCCGCGCGAAGTGCTGGTACGCGGCGGGGGTCAGGATCTCGGTGAGCATCACCAGCCCGACGTGGGCCACCAGCGGGTTGCCGTTGTAGGTGCCCATCTGGCTCACCCCCTGCTCAATGAGCCGCATCAGGTCGGCGCGGCCGCCGAAGGCGGCGGCGGGCAGCCCGCCCGAGATGGCCTTGGCGAGGCAGACCAGGTCGGGCTGCACCCCGAAGCGCTCGGTGGCGCCGCCCCGGGCGATCGTGAAGCCCGTCTTGATCTCGTCATAGATGAAGATGACGCCGTACCGGGTACACAGCTCCCGCACCCGCCGGAGGTACGCCAGGTCGGGGAGCACGATCCCGATGTTCATCATGGCCGGCTCCATGATGAGGCAGGCGATCTCCTTCCCCTTTTCCTCGAACAGCCGCTCCAGCAGCACCGCGTCGTTGAACGGCACCACCTCGATGTACTTGTGGGCGTCCTTCACCAGCCCCCGGGAGACCGGCGCCTTGGCCGGCCGTTCCCGTCCCCCCATCACGTCGGCGTTGGGGACGATCGAGAACATCACGGCGTCGTGGTGGCCGTGGTAGGAGCCCTCGATCTTGCAGATCACGTCCCGGCCGGTCGCGGCCCGCGCCACCCGGATCGCGTCCATGGTGGCTTCGGTGCCGGAGTTGGCGAACCGGATCATCTCGAGATTGAAGCGGCGGCAGATCTCCTCGCCGAAGGCCACCCCCACTTCGGTGGTGACGGCGAAGTGGGTGCCCCGGCTCGCCGCCTCGTGGATGGCCTCCACGATCCGGGGATGGGCGTGGCCCGCCACCATGGCGCCGAAGCCGCCGTGATAATCGAGGTATTCGGTCCCGTCCTGGTCCCAGACGTGGCTCCCCTTCCCCCGGGAGACATAAATGGGATAGGGAGCGCCCTTCTGGAAGGAGCTCACCACCCCGAACGGCAGGGTGCGGTAGGCCCGCTGGTAGAGAGCGGCGGAGGCCGGGGTGCGCTCGAGCAGCCGGGCGGTCTCCCGGTCGCAGATTTCCTGGGCGCGGGCGAGGATGCGTTCGAGGCCCGCCTGCCCCGAGGTGGGTACAGTCGTGGTCATGGACACCTACGATTGTGTTGGGGGGTCGCTGGGTGCTATCGCCTGCTGCGGGGGAACACGGCGGTTGCCGACGTCTGCCCCAAGGTGGGGCGCGGCGCATGGGTTGTCAACTCCCCTTGGAGACTGCACATTGGGGACCTCCAGCCCCCGTACGCCGGTCCGCGCCCCCTGAGGTCCGACCGCATGGATTCAGTTATCACGCTCGAGCACGTCCAGAAGCGCTTCGGCGACTACATCGCCGTGCACGAGGCGCACTTCGATATCGGCAAGGGCGAGTTCTTCTCGATGCTTGGCCCCTCCGGCTGCGGCAAGACCACCACCCTGCGCATGATCGCCGGATTCGAGCAGCCGGACTCCGGCCGGATCCTGCTCGAGGGCCAGGATGTCTCGCGGGTGCCCCCCTACCGCCGCAACGTGAACACCGTCTTCCAGCACTACGCCCTCTTTCCGCACATGTCGGTGCGGGACAACGTGGCGTTCGGGCCCCGCTCCAAGAAGCTGGACGAGGCGGAGGTCCAGAAACGGGTGAAGGAGCTGCTCGAGGTCACCCGGCTCAACCAGTTCGCCGACCGGAAGCCGGCGCAGCTCTCCGGCGGCCAGCAGCAGCGGGTGGCGCTGGCGCGCGCGCTGGTCAACTACCCCAGCGCGCTGCTGCTGGACGAGCCGCTCGGCGCCCTCGACCTCAAGCTCCGCCAGGCGATGCAGATCGAGCTCAAGCGGATCCAGCGCGAGGTCGGCATCACGTTCATCTACGTGACCCACGACCAGGAAGAGGCCCTCACGATGTCGGACCGCATCGCGGTCATGAACGAGGGCCGGGTGGAGCAGATCGGCACGCCGGAGGAGATCTACCATTCCCCGAGCACGGTCTTCGTGGCCGGGTTCATCGGGGTGGCGAACCTCCTTCCGGCCCGGGTGATCGGCCTGATGGACAACCGCGCGGTCGTGACCCTCGCCGGAGACCAGCGCGCGGAGGCCACCGCCCCCGCCTGGGCCGCCAAGCCGGGGAGCGATGCCACCCTGATGGTCCGGCCCGAGCGGCTCCGCCTCAGCGCCGACGGCCCGGGGGTGGAGGCCACCCTCACCACCGCGGTGTTCCAGGGGCCGGTCGTCCGCTGCCTGCTCGCGACCCCCGACGGGGTGGAGGTCATCGCCCACGTCGGCTCCGAGGGACCGCGCCCGGACCTGCAGCCGGGCCGCTCGTACCGGCTCCTCTGGGACGCCGACAGCGCCCGGCTCCTGCCCCGCTCCAAGACGTCCTCCCCGCTCGACCTCCAGGAACGCACCACCCTCGACCTCGCGGGCAGCCACTAGCCCGTCCTTAACCGCCAGAGGATTTCCCCATGAAGAAAGACCCGTCATTCAGCGAGCAGGAACTCCAGGCGATGGTCCGCCGCGCCCTCTCCCGGCGCCAGTTCCTCGGCCGCACCGCGATGGCCGCGGGCGGGCTGACCCTCGGCAGCGCCTTCCTCAGCGCCTGCAAGGGGAAGGAAGCCGCGCCCGTCGTGAAGGAAGTCCGGATCTCCAACTGGCCGCTCTACATCGACCAGAAGACCATCCCCGACTTCGAGGCCGCCACCGGGATCAAGGCGGTCTACACCGAGGACGTGAACGACAACAACGAGTTCTTCGCCAAGGTGGACGAGCCGCTCAAGCGGGGCCAGAGCATCGATCGCGACATCGTGGTGCTCACCGACTGGATGGCGGGCCGCTTCATCAAGCTCGGCTACACCCAGGCCATCCCGGTGGCGGCCTTCCCCAACAAGGCCAACCTGGTGGACCACCTCGCCAACGTCGGCTTTGATCCGGGCCGGGCCCACAGCGTGCCGTGGATGTCGGGCATGGCGGGGATCGGCTACAACCCCAAGGCCACCGGCCGCGAGCTCACCAGCGTCGCCGACCTGTTCGACCCGAAGTTCAAGGGCAAGGTCACGATGCTCACCGAGATGCGGGACACCCTGGGCCTGGTGATGTTCGGCGAGGGGAAGGACCCCGCCACCTGCACCGTCGAGGACGCCAAGGCGGCCTGCGCCAAGATCAAGCAGTACCGGGAGAACGGACACATCCGCGGCTTCACCGGGAACGACTACGCCGAGGATCTCGCGGCCGGCAACATCGCGGTGGCGGTGGCCTGGTCGGGGGACATCCAGGGCCTCGCGGCGGACAACCCGGACCTGCGCTGGATCGCCCCCAAGGAAGGGGCGATGCTCTACTCCGACAACATGCTGATCCCCAAGACCTCGGACCGGGCGGAGCTGGCGGCCAGCTTCATGAACTACTGCTACACCCCGGCCCATTCGGCGCAGATCGTCGCCGCGGCGCCGTACATCTCGCCGGTCAAGGGCGTGGGGGACGAGCTGCTCAAGATCGCCCCGGCCCTCGCCAGCAGCCCGCTGGTGAACGTCCCCGCCGACGTGAGTGCCCGGCTCCGGGTGTTCAAGTGGCTGGAGGATGCCGAGGACCAGGAGTTCAACCGCCTGTTCCAGGACGCGATCGGGGCCTGAGCCGCCGCCATGGCCGGAATCGCCGCCGGGGGTGGCCGTCGCAGTCCGGTCGCCCCCTACCTGCTGGTCGCGCCCGGGGTGCTCTGGCTCCTGGCGTTCTACGTCGTCCCAACGGTGACGCTGGCCCGGACCTCGTTCGGGCCGGCGGATGCCGTCTGGTATGACGGGTACCAGCGCGCCTTCACCGACTACGGCGTGCACCTGGGACGGTCGTTCGGTTACGCCCTCGCGGCCACCCTGGTCTGCGTGCTCCTCGGCTATCCGCTGGCCTACGCCATTGCCTTCCGGGCCGGCAAGTACAAGAACTTCCTGCTGGGACTCGTGATCCTGCCGTTCTTCACCACCTTCCTGGTGCGCACCTTCGCCTGGAAGACGATCCTGAACGACGGCGGCATCGTGGTGCAGGTGCTGGGGACGATTGGCATGCTGCCGGAGGAGGGGCGGCTGCTCAACACCGTCTGGGCGGTGATCGGCGGGCTCAGCTACAACTTCCTCCCCTTCATGATCCTGCCGATCTACGTGAGCCTGGAGAAGATCGACCGCAAGCTCACCGAGGCCGCCAACGACCTCTACTGCAACGCCGGACAGGCCTTCCGCAAGGTGGTGCTGCCGCTGTCCATGCCCGGGGTGCTGGCGGGCAGCCTCCTCACGTTCATCCCCGCCACCGGTGACTTCATCAACGCCGAACTGCTCGGGAGCCCCAACCAGAAGATGCTGGGCTCGGTGATCCAGGGGCAGTTCCTGCAGGTGCGTGACTATTCGCTCGCGGCGTCGCTCAGCTTCGTGCTGATGGTCATCATCACCGTCATGGTGCTGCTCTACGCCCGCGCGCTCGGCACCGAGGATCTCGCCTGATGGCGCGGGGCGGGCAGGTGGGTTCGCGCTGGACCGGACGGCTGCTGGATCTGTACGCGGGGCTGGTACTCCTGTACCTCTTCCTGCCGATCTTCGTGATCGTCTCCTACAGCTTCAACAAGCCGGCGGGGAAGTTCAACTTCGTGTGGAAGTCCTTCTCGCTGGACGCCTGGCGGGACCCCTTCCTCTACCCCGCCCTGGTGGACGCGATGAAGCTGTCGCTCAAGGTGGCGGCGGTCTCCACCAGCGTCTCGGTGGTGTTCGGCTCGCTGATCGCGCTGGCCCTCTGCCGCTACACCTGGAAGGGCGCGGGGCCGATCAACCTGCTGCTGGTCCTGCCCCTCACCACGCCCGAGGTGGTGCTGGGGTCGTCGCTGCTGTCGCTCTTCCTGCAGGTCAACGCCCCGACCGGCTTCTGGACCGTGGTGATCGCCCACATCATGTTCTCGGTCAGCTACGTGGCGCTCACCGTGAAGGCGCGGATCCGCGGCTTTGACTGGACCCTGGAGGAAGCGGCCATGGACCTGGGGGCGCCGCCGTTCCGGACGGTGTTCAAGGTCACCCTGCCGCTCATCGCGCCCGGCATCGCCGCGGCGGGGATGCTGTCGTTCGCGCTCTCCCTCGACGACTTCATCATCACCCTGTTCAACGCCGGCAACCAGGTGACCTACCCGCTGTACGTCTACGGCGCCCGCCGCGCCGCGTTCCCACCCCAGATCAACGTGCTCGCCACCACCATCCTCCTTGGCAGCCTGATCCTGCTCGGCATCACCGTGCTGTGGCAGAACCGGACGATGAAAGAGGCGATGACGAAATAGTCGGTAGGGCGGTAAGGCGGTAGGGGCGGTAAACACAGCGACCCTCCGGGCATTTGTCCGGAGGGTCGCGTTCGTTACGTGTACCGCCTTACCGCCCTACCGCCTTACCGCCCTAAGCCACGGGCAACTTCCGCACCCGCTTCCCGGTCAGGTGGAACAGCGCATTGGCCACCGCCGGCGCGAGCGGCGGGGTGCCAGGCTCGCCGATGCCGGTCGGCGGCTCCGCCGACGGCACGATGTGCACCTCCACCACCGGCATGTCGGTGATCCGGAGGACCGGGTAGGTATCGAAGTTGGCCTGCTCCACTACCCCGTCCTTGAGGGTGATGTCGCCGGTGAGCAGGGCGGAGAGGCCGTAGGCCACCGCGCTCTGTACCTGCATGGTGATGTTGTCGGGGTTGATGGCCACGCCGCAGTCCACCGCCGCGACCACCCGATGGACCTTCGGCTTCCCGTTCTCCAGCGAGACTTCCGCCACTTCCGCCACGAAGCTCCCGAATGACTGGTGCACCGCGATGCCGCGGGCCCGGCCGGCCGGCACCGGGGTGCCCCACCCGGCCTTCTCCGCCGCCAGCTTGAGCACGCCGAGGTGCCGGGGAGAGTTCCCCAGGTGCGCCTCGCGAAACGCCACCGGGTCCTGGCCCGCCGCGGCCGCGAGCTCGTCCATCATGGTCTCCATGACGAACGCCGTGTGGGTGTGCCCGACCGACCGCCACCACTGGATGGGGACCCCCAGCTCGGTAGTGTGCAGGTCCACCTGGAAGTGGGGGAAGCTGTAGCCGGTATCGGTGATGCCTTCCACCGAGGTCGGGTCGATCCCCTTCTGGATGAAGCCCTCGAACGGGCTCCCCTTCATGATGGACTGGCCCACCACCCGGTGCTGCCAGGCGCCGACCTTCCCCGAGGCATCCACCGCCGCCTTCACGTTGTGGACGTACATCGGCCGGAACCAGCCGGCCCGGGTATCGTCCTCACGGGTCCAGACCATCTTGACCGGGGCGCGGCCCTGGATCGCCTGGGCGATCGAGACCGCCTCCAGCACATAGTCCGACCTGGGATTCGCCCGCCGGCCGAAGCTCCCCCCGGCGAACAGCATGGTGATGCTGACCTGTTGCGGCTTGAGTCCGGTGAGCGCGGCCACGGCGAACTGGTCCGGGGTCTGGATCTGCTCGCCGTTCCAGATCTCGCACTTGTCGGCGGAAAGCTGCACCACGCAGTTCATCGGCTCCATGCAGGCGTGCGCCAGGAAGGGCACCTCGTACACCGCCTCCACCGCCTTGCCGCGGGCGAGGTTGGCCGCCGCATTGCCATCCTTCCGGGCCACCAGCCCCGGCTTGGCCGCCAGCGTCCGGTACTGGGCAAAGAGCTCCGGGGTGCTCCCCCGGAACGCCTTGCTCTCGTCCCACTCCACCGTGAGGGCCTGCCGCCCCTTCTGGGCCGCCCAGAAGCCGTCGGCCAGCACCGCGACTCCGGTGGGGATCTGGACCACGTCCTTCACCCCCGGCACCGCCTTTGCCGCCGTGGCGTCGAAGCTCTTGACCGTGGCGCCGAAGCGGGGCGGATGCGCCACCACCGCGGTCACCATCCCCGGCAGGGTGAAGTCCTGGGTGAAGACTGCCTTGCCCGTGGACTTGGCTTTGGCGTCCACCCGCGGCGCCGACTTGCCGATGAGCCGGAAGGTGGCTGGATCCTTGAGCGGGACATTCTCCGGCACCGGCAGCGCCGCTGCGGCCTTGGCCAGGTGGCCGTAGCCGAGCCGCTTCCCCGTGGCCGGGTTGGTCACCACACTCTTCTCGGTGGTGAGCCCGGCGGCATCCACACCCCACTCCGCCGCCGCCGCCGCCACCAGCATGGCGCGCGCGGTGGCGCCCGCGAGCCGGTGCTGCTGGTAGCTGTTGGCCATGGCGGAGCTTCCGCCGGTGCCCTGCGCCTGACCCCATTGCGTGTTGTTGTACTTGGAGGCATCGGCCGGCGCTCCCTCGACCCGGACCTTGCTCCAGTCGGCGTCCAGCTCTTCCGCCACCAGGGTGGCCAGGCCGGTATAGCTGCCCTGGCCCATCTCGAGGTGCTTGGCGACCACGATGACCGACCCATCCTCGGCCACCCGCACGAAGGCGTTGGGCAGGAAGACCGGCGGGCCGGAGGCCGTGGCGGCCTCTCCCTCCCCCTTGGGTCCGCACCCCTGCACTGAAACCGCCAGGGTGAGGCCGGCCCCGGTCACCGCAGTGACCTTCAGGAACTCGCGCCGCGAAACCTGCGTCAGGAGGGCCATGACTCAGGCCTCCGCGGCGCGGTGGATCGCCGCCCGGATCCGCTGGTAGGTCCCGCAGCGGCAAACGTTCCCGGCCATGGCGGCATCAATCTCGGCATCGCTGGGCTTCGCGGTCTTCGAGAGCAGCGCCGCGGCCTGCATGATCTGGCCCGACTGGCAGTAACCACACTGGGGCACCTGCTCGGCCACCCACGCCTGCTGCAGCTTGTGGCTGCCGTCGGCGGAGAGTCCCTCGATGGTGGTGATCTTCTTGCCGCTCGCGGCCGAGACCGGGGTGCTGCAGGAGCGGATGGCGTCGCCGTCGAGGTGCACGGTGCAGGCGCCGCACAGCGCCATGCCGCAGCCGTACTTGGTCCCGGTCATGCCGAGGGAGTCGCGGAGCACCCAGAGGAGGGGGGTGTCCGGTGCGACGTCCACCGATTGGCGCTTGCCGTTGATGGTCAGTTCGATCACGGGTCGAGTCCTGGAGGAGGGGACAGCGGCTGGGTCGGAACGAGTGCAGGATGAACCGCCGGGAGCCCTCGGTCAAGGGCGGCCGCGAAACCGTGACGGCCGTGAGCTTCCCCGGGATGCGTTTTCCCGGCCGCGCGCATAGAGTATGGATGGATGAGTGCTCCAACCCCAACCTTGGACATGCCGGTGGCCGCTGTGCGATGGACCCGGTGGATGCTCCACCTCGGCGCCGCGAGCCTGGTCGCGAGCTCCGCGGCGGCGCAGCAGCGCCCGGTCGTGGCCATCGTCGGAGCCACCCTCTGGGACGGCACCGGCGCCCCGGCGCTGCCGGGGGCGGTGGTGCTGGTCCAGGGGGAGCGGATCAGCTGCGCCGGCACCCCCTCCGCCTGCCCGGTGCCTGCGGGCGCCGAGCGGGTGGACGCGACCGGCCGGTTCCTGATCCCCGGGCTCATCGATACCCACGTCCACTTGCTGTTCCGCCCCAACGGCGTGACCCACCCCTCGATCCGCAGCGACCTCCGCGACCTCCTGGCTCGCGGCGTGACGGCCACCCGGGACATGGGGAACAACCCGGAACGCCTGCTCGACGCCGTGCGCGAGGCCCAGCCCGCGCCGCGGGTCTTCCCCATGCAGCTCGTGGCGGGGATCAGCTTCTTCTCCCCCGAGTCCGAGCGGACCCCAGGCGGCGTGGTGCGTCACGCCCCGGCCTCGGGCGGCATGCGGCAACTGGGCTGGTGGCCGATCCTCTATGTCTCCGGTGGCGACCCGCGGGAGATCGTCCGCCAGGCCCGCGAGGCCGGTGCGGTCGGGCTCAAGCTCTACCAGGGGCTCGATTCGACGCAGGTCGCCCGCCTTGCCGCCGCGGCGCACGCCGCGGGGATGCCGGTCTGGGGCCACGGCTGGGTGCAGCCGGCGAGCGTGCGGGAACAGTCCCAGGCCGGCCAGGATGGCGTGGTGCACGCCGCCGGGCTCGCCGGAGAGCTGGTCGCCCGCGCCACCCGGGACACCCTGCGGACGAGCAGCGCCCTGCTGCAGGTCACCGCCGATTCCGCCCGCACTGCGGAGGCCGCGCGCCGTGAGCCGGTGCTGGCCACGCTCGACACCCTCGCCGCCCACGGGACATTCCTCGAGCCGACGCTGCACGCCACCCTGCTCTCGGCGGGGCGCGCCGGCCGGAGCCGGCGGCGGGCACAGGCCCTGCCCGACCGGTACGCCATCGCGGCCTCGGTGTTCGGCATGGAGGTCACCCGCCAGGCCTTTGCGCGTGGCGTGCCGCTCACCGCCGGCACCGACCACGTGGCCTACGGACCCGCCAATGAACGGGCCCAGCTCGAGACCGAACTGGCCCTGTTCGTCGATTCCATCGGGATGTCCCCGGAGCGCGCCCTCCTCGCCGCGACGCGGGACGCCGCCCGCGCCATCGGCCAGCCGGCCGCGGACCTGGGGACGGTGGCGGCGGGGAAGAAGGCGGACCTCGTCCTGTTGCGGGAGGATCCGCTGGGCGACATTCGGCGGATCGCGTCCGTGGAGTGGGTGATGCGCGGCGGGGTGCGCTACGATCCGGCGGAACTGCGGGCGATGCCGTAGGGGATCGGGCGATTGGGCGATTGGGCGATTAGGCGATTGGGCGGGTGGGTGACTCGCATTGTCGGCCGCAGTGAGGCGTTGCCGCCGGGGAGCGGCGGCGCGTGCGCCGCGAGGCGGTCTCGCCAATCCTCTGCGGCCACGTGCCGACGCGACACGGCGGCAGCGCCGAACCCGCTCCGGCCACGCGACAACGCGGCAGGGTCGCGCACGTGGGCGCCGAGCCATCACCGCTCGACCGGCAACTCCTCCCGCTCCGCCCACTGGGTCCACGACCCGGTGTAGATCCGCACCCGCGGATACCCGAGCAGGTAGCGCAGCGCGAAGTAGACGTGGCTGGCTTCGGTGCCGCTGTTGCAATAGAGAATGATGTCGCGGTCGGGAGTGATCCCCTGCCCCACGTAGCTTGCCCGCAGCGCCGTCGTGTCCTTCCAGACCAGCGCCAGATCCCGTTTCTCGAGGTCGTCCTTCCACGGGTGGTTCACCGCGCCGGGAATGTGACCTCGACGTATCTGCGCCCCCGCCGACCCGCCGTACTGCTCCGGGGGCCGGGCATCCACCAGCAGCGCCGCCGATTCGCCGGCGCTCGCGGCCCTCACCTCTTCCAGCGTCGCCACCGGGGGCCGGAATTCCCGGGGGCGGAACCTGCCCGCTCCCGGACGGGCTCGCGGGTAGCGCTGGGTCAGGGGGCGCGCCTCGATCTCCCACTTGGCGTAGCCGCCGTCAAGGAGGTACACCTCGGTGGCGCCGGCCGCCGCCAGCAGCCAGACGGTGAAGGTCGCGTCGATGTCGAGTTGTTCCCCGGCGCTGTACACCACGACCGGCATCTCGGGCTCGATGCCCAGCCGGCGGAAGAGGGCCGCGTAGTGTTCGGCCGGCAGCAGCTGGAACGGCAGTTCCCCCTGCTGGGCCCGCAGCGTTTCCACGTTGAGCCACGCGGCGCCGGGCAGGTGATTCTGCAGGTAGCTGGTCCATGGCTGCCGCACGTCTATCACGACCGGGAGGCGGCGCCCGCCGCCGGTCTCCTCGGTGAGTCGCCGTTCCAGCTCCGCGGTGCCGATCAGCCGCGGGAGCGGCCGCTGCCCGGCAACGGGAAGCGCCGCGACCAGGGCAAGGAACAGGGACACTGCCGGGCGCATCGCCCCGTGACACCGGCTCATTCGCTCTCCTCCATCCCCAGCGCCTCCCGCTCCATCTCGAGGAATACCCGGGTGGCGTTGCGGCGAATGCGCGAGTTGAGCGCCACCGGCCGCCGGCCGTCCGGCGGCGGGTAGGCGCCCACCGCCCGACGCATCGGGGTACCGCGCTTCACCTCCGCCGCCATCGAGTCCCGAAGCGCGGTGATATATCCGCGCGTCGTGGCGACCAGCTGCCGCGGCTCCGCCGGGATCCGCCCATGGCCGGGGACGATCACCCTGGGCGCCAGCGAGTCGATCAGGTCCAGCGTCCGGAGCAGGACGGCGGATCGTCCATCCACCACCATGGTCACCCCATCCTCCACCAGGATGTCCCCGGCGAAGAGCACCCGCTCCTCCGGGAGCCAGAGCATCAGGTCCCCATTGGAGTGCGCCGGCCCGGGGTGGAACACGACGAGCATCCGTCCCCCCAGGCGCAGGGTGTCCCACCCGGTGACCGGCTGGTCCGGCGTGTTGGCGAACTCGAAGCCCAGCAGCTCCTGCAGGCCCACGACCCGGTCCCAGTCGGCGACCATGGCGTCGGGTCCCGCCTCGCCGGCCAGCACCCGCGTGTCCGGATGGGCGACGATCCGCGCCCCCGCCCGCCGGAACTCGATCGCGCCGAACATCATGTCCGGGTGATGGGCGTAAAGCACCAGCGCCCGGACCGGGCGCCGGCTCACACCGCGTATCGATCGCAGCACCGCCCGTGCCTGGGCGGGGCTCGCCAGCCCCCCCACCGCCACGATCCCGTCGCGGGTCTCGACGAACCCCGCGTTGGGCCGCCCCTCCACTCCCTGGCCGGAATCGCCAAGTACCGCGAAGATGCCGGCGGCGAGTTCCCGCACCGGGTACCGGGTGGTCTCGGTCGTCGGCGAGAAGGCGCGGAAGGGGATCGTGTCCTGGGCCGTGACGGCGACGGGCGCGAAAAGGGCGAGAGCGCACGTCCACGCCCCCGCCCGCCACCGCGGCCGATCCGCCGAGCCGACGGACCGCCTCACGTCGTCGCGAACTTGATCTCGGCCTGTCCCCGGAACTGGCTGCCGCGGTTGTCGCGGGACTCGACCGAGAGGATGCCCTCCTGGTCCGCCCGGAGCTGGAAGGCCACCATGGGATCCTTGCTGATCCCCGAGGTCCACTCGAAGCGGGCGATCTCGGTGTCGCCGAGGCGCACCCGGACATCGCTGATGAACCAGGCCGGGATGATCGCGGCGTTCGCGTCCCGGAAGAAGCCCGTGTCCATCGGGTGCTGCATGACCACCTGCACCCGGATGACGTCCCCGCGCTGGATGCGCTCGGGCAGGACGATCTTGGTCTTGCCGGTTTCTGGCATGTCAGCCGCACCCGTTGAGTGTGGTTTCGACCTTGAGGTAATCCGCCCACAGCTCGCCGCCGCTGGTCTCGGCGATGGCGCGGATCCAGCTGGTCCGCTTCATCTTGATCCGGGTCTGGATCGTGACCGGCCCGAGCGCGGGGCTCAGGTGGAACGCGGTGACCAGCGGGTCGGGATTGTGGTCCACGATCAGGAAGACGCTCTTCACGTATTGGTCCGCCCCCATCGGGAGGTCGGACTCGATGATGACCGGCACGTAGCGCCCGTCTTCGGCCATGGTGGGCATGTCGAGGGTCACGTGTCCCCGCTGCACCGTCCGGCCCTGGAACCGCTCGGTGAAGATCCGCTGCACGATCTCGTTGGGGATCGGCGGGTCGTCGGGGCCGGGCCGGCTCACCCGCACGGCCGCGGACAGCCCCTGGCGGGCGCCGGCCAGCCCCTCGGTGGCGACGGCGAGACCCACGATACCGCAGGCCTGCAGGAAGGCGCGGCGCTCGATTGAATCGTTCACGGCCATGGTCGTTCCCTCATGAGGTTCACCCCCTCAACCTGAGACCGGTGAGAGGCCCCGTCAAGCGGAGCGGCGAGACACGCCGGCTCAGCCGCCGCTGGTGAGCGAGCCCACCAGGCGGGACGCCACGGCGGCGAAGTGCGCCACATCCCGGCGCGACCGCGCCACCAGCATCGCCCCCTCGAGCCCCGCCAGCAGTGCGGCGGCCGCGGCATCCGGCCGGCCATCGAAGCGGAACTCCTCCCTGGCCCGCCCATCCGCGAGGACCCGCGCCAGCCAGGACTCCTGGTCGGCGAAGAAGCCATTCACCTCCGTGCGGACCGCCTCCGGCAGGGTTCCCGCGTCCGACGCGAGCATGCCGTAGAGGCACATGTGATCGCCCTCGCGCAGCGCATCCTGAAACAGCCGGACATAGCGCATCAGCCGCCGCGTCGGGTCGGGGAATTCGGCTTCGACCTGGACCAGCCGCGCGGCAAAGGCGGCCCCATACCGGGCGGCCATCGCCCGGGTCAGTTCCGCCTTGCTGGGATAGTGGTAGTGAATGCTGGCCTTGCGGATGCTCAGTGCGTCGGCGATGTCGGCGTAGCTGAACGCCTCGTACCCACGGGTCTGCACCAGACCCTCGGCGATGTCCAGGATGCGGTCGGCGGTCGGCGCGATGGATGTCATGAGCCCAATCTACTAGTAGGTAGAGCCCAGTCAACCCAGGGCACCGCGGCGGCCTCCCCGATCAGTCCGGACCGAGCGCCTTTCGCATGACTGCCGCGGAGGAGGGGCAGATCGAGGCGAACTCCGATGTGCCGCGGATCGCCGCCGGGACCCCGTCGCGCTCCACCCGCGCGTACCCCCGCCGT
>CAZPER010000082.1:0-15444 GCA_964585655.1 uncultured Gemmatimonadaceae bacterium | reverse complement strand
CGCCTCGCGGCGGACCAGCGGCGGCGCGGCCGGCGGTGAGGCATCGCCGCCGTCGCCGCCCCGGCCCCTCGCCTCACGGCGTCCCGGCAATGAGGACTGGCGCGGCCGGCTGGACCGGCACATGGAGCGCGCCAGCCGGCAGATGGAACGGCGGAGCGGGAAGGGAGCGGACACCCCCCTCCCGGTGCCGGACACCGGCGAGCCGATGATCGTGCAGAAGACCCGGGCCCAGTTTGCCCGGTGGGCGGCGGTCTCCGGCGGCCTGTTCATGATCAATATCGCCACCGGCATTGGCGAGCCGTGGTTCCTCTTCCCCTGCGTCTTCATGGGCTTCGGGCTGGTGAACAACTACGCCAAGCTCTGGCAGGCGGGATACACCTGGCGCGACGTGCTCAACCGGCCGCCGGCGCCGGATGCCGTGCTGGGGCAGCCGGGCAAGGGCGGCAAGATGCCCCGCCAGCTCCCGGCCCCGCGGCATGATGAGTACGGCCAGCACCTCGGACTGGTGAACCAGGCCCACGCCGACCGGCTGGCGATCTTCAAGCTGCTGGAGCGGATGTCCGCCGCGGAGCGCCAGATGCTCCCCGAGGATGTCCCCGCCACGGTGGATGGCCTCTACCAGCGCGCCACCGACCTCGCCAAGACGCTCCACGCCATGGAGCAGAACCTCGATATCGAGAGCCTTGAGCGGCTGGACCAGCGGATGCGGGCGCTGGAACGGGAACCGGCGGACGAGGAGCGGTCCCGGCGCATGGCCCTGCTGGAGCGGCAGAAGAAGACCCTGGGCGACCTCCGGGGCCGGCGGGACCAGATCGCCAGCCAGCTGGAGAGCTGCATTCTCGCCATGCAGAATGTCCGGTTCGACCTGCTGCGGCTCCGCTCCGCCGACGCCGCGTCCGCCCTGGGCGACCTGACCATGGCCACCCAGCAGGCCCGGGCGCTCTCCCGCGATGTCGACAACGCGATCGTCGCGGCCAGCGAAATCCGCGAGGCCCTCGGCCGCGACTGACCGCGCGGCCGGTCCGCCCGCGCCCCCTTCCTCCTCCTCACGCCGGACCCGCACATGGCCATCGGCCCGTGGGGCTGGTATCACCTCGCCTGCTTCGGGCTGGTCCTCCCCTACCTCGCCATGAAGAGCGCCGCCCGGCTCCCTGCCCTGTCGCAGCGGCCCCGGAAGCAGCACTTCATCTCGGTGCTGGTGGTGCAGGGGGTGACGGTGGTGCTGTCCCTGGGCGTGGCGCACCTCGAGGGCATTCCGCTCTGGCCGCAGGCGGCGCCTCCGCTCGCGGCGGTGGCCGCCGGGTTCGTGATGCTGGCGGGATGCTACCTGGCCCTCAGACCGAAGTGGCGCGAGGCGGTGGCCCGGCGGGACCCGCGGGTCCACTTCGCGATGCCGAGAGACGCGGTGGAGCGGCGGCTGTGGGTGGCGGTCTCGGTCGCGGCGGGGCTCGGGGAAGAGATCACCTACCGGGGCGTCATGTACGCCCTGCTCTGGCGACTGACCCACGATCCGATGGTGGCGGCGGTGGGAACGGCGGCGCTCTTCGGGGCGGCGCACGCGGTGCAGGGATGGAAGGGGGTGGGAGCGATCGCGCTTATCTCCCTCGGCCTGCAGGGGCTGGTGCTCCTGGCGGGCTCCCTCTACGTCGCGATGGCGGTGCACGTGGTGTACGACCTGGCCGCCGGATTCACCTACGGCCGGCTGGGTGAGGAGCTGGGCTATCCGGTGGAGGGCATGCCACCGGCACAAACGACCGGGGCCGGCCCGGAGGCCGGCCCCGCCGTCTAGCGATCCGACCCCGGCGTCAGTACGCCGCCAGCTCCGCCATGGCCGCGCGCAGGTGGCTCACCTGCGGCAGGATGACGTCCTCGAGCTCGGGGGCATAGGCCACGAAGGTGTCGGTGGCGGCCACCCGACGGACCGGAGCATCCAGCCACTCGAACGCCTCGGACGCGATGCGCGCGGCGATCTCCGAGCCATAGCCCCACGACAGCGAATCCTCGTACGCCACCAGCACCCGGCTGGTCTTCAGCACCGAGGTGTAGATCGTCTCCCAGTCCACCGGGGAGAGCGAGCGCAGGTCGATGACCTCCACCGAGAGCCCGGTGCTCTCCTCCAGCTCCTTGGCCGCCACCAGCGAGCGCTGCACCACCGCGCCGTAGGTGATCACGGTGAGATCGGTCCCCTCCCGGGCCACGCGGGCCTTGCCGAAGGGGATCATGAAGTTGGGGCCGGGGTTCGGCGCCTTGTTGTAGGTCTGGCGATAGAGGTGCTTGTGCTCCAGCACCAGCACCGGGTCCTCGCAGCGGATGGCGGTGCGGAGCAGGCCGTTGGCGTCGAGGGCCGTGGACGGACAGACCACCCGGAGGCCCGGCACGCCGGTGAACACCGCGGCGCCGGTCTGCGAGTGGTACACCGCCCCGCCCTTGAGGTAGCCGCCGTAGGTCACGCGGACCACGACCGGGCAGGCAAAGGTGTTGTTGGAGCGCCAGCGCATCAGGGCCAGCTCGTTCCGGATCTGCATGTACGCCGGCCAGATGTAGTCGAAGAACTGGATCTCGACCACCGGCTTGATGCCGCGCGTCGCGAGGCCGATGGCGCGGCCCAGGATGTTCGCTTCCGCCAGCGGGCTGTTGTAGACCCGGTCGCTGCCGAAGGCCCGCTGCAGCCCCCAAGTCACCTTGAACACCCCGCCCTTCCCCTTCACCTGCTCCAGGTTCTCCTCCCGGCTGGCGTCCGCCACGTCCTCGCCGAAGACCACGATGCGCGGGTCCCGCGCCATCTCGTCCTTCATGCAGGCGTTGAGCAGGTCCACCATCGTGGTCGGATCGCCGGTGAACCGGGGATCGTCCTCCGTGTCGAACTGGTCGCTGGTGGGATCGACGTCGGGGGAGTACACGAAATCGTAGATCGTGTCGGTGGCGGGCTGTGGCGCGGCGAGCGCGGTCTCGGTCGCGATGCCGAGTTCCTCCTCGACCTCCGCCTTGATGGCCTCGATCTCCGCCTCGGTGGCGACGCCCTGCTCGACCAGCGACCGGGGGAAGCGGGTCACCGGGTCCCGGGCCGCATCCGCCTGGCGTTCCGAGGCGGGGCGGTAGAGGACCTCGTCGTCGGACAGCGAATGGCTGTAGGGTCGGATCACGTGGGCATGCACCAGCGCCGGTCCCTTGCGGGCGCGGCAGTAGTCCACCGCCCGCTGGATCACCTCGAACGACGCCACCGGGTCGCAGCCGTCCACTTCCTGGATGTACAGGTCGGGAAAGCTGGCCACCAGCTTCGAAATGGATCCGCCCGGGGTATTGACCTCGACCGGCACCGAGATGGCGTAGCCGTTGTCCTCGATGACGAAGACCACCGGCAGCTTGAGGTTGCTGGCGCTGCTTATCGCCTCCCAGAACTCGCCCTCGCTGGTGGTGCCGTCGCCGGAAGAGACGAACACCACTTCGTCGCCGTGCGGCCCGGTCACCCCGTCCGCCATCCCCTGCACCTTCGAGTACCGCAGCCAGGCCTCGGCGCAGCCCACCGCCTGCAGGAACTGGGTGCCGGTGGGGCTCGAGGCGCTCACGATGTTGAGGTCCTTGTGCCCGAAGTGCGACGGCATCTGCCGTCCGCCCGAGTTGGGATCGTCCGCCGCCGCGACCGCGCTCAGCAGCATCTCGGTGGCGGTCATCCCCAGGCCGAGGCAGAGCGCGCGGTCCCGGTAGTAGGTGTAGAACCAGTCGTAGGCCGGCTTGAACACCTTGGAGGCGGCCGCGAGCACCGCTTCGTGGCCGGCGCCGGAGATCTGAAAGAAGATCTTGTTCTGCCGCTTGAGCTGGATCTCCCGGTCGTCAATCCGGCGGGAGAGCAGGATCAGGCGGTAGAGATCGAGGAGGTCGGCCTTGGACAGCGTTCGGGCCGTCTTCGGGGCGGGGCGGGTTCGGGAGGCCATACGGGGAAGATCGTGACTGGGGGGGCCCGGCGGTAGTAGGGGCGGAGCGTCAGCTCCGCCCCTACTCGGTGCCTCCCTCGTACTCCGGGCGGAGCGTTCGCTCCGCCCCTACTCGGACCCTCCCGGACGGGCAGTCAGCCCGATGATCGCGAGGCAGCCGATCAGGACCACGCTGTACTCCATCCCGTTCCGCCCGCCGCCCACCACGAACCATCCCTCCGGCCGGTGCACCAGCCAGATCCCGCTGAGGAGCTGCAACGCAAACCAGGCGGTGAGCGGCCGGACCAGGCGCCCGGCGATGAGCGTGAGCCCGCCGACGATCTCGACGGCCGTGATGCCGATCGCGAGGGCGGTCCCGAAGGGAATCCCCACTCCATCGGTGAGCCAGCCGCCGAACGGGAGGACTCCGCCGGAGAGGGCGCGGTAGCTGCCGTGAATCACGAGCTGCAGGGCGATCAGGACGCGCAGGGCGGCGAGCCCGGTACGCTCGGTGAGGTGCATGCGGAGATCCGTGGGTGGGAGACGGCGCCCCTACGCAGACATGGGGCCCCGAGGTTCGCCACCGCGGTCAGGGGCCGGCCAGGAGCGCCGGCAGCCGGTCCCAGGTGGCCATCGCCGCCCGGACGTCCGGATCGTGGCGCAGGAGCAGCGCGTCGGCGGCGTCGGGGCCCCAGCGAACCTCGGCGGCGCGATAGGCCATGATGCGCCCGATGCGCCCGGCCTGGGCGGAGTCGGGCTCGGAGGCGACCTGCAGCCGGCCATGCACCCGCGCGAGGAGCGGCGTCACCATGCCGGTCCGCCAGGGCTCCCCGCCGACGAGCCACGCGGCCGCCTGGCCCTGGTCTTTGGGGAGCCCCGCCGCGACGCTGTCCGCAACCGCCTCGATCCAGCCCGAGTCCGCCACGGTGCCCCACCAGGCGGGCAGCTCGGCGGAGCGCGGTATCTCCACATCCGGCACAATGCCGCCGCCGCCCCGCACATGCCGCCGCCGGTCGGTGAGAAAGACCTGGCTGGTATCCTGCTCGGCCCCGCTCACCCCGCCGAAGCTCCGGTACTGCTGGTACTTCAGCCCGCGATAGGCGCGCTGGATGATGCGCCCGCTGGGCGTCACCACCCGGCCGATGGTCAGCCAGACCGCGTCCCCCTGCGGGGGAATCGGCAGGCCGGCCTGGATCAGCGCCTTGCCGAAGCTGCGCCGCCCGAGGAGGACGGCGCGGTCGTGATCCTGGAGGGTGCCGGCCAGCGCCTCCGATGCGCTGGCGCTGCCGCCGTCCTGCAACAGGATGATCGGCAGGTCGCGGAAATCGCCGTCCTTCTCGGTGTGGAACTCCCCGTTGGCGCTCCGGTGCCGGCCGCTGGTGCGGAAGACGAGGGTGCGCTTCGGGAAGAAGTTGGTGGCGATCTCGACCGGGGCGACCATCAATCCGCCGGGGTTGCCCCGCAGGTCCAGCAGCAGGCGCTTCATCCCCTTGCCGCGGAGGTCCTTGAGGGCCCGCTCCACCTCCTCCCCGGCCTTGGCGTGGAATCCGGAGAGGCGGATGTACCCGGTGGTGCCATCCACCATCCGCACGACGCTGACGGACCGGGGCTCGATGAAGTCGAACTTGAGGCCGGCCTTGACCGTGTCCGGTTCGAGCCGGGAGCCGCGGGCCAGCAGCAGCCGCACCCGCTTGCCCTTCTCGCCGATCAGCTTTTCCATCGCATCGGAGGCCGTCAGCCCGGCGCTGGCGGTGTCGTTGATCGCGAGCAGCCGGTCTCCCGCCGCGATGCCGGAGCGGGCGGCGGGGCTCTTCGGCAGCACGCTGAGCACCACCAGCGCGCCATCGGCCTCGTCCAGGATCACGCCGGTGCCGGCGAGGACCCCCGCCTCGTAGGCCGCCTCCCGTTCGGCCTGGTCGCGGCGCACGAAGCGGCTGTGCGGATCCAGCGAGGCCAGCACGCCGTCGATCGCCGCCTGCACCAGGACCGTGTAGCTGACGGAGTCCACGTAGTTGAGGCGGATCTGGTTGAGCAGGCTGGAGAAGGTCTGCAGCTGCTCGTAGGAGGCGCCCTGCGCGGCCGCCGGAGAGGGCGCGGCCAGGGTGAGCGCGAGCAGCAGGCGGAGGCGCGGTCGCATGGCGTGCTCCTACTGGAGCCGGGCGAGGCGGTCCTTCGCCAGCGCCACCTGGGGCTGATACCGGCTCGGGGCCAGCTCGACGAAGCGGGTGAACGAGGCGCGGGCCTCCGCCGTCTTGCCCAGCTCCTGCTGGGCGACGCCGAGCCAGTAGAGGGACCGGGTATCGCGGGGATTGGCGTCGGCCGCGGCCTGCAGCCGGGTCTCCGCCTGCGGCATCATCCCCGCCTTGCCCAGGGTGACGCCGAGGTCGGTGAGCAGGCTGGCGTCGTCGGGGTTGACGTTCACGGCGTTGAGCCGCTCCTGCACCGCGCGGGGGAAGTCCCTGGCGGCCTCGTAGATGTTCGCCAGCCGGACGTTCGCCATGTAGAAGCCGACGTCATTGTTCAGGACCTCCTTGAACAGCGCGATCGCCTCGCTGGTACGTCCCGCGGCCTGGAGGATGGTCGCCAGGGTGTAGCGGAACTCGTTCGCCTGGAGCGGGACCCGGGTGAGGTCCCCCTTCCGCTCCCGCTCCTTCACCGCTTCATCGCCCAGCGCGAGCAGGGTCCGGAAATGCCGTTCCGCGATGTCGTGCTTGCCGACGTGGGCCGCGGCGATCCCCTTGTACCAGTGGACCGAGGCGGGGATCCGCTCCCCGAACCGGTCGCCGTCGATCTCCCGGATCAGCGCCGCGAACCGCCCGTGGCAGTCCTCGTACTTCCCCTCCTGGCAGTCGGCGAAGCCCTGGAAGTAGAGCGCCCAGATCTCGCCGAAGTAGTTGTTGACGTCCACGAAGTTGGGCTTGGGCGGGGTGGCCACCGCCAGGATCCTGAGGTCCACCAGCGGATCGATCAGGAAGGCGTGCCGGTACTCGCTGTCGGCGCGCTTGAGCAGCGGGACCTGGTCCTCCGGCACCGCGTTGTCCCAGATCTCGTTCCACAGCTTCGGCCGGCGGGCAAAGGGGAGGTAGGCGAGCGCCAGGTGTGCCGGCGCGAACCGGGGCTCGATGCGCACCGCCATGCCGAGGGCCCGTTCCGCGTCGTCGTATCGCTTCTCGTTCCAATAGCCCAGCGCCACGTTGTAGTGGGCCGCCGCGTCATTGGAATCCGCCTGCACCCGCTGTTCCAGCTCCGGGAGCTTCACCGGCAGCTTGATGCGCTGCGCCGGGAGTGGCGCGGCGGCGAGGAGCAGGGCCAGCGGAAGGAGCGCAGGGACGGGTCGCATACCGGGTCTCCGGGTCAATTGAGGGCCTCGAGGCGGCGGCGCGCCTCGAGCTTCTGTTCGTCGAAACGGCTCGGCGCCAGCTCGAGGAAACGGGTGTACGCCGTGCGCGCCTCGTCCTTGCTGCCGACCTGCTGCGCCACGAAGCCGAGCACGTAGAGAGCGCGGTGGCTCCGGGGATTGGCCTGCACCGCCTGGCGCAGCACCCCCTGGGCTTCCACCAGCTCGCCAGCCCGGGCCAGCGCCTCCCCCAGCTCGAAGAGCAGCGTGGGGTCCTCCGGATTGGCCGCCACCGCGCGGCGCCGCTCCTCCAGCGCCGGCCGGGTGCGGTGCTGGTCCTCGTAGATCCGCGCCAGCCGCACGTGGGCCGGGTAGAGCCCGACATCCTCGGTGAGGGTCCGCTGCAGCAATTCCACCGCCTCCCGCCGCTCCCCCGCCTGGTCCAGGATGCAGGCCAGCGCGTAGCGGTACTGGGTCGGGCTGCTGAAGGCGAGCGTGGCGCCGCCGCTCTCGTCGGCCGCGGACTCCGCCCGCTCCAGCAGCACCCGCAGGTTGGTGGTGGCCCGGGGAAAGTCGTTCGCGTGCGCCGCCGCGAGTGCTTCGTACCAGAGGAACCAGCCGGCGAACTTCGCCTTCCGCTCCGCCTCGGTGGCATTCCCCGCCAGCTCCCGCAGGAACTGGTAGGCCCGGCCATACTGCCCGTCCCAGAAGCTCCCGATGCCGTTCATCAGGTAGGTGTAGATCGCTTCGTCGCGGCCCTTGAGCCCGAACGCCCCGGCCGGCGGGATCATCAGCGCCAGCGGCTTGAGATCCACCAGCGGGTCGAGCAGGAACGCCTTGCGCCGAAACGCGTACGCCTCCTCCACCGCCGCCCGCCACTCGGCCGGGACCTTGCCCTGATCCTCCTCGTCCCAGAGCTTGCTGCGCCGGGCGTAGGGGAGGTACGAAAGGGCCAGATAGGCGGCGGCGGTCGCCGGTTCGATGGCGATGGCGCGGCGCAGGTGGAAGTCCGCCTCGTCGTACTTCCTGCCCAGCCAGTAGCCGAGCGCCACTTCGTAGTGCGCCGGGGCGTCGTTGGAGTCCGCCTTGACCCGGTCCACCAGCGTGTTGAGCGGCACCACCATCCGGGCGCGCTGGGCGGGGAGCGGCGCGGCGGCGACGAGCAGGCACAGCGGCAGCAGACGAGACAGGGTCACGATGGTCTCCTCAGTCAGGGCAGGCCCGCCAGCCGCTGCCGGGCGTCGGTGGTCTCTTCGGCAAAACGGCTCGGCGCAATCTGGAGGAAGCGCTGGTACGCGGCCCGGGCCTCTCCGCCCTGGCCCAGCTGCTCCGCGACGATGCCCCGGAGGTACGGCACCCGGGGGTCCCGCGGGTTGGAGGCGGCCGCCTCGCGCAGGGCGTCGAGCGCGTCCTTGAGCTGCCCGCCCCGGATGAGGGCATAGGCGTAGGAGGTGAGCAGGTCGGCATCGCCGGGATTCACGTCCAGCGCCAGCCGCCACTCCGCCAGTTCCCGCTCCGGTTCGCCGCGGGCGGCGTGCATCCGGGCCAGGTGCATGTGGGCTTCGTACAGGCTGATATCGAACTCGAGCGCGCGCCGGAAGGTGGGGATCGCTTCGTCGTAGCGGCCGCCCAGGTAGAGCATGGTGGCCATCAGGAAGCGGTAGTGGTTGGCCTGGAGCGGTATGGGGGAGACCATCGCGGTGGTGTCCCGCTCCGCCGCCACGGCGCGCCCGGTGAGGATGGCGAGGTTGCGCACCGCCTGGTCGAAGTTGCCGAGGTGGGCCGCCGCGAGCCCCTGGTACCAGAGCAGGTCGCCGGGGAGGTCCACGTCCCGGCCGGAGAAGCGGCGGTCCATCGTCAGCTCCACGAACCGCTGGTGCGCCTGCTGGTAGCGCCCCTCCCGGAACTCATTCATCCCCTTCACCAGCTCCTTGTTCCACCACGGCACGACCCAGACAACGAACCGCCCCCCGACCTGGGTGACGTAGAAATCGCCCCGCGCCTGCTCGAACTTGCCCAGCACTCGAAGGTCCACCAGCGGATTGAGCTGGAACGCCTTGCGATAGTGCGACCCGGCCCGGATCAGGTCGCCCACGACGGCGCTCTCGCCCTCATCCTTGACCCGGCGGCGCCAGTACCCCTCCCCCCGGCGTTCGGGAAGAACGCCGAGGGCGAGATGCGCTTCGGCGTAGCTGGGCGCCACCACCAGCGCCTGGCGCAGCGCCTGCTCGGCCTGGTCCCACTTCTTCTTTTCCCAATAGGCCATCGCGAGCCGGTACTGCACCGTGGCGTCATTCGAGTCCCGGCGGGCCAGCGTCTCCAGCTCGGGTAGTGGCAGGTCCCTTGGCTGTTGCGCCTCGGCGGGGCGCGCGAGCAGGCTCCCCGCCAGGACGGCGGGCAGCAGGAGCCCGAGAGATTGGTGACGCCGTGAATGCATGGGGTGGCCCGCGGCCAGTCGGGGCACCACCAAGATGCAGCGTGGAAGCGCGGCGCGCTAGTCAGCGCCCGCTACATTATCGTCGCTCGTGCACCACCCGCCCGCCGGCGACGGTCGCTACCACTTCCACCTGGTCCAGCGTTTCGGGGGGCATCGTCAGCAGGTCCTGGCTCAGCAGGACGAGGTCCGCCCGGTAGCCGGGCCGCAGCACCCCGCGGCTCCCCTCGGCAAACACCGCCCAGGCGTTCTCGCTGGTGTAGGCCCGGAGCGCCTCCTCGACCGAGATCTTCTGTTCGGGAATCCAGCCGTCGGGATTCCGGCCGTCCAGGGTGCGCCGGGTGACCGCGGCATGAATGCCGAGCAGCGGGTCGAGCGGGGCCACGCTCCAGTCGGAGCCGAAGACCAGGTGGGCCTTCGCGTCGAGCAGGGAGCGGAAGCTGTAGCTGTCGCCGACCCGGGCCCCGAGCCGCTTGCCGGCCCAGCGGCCGTCGTCGGCGGCATGATACGGCTGCATCGAGGCCACGACGCCGAGCGACGCCATGCGGGCCACCTCCTGCGGCCGGAGGTGCTGCGCATGCTCGATCCGGAACCGCCGGTCCCGCGGCCCGTGGGCCCGGCCCACGCTGTCGTAGATGTCGAGCAGCAGGGCGTTGGCCCGCTCGCCGATGGCGTGCACCACGACCTGCAGCCCGGCGGAATCGGCGGCGCCG
This sequence comes from uncultured Gemmatimonadaceae bacterium, assembly GCA_964585655.1. GTDB lineage: Bacteria > Gemmatimonadota > Gemmatimonadetes > Gemmatimonadales > GWC2-71-9 > JADJOM01. The sequence goes on along the minus strand of CAZPER010000082.1, from coordinate 5,049 downwards.
ATCCAGCGGCGGAGCGAATCCTCCGGCGTCACCATCAGGCCGCTGGTGGTCGGGTCGTCGCTGTAGGGCTCGAAGAACAGCGCCGTGGTGGACCCGAGCGAGCCGTCCACGAATCCCTTCACCCCGGCCAGCCGCAGCCAGTCGTCGCCCGGTCCGTGGGCGGTGACGCTCTCCGCCACCGTGCGCCACGCCGCGAGCGCAGGGAAGAGCGTCACCCGCGTGATGAGCGTGCCCCGGCTCCGGGCGCGCCGGAGTCCCGCCACCTGGGCCCACCCCGCGCTCACCGACGCGACCGCGGTCACCCCCTTCGAGGCCGCGTGGGCCATGGCCCGCCCCAGCGCCGCGTCCACCTGGGCCTCGCTCGGTGCCGGCATCACGGCGTACACCGGCGACATGGCCTCGTCCTTGAGGACGCCGGTCGGCTCCCCCCGGGCGTCCCGGACGATGGTCCCGCCCGGAATCTCGCGCGAGGCGCGGGTGAGGCCCGCCGCCTTGAGCGCCAGGCTGTTGGCCAGCCCCATGTGGCCGTCGAGCCGGGAGATGAAGACGGGATTGTTGGGCGTCACCGAGTCGATCCACTCCCGTCGGGGGAGCGGGGCCCCGGGCCAGCGCTCGTGATCCCAGTCGCCGCCGGTGATCCACTCCCCCGGCTGTCGCTCCGCCGCAAAGGCCTGGAGCCGGCGGGTGAATTCCTCCGGACTCTCGGCGTCCCGCAGGTCCACGCTGGCCAGCTGGAAGCCGCCGTCGAGGAAGTGGACGTGGTCGTCCATGAAGCCCGGCACCACCAGGCCGCCGGGATTCGCCAGCACCCGGGTGGCCTCCCCGACCAGCTTCGCGACCGTGGCGCTGTCCCCGACGGCCACGACGGTGTCCCCCCGGGTGGCGACCGCCTGCGCCAGCGGCGCGGCGCTGTCCCCGGTCCACACCTTGCCGAACACCACCAGGTCCGCAGCCGGCGCGGCGGGGGCGCAGGCGGCGCCCAGCAGGAGCAGGAGCGGTACCGCGGCGAACCGGTGCAGCATGCAGGACCTCACGGGTGGAGTCGGGGAGCCGCGAGCTGGTCGCGGATATCGAGCAGCACTTCCAGCATCAGCTGATCGCGCTGGTAGCCGGCATCCAGCTCCTCCATCCGGCGGGAGAGCTGCTCGGTCCGGGCCCGGTCGTACTGTTCGCGGTAGGCGGACTCGAGGTTGGCGAGGATCTGGTCGCGGGAGCGCATGGTGGGCAAGGCAGAGATTGGGTGACGAGGCGATTGGGCGATTGGGAGTTGGCGTGTAGCTTACAGCAACCTCACCCCCGCTGCCACCATGCGCCTCGCCTGCACCGCCCTGCTCCTCGCCACGACCGCCCTGGCCCTGACCGCCCAGAAGCCGCGGGCGCGCGCCCTCGGCATCCCCTTCAACGGCACCCCGGGCCCGCTCAACGCCATTACCGACGTCGCCGGGGTGGAAGTGGGCCAGGTCACCCTCATCCGGGGCGAGGGGCGACTGCAGGTGGGCAAGGGCCCGGTGCGGACCGGCGTCACCGCGGTGCTGCCGCGGGGCAAGTCGAGCGACCCGGTCATGGCCGCCTGGTGGACCCTGAACGGCAACGGCGAGATGACCGGCACCACCTGGGTGGAGGAATCCGGGTACCTGTGGGGCCCGGTCATGATCACCAACACGCTCAGCGTCGGCGTGGTCCACGATGCCGTGATCGAGTGGGCGATCAAGCGGAACTACGACGACTTTCTCTGGGCGCTGCCGGTCGTGGCGGAGACCTACGATGGCGGGCTCAACGACATCAAGGGGATGCACGTCACCCGGGAGCACGCCTTTCAGGCGCTGGACGGCGCCCGGTCCGGTCCGGTGGCGGAGGGAGGGGTCGGCGGCGGCACCGGCATGGTGTGCCACTCGTTCAAGGGCGGGATCGGCACCTCCTCGCGCCGCGTCACGGTCCAGGCGGCCGGGTACACCGTTGGGGTGCTGGTGCAGTGCAACTACGGCGGACGGCGCCGGCTCTCGATCGCCGGGCTGCCTGTGGGTCCGGAGATCCAGGGTGCCGAGCAGTGCGTGGGGGTGGCCAATCCCACCGAGCCCTGGGCGCGCGAACTTCCTCGCTGCGACGCCCGGTCCAGCGGGGCGCTCCCGACGGCGGCGCGCGAAGAACTCGGATCCATCATTGTAGTGGTGGCCACCGACGCCCCGCTGCTGCCGCATCAGCTCAAGCGGGTAGCGCGGCGGGTGGCGCTCGGGATCGGCCGGATGGGCGGCATCGGCGGGGACAGCTCGGGCGACATCTTCATCGCCTTCTCCACCGCCAACGGCGGGGGTGGCAGCGCCGACTCGCTCTCCACCGCGCGCTTCATCCCCAACGAGCGGATCAACCCGATCTTCGAGGCCACGGTGGACGCCACCGAGGAGGCGATCGTCAACGCCATGGTCGCGGCGGAGACGATGACGGGGGCTGACGGCTACCGGGTCTACGCGCTCCCCACCGACCAGGTCGTCGCGCTGCTCCGCCAGGCGGGGCGGATCAAGTGACCCCCACCGCCCCGGCCAGCCGGCCCGTCGCGCTGGTCACCGGCGCCTCCGGCGGCATCGGGCTCGAACTGGCACGGCTCGCGGCCAAGGACGGGCACGACGTCATCCTGGTGGCCCGCAGCGCCGACAAGCTCGAGGAGGCGGCCAAGTACCTCCGCGGCATGTATGGCGTCCGGACCGAGGTCATCGTCGCCGACCTGGCCGACCCCGAGACCCCCGTCGCGATCATGGAGGAAGTGGCGCGGCGCGGCATGGCGGTGGATGTGCTCATCAACAACGCCGGCGCGGGGCTCTGGGGACTGTTCGGCCGGCAGGAGCCACGCCAGATCCTCGACCTGATCCAGCTCAACCTGACCAGCCTCACCCACCTCACCCGGCTGGCGCTCCCCGGGATGGTGAGCCGGCATCGCGGGCGCATCCTGAACGTGGCCTCCGCCGGGGGATTTGCCCCGGGGCCGCTCATGGCGGTGTACTTCGCCACCAAGGCGTACGTGATCCACTTCTCCGAGGCGGTCAACAACGAGCTCCGGGGAACGCAGGTGACGGTCACGGCGCTCTGCCCCGGGCCGGTGGCGACCGGCTTCGGCGCCGCCGCGGGGATGAACGCCGTGCACCTGCAGGAGCTCCCGGGGGCGCTCGACGCCGCCGCGGTGGCGCGGGTCGGATACCGGGCCATGCAACGGGGCCGGCCGGTGGTGGTCCCCGGGCTCGCCATGAAGGCGCTGATCCTCGCCGGCAAGGTCAGCCCCCGCTTCATGGTCACCCACATCACCCGCTGGCTGCAGGAGCGGAAGGCGACATGACCCTGGCCGGTCGCAAGGTGCTGATCTTCGCCGCCAGCTACTACGAGGAGCTGGAGCTCTGGTATCCCAAGATCCGGCTGGAGGAAGAAGGGGTGGCCACCGTCGTGGCGGGGGTGGGAGAACAGACCTACCTGGGCAAGAAGGGGGCGTATCCGGTGACCGTGGACGCCCACGTGAATGAGGTGACGGCCGCCGATTTCGACGGACTGGTGATCCCGGGCGGCTACGCCCCCGACATCCTGCGGCGGCACGAGAAGGTGCTCTCACTCACCCGCGACATCTTCGCGGCGGGGAAGCCCGTCGGCTTCATCTGCCATGCCGGCTGGGTGCCGATCTCGGCCGGCATCCTCAAGGGCCGTCGCGGCACCAGCGTCCGCGCCATCAAGGATGACCTGGAGAACGCCGGGATGGCCTGGGAGGACGCCGCCGTGGTAGTGGATGGCAACCTCATCAGCTCACGCACCCCGGCCGACCTGGGGCACTTCATGCGGGCGTTCCTGGCGGCGCTCGCCGCGCGGCCATGAGCCTCAGCGAGCACCAGCGCCGGGTTGATGCCTGGATCCGGCAGTTCGAGGAGGGGTACTTCCACCCGCTCACCAATCTCTGCCGTCTGACGGAGGAGGTGGGGGAGCTGGCGCGCGAGGTGAACCACCGCTTCGGCCAGAAGACCAAGAAGGCGGATGAAGCGGAGGGGGACATGGCCATGGAGATGGCCGACATCCTCTTCGTCCTGATCTGCATGGCCAACCGCGAGGGCATCGACTTGCAGGAGGCCTTCGACCGGATGATGGCCAAGGTCGAGTCGCGCGACACCACCCGCTGGACCCGGAAGGGTGGCCCCGGCGGCCGCCCCGCCCCGACCGAGGAGTAAGCCCCGGATGGACGATCTCGAACAGCGACTCGCCACCGCCCTCCAGGGCCGGTACCAGATCACCGGCCGAGCCGGCCAGGGAGGGATGGCCACGGTCTTCAAGGCCCTGGACCAGAAGCATGGGCGGCCGGTCGCCATCAAGGTGCTGCGCGCCGACATCTCCGCCGCGATCGGCGGGGAGCGCTTCCTGCGCGAGATCGAGGTCTCGGCCAAGCTGCAGCACCCGCATATCGTTCCGCTGTACGACTCCGGCGAGGCCGGCGGGATCCTCTACTACGTCATGCCCTTCGTCGAGGGAGAATCGCTCCGCGACCGGCTCACCCGGGAGCACCGGGTGCCGTTCCCGGAGGCGGTGACCCTCATCCGCGAGGTGGCGAGCGCCCTCGCCTACGCCCACCAGCAGGGGATCGTCCACCGCGACATCAAGCCCGAGAACATCATGCTCTCGGGGGGCCATGCGGTGGTAGCAGACTTCGGCATCGCCCGGGCGCTGAGCGCGGCGCAGCAGGGCGCCGGCGCCAACATGACCGGCATCGGCTTCGCCATCGGCACCCCGGCCTACATGAGCCCGGAACAGGCCACCGCCAGCGAGGTGGACGGCCGGAGCGACCAGTACGCCCTGGGCTGCGTCTTCTACGAGATGGTGACCGGCGACACCCCGTTCGCCGGCCAGACGGTGCAGGCGGTGCTCTCAAAGAGCCTCACCGGCCCGCGGCCCCGGCTGAGCCGGATGAACCGCGAGGTCCCCGCCGACGCCGACGGCCCGGTGGCCCGGGCGCTCGACGCCGATCCGGGCAAGCGGTTCGATTCGGTGATGACCTTTGCCGCCGCGCTGGAGCAGGCGGCCGGCGGT
>CAZPER010000081.1:0-15452 GCA_964585655.1 uncultured Gemmatimonadaceae bacterium | reverse complement strand
GATGTTGGTCGAGGCCCGGGCGACGGGGGCGGTGGGCCCGCGAAGGGGGCGCACCCGCCAGAGCCGGGTGAGGGGGGTGCCCTCGACGGCCATGGCGGTCTGCTGCTCCCCGGGATCGAACTGCGGAACCGGGCGGTAGCCGCTGCACCCCGCGTTGACGGTGAGGAGGGCGGCGGCTAGACTCCACGCCCCGCGCCCCCGGCGCCAGGCCCCCCGTCCCCGCTGATCATGACCACCGTCCGCATCGCCGAACTCGCGCGCCACGAAGGCGCCTCCGTTACCGTCCAGGGCTGGGTGCTGACGCTCCGCACCAGCGGCAAGATTGCGTTCCTGGTGCTGCGGGACGGCACCGGCTACCTCCAGGCGGTGCTCTCCAAGAAGGAGGTTTCGGAGGAGACCTGGGCCCGCTTCGGCGACCTCAGCCAGGAGGCCTCGGTGGCCGTCACCGGCACGGTCCGGGCGGAGCCGCGGGCCCCCGGGGGCTACGAGATACACGCCACCGAGCTCACCCTGCTTGGGGCCAGCGTGGAATTTCCCATCCAGCCGAAGGAGCACAGTACCCAGTTCCTGTTCGAGCACCGGCATCTCTGGCTCCGCAGCCGGCGGCAGGTGGCGATCGCGAAGGTGCGGCATGAAGTGGTGCAGGCGATCCGCGATTTCTTCTTTGCGCGTGACTTCACGCTGGTGGACACCCCCATCCTGACCGGCTCCATCGGGGAGCAGGCGGGGGAGCTGTTCAGCACCGACTACTTCGACCTCGGCAAGGCCTACCTGGCCCAGACCGGCCAGCTCTACGTCGAGGCCGCGGCCGCCGCCCTCGGCAAGGTGTACTGCTTCGGGCCCACCTTCCGCGCCGAAAAGTCCAAGACCCGGCGCCACCTCACCGAATTCTGGATGGTCGAGCCCGAGGTGGCCTTCCACGACTCCAACGATAACATGCGGCTGCAGGAGGAGTTCGTCAGCTACATCGTGGGCCGCGCCCTCGAGGCCCGGCGCGAGGAGCTCAAGGAACTGGAGCGGGACACCGGCCCGCTGGAGCGGGTGCGGGCGCCGTTCGCGCGCATCTCCTACACCGACGCCGTGCAGAAGCTCAACGCCCTCGGCTCCGACATGGCGTGGGGCCGCGACCTCGGCGGCGACGACGAGACCCTCCTGGCCCAGCAGTACGACCGGCCGGTCTTCGTGTTCAACTACCCGAAGGGCGTCAAGGCGTTCTACATGAAGGAGAACCCCGACGACCCCCGCACCGTGCTCAACAACGACTGCCTGGCCCCCGAGGGATACGGGGAGATCATCGGCGGCTCCCAGCGCGAGGACGACTACGACCGGCTGCTCGCCCGGATCCTCGAACAGGGCCTCGATCCCGAGGCCTACCGCTGGTACCTCGATCTCCGGAAGTACGGCACCTTCGTGCACTCCGGCTTCGGTCTCGGCGTGGAACGTACCGTGGCCTGGATCTGCGGGCTGCCGCACATCAGGGAGACGATTGCCTTCCCGAGGCAGATACACCGGCTGTATCCCTAACCGCCTCCCTTCACCTCCTCCCACAGCCCATCCAGCACCTCCAGCCCTGCGGTCCCCACATCGATCCCCCGGGCCGCGGCCAGCCGCTCCACCCCCGCGAACCGCTCCCGGAACTTCCGGTTAGCCCGGTCCAGCGCCGTCGCCGGCTGCACCCGTGCCTTCCGGGCCAGGTTCACCACCGCGAACAGCAGGTCGCCGACCTCCTCGGTGACGGCATCATGGGCCGGCGGGTGGACCGGCTCGCCACTGGGCGGCTCCGGGGCTGGGCGACTCGGCGGCTCGGCCCCCAGGGCGTGCTCCACCTCATTGAGCTCCTCCCGCACCTTGGCCGCCGGCCCCGCGGTATCGGGCCAGTCGAAGCCCACGCTCGCCGCCCGTTCCTGGAGCCGGTACGCCAGCTGCAGACTGGGGAGGGCCGGGGGGAGCCCGTCGAGCACTCCGCGGCGCTTTCCCTCCCGGCGCTTGAGCGACTCCCACTGCTCCCGCGGCCCGAGGTCAAAGAGGTGCGGGTGCCGTCGCCGCATCTTCCGCTCGAGGTCGCCGGCCACATCCTCCGCGGTGAACTCCCCCTGTTCCTCGGCCAGGACCAGCTGCCAGGCCAGGTGCAGCAGCAGGTCCGCCACCTCCTCCCGGATCGCCGTGGGGTCGGCCTCGGAGATGGCGTGGTCGAGCTCGAACACCTCCTCGACCAGGTAGGGCCGGATCGTCTCCCGGGTCTGGATCCGGTCCCAGGGACAGCGGACGCGCAGGTCGCGCACCATCCGGACGGCGCGTCCAAGCGCTGATTTGTCTTGCATTTATCCTCCGTGGCCGGTATCATACGGCCCGCTTGAGCATGCCGTCAATCGCGGATCATTTCCCGCGCGCGTGGGCCGAGGTGAACCTCGCGGCCGTGGTCTCCAACGCGCGAACCGTGTCCCGCATCGCCGGGGCACGACTCCTTCCCATGCTGAAGGCGAACGCCTACGGTCTCGGTGCCGTGCCCATCGCGCGTGCGCTGGAGCCGCTCGATCCGTGGGGCTTCGGGGTGGCCACGCCGGAAGAGGGCGCCAACCTCCGCAAGGCCGGCATCACGCGGCCGATCCTGGTCTTCACTCCGCTCTCGTCGGGGACCGTCGCGCCCTGCCTCGCCCACGACCTGCGCCCAGTTATCGGCGACCTGGACGGACTCGCGGCCTGGCGGGCCGCCGGAGCCCGGCCATTTCACGCGGAAGTGGATACCGGGATGTCGCGGGCGGGCTTTCTGTGGCGGGATGCAGCGGAGTGGCGGGCGGCGCTCGCCGCCGCGCGCCCCGCCTGCGAGGGGATCTTCACCCACTTTCATTCCGCGGATGAGGCGCCGAGTACGGTGGAGCAGCAGTGGCGGCGGTTCGGCGAGGTGCTGGCCTCCCTCCCGGCCCGGCCGGCGCTGGTCCATGCGGCGAACAGCGCGGCCGCCCTCCGGGGCACCGCCTACGCCGGAGATCTGGTCCGCCCCGGCATCTTTCTCTATGGCGGCCGGGCCGGGGGACACACCCCAGCGCCAGTGGTGCGGCTGGAGGCGCGAGTGGTCGGGCTCCGCACGGTGCAGGCGGGGGAGACGGTCAGCTACGGCGCCACCTGGACCGCGACCGAGCCGACTCGCGTCGCAACCATCGGCATCGGGTACGCGGACGGGGTGCACCGGACCCTGAGCAACCGGGGGAGCGTGGAGCTGGCGGGCCAGCGGCGGCCGATCCTCGGGCGGGTCACGATGGACTGCGTCATGGTCATGGCGGACGCCACCACCCGGCTCGGCGATGTGGCGACTCTCTACGGCGGCCTCGTCACCGTGGACGACCAGGCGGACCGGGCGGGAACGATCGCCTACGAACTGCTCACCGCGCTGGGGCCCCGGCTACCCCGGCGCTACCTGGGGGAATCATGAACCCGCATTTCGCTTCGCTGGTGGTGGGTTTGGCTCACCAGGCGGACCAGGCCCTCCAGGGGCAGCTTCCCGAGGGAACGCCCGGGGCGCCGGATGCGCGTGAGGTCGCCCGCACGCTCATCGACACCCTGGGCATGCTGGAGGAGAAGACCCGCGGGCAGCTCACCGCCGAGGAGTCCCGGCTGCTCACCGAGGCGCTGACCGCGCTCCGGTTCCGCTTTGCCACGGGAAGCTCGCCCCGGTGAGTGCGCGGCGCGCCGCCCTGATCGTGCTCGACGGGGTGGGGATCGGTCCGGCCCCCGATACCGAGCGCTACGGCGATGCCGGCAGCGACACCCTGGGGAATGTGGCCCGGGCGGTCGGGGGGCTCCGGCTCCCTCATCTGGAAGCGCTGGGCCTCGGCTGCTGCGCCCCGCTGCACGGCGTGGCGCGGGTAGAGCGCCCCGAGGCCGCGCACGGCGTGGCCCTGCCGGCCAGCGCGGGCAAGGATAGCACCTCGGGGCATTGGGAGCTGTGCGGGCTGGTCCTGTCGCAGCCGTTTCGGACCTACCCGGAGGGATTTCCGGCGGCGTTCGTGGCGGAGCTGGAGCGCCGGACCGGCCGCGGGGCGCTGGGAAACCGGACGGCGTCCGGCACCCAGATCATCGAGGAGCTGGGTGAGGAGCATCGCCGGACCGGCGCCTGGATCCTCTATACCTCGGCCGACAGCGTCTGCCAGATCGCGGCGCATGAGGGGGTGGTGCCGGTCGCCGAGCTGTACCAGGCCTGCGGGGTTGCGCGGGAGCTGCTGTCGGGGGCGGATCAGGTGTCGCGGGTCATCGCCCGCCCGTTTACCGGAGGGCCGGGATCGTGGCGCCGGACCAGCGGACGCCGGGACTTCAGCGTGCCGCCGGTGGGGGAGACGCTGCTCGACCGGCTGGCGGCGGCGCACATCCCGCGGGTCGGGGTGGGGAAGGTGGATGACCTCTTTGCGGGTCGAGGCATCACCAGCGTCCACCCGGTCGGGAACCCGGAGGCCTACGCCACGATCACCAGCGCCCTGGGCTCGATGGCGCGCGGGCTCCTGTTCGCCAACGTGGTCGAGTTCGACCAGAGCTGGGGCCACCGGAACGATGTCCCCGGGTTCCACGCCGGCCTGCTGGCACTCGACGCCGCCCTTCCGCGGATGCTGGCCCCGGTGCGGGACGAGGACCTGATTATTATTACCGCCGACCACGGCAACGACCCGACCACCGCCTCCACCGATCATTCCCGGGAGCGGGTCCCGGTCCTGGCCCTCGGTCCCCGCGTCCGTCCCGTCCCGCTGGGCATCCGGCAGACGTACGCGGATGTGGGCCAGACGCTGGCGGAGTTCTTCGGCGTTCCCCCGCTTGCCAGCGGCCAGTCCTTCCTCCGGGAGATCTGGGATGGGTGATGCGCTGCTGGCGGCCGCCACCGCCGCCCGGGAGCAGGCCTATTGCCCCTACTCCGGGTTCGCGGTCGGCGCGGCGCTGGAGGGGGAGGATGGACAGGTGTTCACCGGCTGCAACGTGGAGAACGCCTCCTATGGGCTGGCGATCTGCGCCGAGCGGGCGGCGGTGGCGGCCGCGGTGGCCGCGGGGGTCCGCCGCTTCCGGCGGCTGGTGGTCGTCGGAGCCGCGGACCCCCCGATCAGCCCCTGCGGCGCCTGCCGCCAGGTGCTGGTCGAGTTCGGTGGGGAGCTGGTAGTGCAGGGGGTGGGACCAGGCGGGACCCGGCAGTGGACCATTCGCGAGCTGCTGCCGGATTCGTTTTCGCTTACACGTGGTGCCTGACAGGAACGCATGCGACGACCCGATTCGATGCTCCGGACCCTGACCCTCGCGCTGCTGGGCGCGGCGGGCCTCGTGGCCTGTCAGGAGAAGCTGGCCTCCCCGGCCGAGTGCCCGGACCTCTGTCCCGGCAACTTCGACGTGCGGGATACCGTGCTCACGCCGGCACTCGGCGCCGACAGCAGCTTCGAGGGCTACGTCGTCGCGGGCCAGGGCAGCTCGCTCCGGGTGTCGTGGCAGTTTCCCGCGAGCGAGGACCGCGCGGTCTTCCGGTTCGTCGCCCGGCCCGACTCGTTTGCCATCGGCGATTCGATCTATCCCTACACCATTGATTCGGTGGCGGTGGGCGTGACGCTGGTGGCGCGGGACAGCACGGTGAAGGGGCTCACCATCTACCTGTACCGGATGCCGGCCACGGTGGACTCCACGGTCAGCTTCACCGACCTCGACACCGCCTTCACCGCCGCCAACCTGGTGGACAGCGTCGTCGTCCCCGACACCATCCTGACCGATGACTTCCAGCGGATGCTGACCGGCGCCAACCTCGCCCGGGTCGCGATTCCCGCGGCGGACAGCGGCGTGCTGGCGCTCGGGGTGCAGATCCGGGCCAACAGCGGCACCGGCGTGCGCATCGGCGGCAGCGCCGGTGGACTCGCCGCGCCCACCTTCGTGACCTACATCCAGGTGGACCAGACCGACACGGTGGTGGCCCGGACCTTCACCCGGGCCGCCAACTTCTCGCGCTACGTCTCGCAGAATCCGCCGGTCTTCGACCCCGACCTGCTGACGGTGGGCGGGGCCCCGAGCGCCCGGACCATCCTCCGCTTCCCGTGGCCGGACCTGCTCAAGGACTCGGCGCAGCTCATCCGGGCCACCCTGGAGCTCATCCCCACGACGGCCATTCCCGGGCTCAAGAGCGACACCGCCTTCGTGCAGGCGCGGCCGCTGCTCGCCGATCTCGGCAGCAAGAGCCCGGCCACGAGCGACGGCCTGTTCTTTTCCGCCACCCCGGTGACTGCGGGCCAGACCGACACCGTGCGGCTCGAGGTGCGACGCGCCCTGGTGCTCTGGCAGGGGAGCGACCCGCTGCCGCCCGCCTTCCTGCTCCAGCTGGTGCCGGAGGGCTCGAGCTTCACCCGTGCCACCTTCGGATCCAGCCGAACCCCCGGCTTCGTGCCCCGCCTCCGCGTGACCTACGCGCGGAAGTTCCCCTTCGAGGCCCCCTGATGCCGCGTCTCGCGCGCCCGCTCGCCCTGGTGGCGGCCGTGGCCCTGCTGCTGCTGGACTTCGCCCCCGTCGTGGCCCAGTCCTCCATGTTCGGTGTGCGCGGGCTGGGGCTTCCCGGCCGGCCGCTCACCCCGCGCAGCCGCGGCACCGGCGGGAGCTTCGGCCTGTTCGATGGCGAGAGCGACGTCAATCCCGCGGCGATGGCCAACCTGCGGTCGGTGTCGGCGGGGTTCGTGGGAGCTCCCACCTGGCGCAGCTGGAAGTCGCCGGCGGGGGATGCGTCGCTCCGGGAGACCCGCTTCCCGCTCCTCTTCGTGGGCGGCCCGGTGCCCGGGTCGCGGCTCGGGCTCGGAGTGTCGATCGGCAGCTACGCGGACCGCGATTTCCGGCTCGCGACCTCGGACACCGTGATCCTCGCCGGCCAGCCGGAAGCTGTGTTCGACACCCTGAGTTCGCTCGGGGGCCTCAGCGAGATCCGGTTCGCGGCAGGACTGCACCTCGGGGACAAGACGACCATCGGGGCGGGGGTGTACTGGATCACCGGGTCCAGCCGGATGGAGGCGCGGCGGGCGTTCGAGGATTCGGCGTTCATCTCCTTCCGGCAGACGGCGGAGCTGTCCTACGAGGGGGCGGGGCTCTCCATCGGCCTGACCCACCAGCTGAGCCCCGCGGTCCAGCTCGGGCTCCTGCTCCGAAGCGACGGCAAGGCCACCGTGGACCTCGACAGCGCCCGGTCCCATACCATTGACCTGCCGTACACCGTGTCCGCCGGGGCCCAGGTGCGGGCCTCGCCCCGGCTCACCGTGGCGGCCACGGGGCTGTTCCGGACCTGGTCCTCCGCCAACAGCGATCTCCAGGCGCAGGGAGGGATCGGGGCGGAGAACACCCTCGAGGTGAGCGTCGGCGGGGAGTTCGCCCGCAGCGCGCGGCGGCCGACGGCCTTTCCCATCCGGGCCGGGCTGCGCTACGCCCAGCTTCCGTTCCCGATCCGGTCCGGGGACCAGCCCCGGGAATGGAGCATCTCCGCGGGCACCGGCACCCGCTTCGCTCAGGATCGCGCGGGGGTGGATGTGGCGCTGGAGCAGAGCTGGCGGAGCGACGGGGGTCCGTACAAGGAGCGGGCGCTGAGCCTGATCCTGGGGCTGTCGATCCGGCCCTACGGGCAGGGGGGCCGGTAGCCCCCCCCGACGCATCAGGTGCCACAGGCGGGTAGGGGCGGAGCTTCCACTCCCCCCAGGAGCTCCGCCCCTCCCCATAGCCCCCCGCCCGGTCCTACCCGTATAATTCCGACGTGAAACGCCTCTACATCGAGACCTATGGCTGCCAGATGAACGTCGCGGACACCGAGCTGATGCTCGGTGTGCTGGGGCGGGAGGGCTACGTCCAGACCGATGAACCGGCGGAGGCGGACGTGCTGCTGGTGAACACCTGCGCCGTTCGGGACAACGCGGAACAGCGGGTGATCGGGCGGCTGGGGGAACTGCAGCAGTACAAGCGGCCCGGCGGGGTGCTGGGGGTGGTCGGTTGCATGGCGCAGCGGCTGGGGCCGCAGCTGCTGGAGCGGGTGCCCAGGGTGGATATCGTGGCGGGTCCCGACGGCTACCGGAACCTGGCGAGCCTGATTGGGCAGGCGGCGGGGGGGACGCGGGCGAGCGACACCGAGTTCCGTTCGTGGGAGCACTACGAGGACGTGCCGCCGGTGCGGGAAAACGGGGCCACGGCGTTCGTCACCGTGCAGCGGGGCTGCGATTACAAGTGCACCTTCTGCATCGTTCCGTTTACCCGGGGACCGGAGCGGAGCCGTAAGCTCGAGGATGTGGTGCGCGAGGTCCGCACGCTCGCGGAGCAGGGCACCACGGAGGTGACGCTCCTTGGGCAGACGGTCAACAGCTACCACGACGGCACCCATGACTTCGCCGCCCTGCTCGCCGCGGTGGGCGGGGTGGACGGCATCCGCCGGGTCCGGTTCACCAGCCCCTACCCGACCGACTTCACCGACCGGGTCATCGCCGCCATGGCGGAAGTGCCCGCCGTCTGCGAGCATGTGCACCTGCCGGCCCAGAGCGGCTCCAACGCGGTCCTCCGCCGGATGCTCCGCCGCTACACCCGGGAAGAGTACCTCGCGGTGGTGGGCCGGCTCCGGGCCGCGATGCCCGGCATCACCTTCTCCACCGATCTCATCGTCGGCTTCCCCGGCGAGACCGAGGCCCAGTTCCAGGAGACCCTTTCCCTGGTGGAGGCGGCCGGCTTCGACGACGCCTACACCTTCAAGTACTCGGTCCGGGACGGCACTCCCGCCGTGCGGCTCAAGGATCACGTCCCCGACGCCGAGGCGGGGGAGCGGCTGGAGCGGCTCATCGAGCGGGTGCGGACCCAGGCGCGCCGCAGACACCAGGCCCGCGTGGGCCAGACCGTCGAGGTGCTGGTGGAGCGTCCCGCGCGCCGCGGCGATCTTCTCCTGGGCCGTTCCCGCACCAACCTCATGGTCCTGCTCGAGCTGCCGGCCACGGCCATCGGTGAGTACCATCAGGTGCAGCTCACCGGCACGACCGGCTCCACCTTCACGGGTCAGGTGGTTCGGCCCCAGCTCGCGGTGCTCGCATGAACAAACCGGCCATCCGGAACGCGATCGAAGACCACGTGGTCGAGGCCTACGACCAGCTGGTGGTCCACTTCAAGGACTTCTGCGGCTGCGAGACCTGCCGGCTGGATGTGCTGGTCTTCGCCCTCAACCGGCTCCCGCCCCGCTACGTCATCGGGCGGGAGGGGGCGGTGGTGACGGACGTGAACCTGGACAAGGACCAGAGTCGCGCCGCCATCGAGGTGACCGTCATGGAAGGGATCCGCAAGGTGAACCTGGCGCCGCGCTGCGGCCGGAAGTCGGGCGGGATGCGCCAGCCCTAGGCCACGCCGGAGCGGGCGGATGATGCCCGCGCTGCAGCTGCTGCTCTGCTTCGGGGCCGGTCTCGCGACCGGCCTCATGCGTTTTCTGGATCCTCCCCTCGCCGCCTCCGCGCTCGGGGGCGCCTCCCTCGTCCTCTTCCGCTACCGGCCGTCTGCAGCGCTCTGGCCCCTCGTCGCACTCGCCGGCCTGGCAAGCGGCCTCGTCGCCGCACACCGTGACCGAGCCACCTGTGCCGCCCGACTCGCCCCGGGCCCCGTGGAACTCCGGGCCCGGCTCACTGAGCCCACCTTTCCCGATCTCCCCCTCGCCGCCCTCCGCCCCCTCGCACTCGGCTGCACCGGCGAGGTGGACGCCCGCTGGCCCGCAACCACGACCCCCGCCGGCACCGAGGGGGTCGCGCGGGGGCGCTGGATTCCCCGCGAGGGCCAGGTTGGCAAGGCCCGCGGGATACTCCTGGTCCAGCAGTTCGAGCCGGAGCGGTTCACCCCCACCGGGCCGGAGCGGCTCCGGAACTGGATCGGCACGGAGACGCGCGCGCTCTTTGGCGGCCGTGCGGGCACGGTGGGCGCGCTGCTGCTCAACCGGCGTGGAGGGATGGAGCCGGAACTCCGGGACCGGTATGCCCGGGCGGGGCTCGTGCACATTCTCTCCATCTCCGGCTTTCACGTTGGGGTGATCGTCGCCTGGGCGGTGATGCTGGCCGGCCTCCTCACCCCGCGCCGTCACCTCGCCGCGGGGCTCGGCGTCGGGGCGGCGCTGGCCTACGTCTGCCTCATTGGCTGGCCGCCGCCGGCGGCGCGGGCGGCGCTGCTGGCGGTCCTGGCGGCGCAAGCGCGCTGGCGGCAGCGGGAGCTCCTCCCCCTGCCGCTGCTGGCGGTGACCGGCCAGGTGGTGCTGCTGCTCGACCCCTGGGCCGCCCTCGACGCCGGCGCCTGGCTCTCGGTGGCCGCTCTGGGCGGCGCGCTGGTCGTCACCCGCTGGAGCGACCGCCGCATCGGCAAGGGCTGGGGCTGGCGCATGCTCGCCGCCTCGCTCGGCGCCACCTTCGCCACCGCGCCGATCACCGCCGCCCTCTTCGGCACCGTCTCGCTGGCCGGCCTGGCGCTCAACTTCGTCGCGGTCCCGCTGGCCGCGGTGGTGGTGCCGGGACTGATCCTCGCGCTGGCGGCGGCGGTCGTCCTCCCCGGAGCCGCCGCCCCGCTCGCCGCCGGTTCAGGCGCGCTGCTTGGGCTGCTGGACCAGGTGGCATGGTGGGGCGGGGCGTGGAGCGGCGCCGTGATCTTCCAGCCCATCGCGCCCGCCTCCGCCTTGCCCTGGCTCGGGCTGCTCGCCGTGGCCTGGTGGTGCATCTCCGATGGCGCCCGGGGCGGGGTGGCCCTGCGGCGCGGCCTCCTCGCCGCCACCCTCGCCATCTGGGGACTGGCCGGCCTGGAGCAGGCGCGGTCCATCCGTGCCGGGGGGGCCGGGCTCACGTTACATTTTCTGGACGTGGGCCAGGGGGATGCCGCCGTCCTGCGTACGCCAGGGGGCCGCTGGGTCCTGGTGGACGCCGGCCCCCGGACCGAACGGAGCGATGCCGGCCGGCGGGTGGTGGCGCCCTTCCTGGCCCGGGCCCGGGCGCCGGGGATCGCGGTCGCGGTGATCTCGCATGCCCACGCCGATCACCTGGGCGGGCTCCCCGCGGTGCTGGAGCGGTTTCCTGTCGGCCAGGTGCTGGAGCCGGCGGAGCTGAACGCCGACGCCCTCTACCTGGAAGTGCTGGATCAGGTCGCCGCCAGTGGCGTCCCGTGGCAGGGGGCGCGGGACGGCATCGGGTTCGAGCTGGACAGCGTCCGGTTCACGCTGTTGCACCCCGATACCGGCTGGCAGGAGTGGCAGCTCGACCTCAACGAGGACTCCGCCGTCCTGCTGGTGGAGTACGGCGGCTTCCGGGCGATCTTTCCGGGGGACGCCGGGCTGGTGGCCGAGGCCCGACTCGCTGGGCGAGTGGGTCCGGTCTCGGTGCTCAAGGTAGGGCATCACGGCTCCCGTTCCGCCACCGGCGAGCACTGGCTCGAGGAGTTGCAGCCGGCGGTGGCCCTGATCAGCAGTGGCGCGGGCAACCGCTACGGGCATCCCCACGCGGAGGTCGTCGCACGGCTGGGGCGCCACGGGGCAGCGGTCTGGCGCACCGACCAGCAGGGCAGCATCACCGTCACCACCGATGGCCGGCGCATGACCGTGGCCGGCCGATCCGAGAACGTCACCCTTCCGGTAGGGAGTCTTCGTGCTGCCGAATCCCCGCGTGATCACCATCGAGCGCTTCATCCTGGATCAGGAGGAGAAGTACCCGGAGGCGACCGGTGAGCTCTCCAACCTGCTCTATGACATCGCGCTGGCCGCGAAGATCATCGCCGCCGCCATCCGGCGCGCGGGGCTGGTCAACATCCTTGGCAGCGCCGGCGCCACGAACGTGCAGGGGGAGGAACAGCAGAAGCTCGACATCTTCGCCAACGACACCATGACCAACGCCCTCAACCACACCGGCCGGGTGTGCGTCATGGCCTCCGAGGAGGACGAGCAGATCATCCCCGTCCCCTCGCAGTACCCCGCCGGCAAGTACGCCGTCCTGTACGACCCGCTGGACGGCTCCTCCAACATTGATGTCAACGGCGCGGTCGGGACCATCTTCAGCATCTACCGCCGGGTCAGCCTGGAGGGGCGGGGTGGCGAGGCCGACGTGCTCCAGCCCGGCTGCCGCCAGGTGGCGGCGGGGTACGTGATCTACGGCTCCAGCACCATGCTCATCTACAGCACCGGCCAGGGCGTCGCCGGCTTCACCCTCGATCCGAGCATCGGGGAGTTCCTGCTCTCCCACCCGAAGATCGTCACCCCGCGGGTGGGCCGGTACTACAGCGTGAACGAGTCCAACTTCGCCCGCTGGAGCAAGGGGACGCAGTGGGCGGTGCGCGGCTTCCACGGCGACCGGCCGGAGGAGATCGCGGGCAAGAACAGCCGCTACATCGGGTCGCTGGTGGCGGACTTTCACCGCAACCTGCTGGCGGGCGGCATCTTCATGTACCCGGCGGACAGCAAGAACACCCGGGGCAAGCTGCGGCTGCTGTACGAGGCCTCCCCGATGGCCTTCATCGCCGAACAGGCCGGTGGCTCCGCCACCGACGGGGTGCATCGCATCCTCGACATCGTGCCGGGCAACCTGCACCAGCGCACCCCGCTGGTCATCGGCTCCCGGGAGGACGTCGGCTACGTCGCGGACACGCTGCGCCGGATGGGCGAAGGGTGAGCGGCCGCGCCTGGGGCCCCGGCGACTGGACCGGCGATCCGGCGAAGGACCTCGGCGCCCCGGGGAAGTTCCCCTTCACCCGCGGCGTCTATCCCGCCATGTACACCGAGCGGCTCTGGACCATGCGGCAGTACGCCGGCTTCGGCACCGCCGAGGAGACCAACGCCCGCTTCCGTCACCTGCTGGATGCGGGGCAGAGCGGTCTCTCCACGGCCTTTGATCTTCCCACCCAGATGGGCTACGACTCCGACCACCCGATGGCCGCCGGCGAGGTGGGCCGGGTGGGCGTGGCCATTGATACGGTGGAGGACCTGCACGACCTCTTCCGCGGCATCCCGCTCGACCGGGTCTCCACCTCCATGACCATCAACGCCACCGCCGGGATCCTGCTGGCGATGTACGTGGTGGTGGGGGAGGAGCAGGGGGTGCCCCGCCCCAAGCTGCAGGGGACGGTGCAGAACGACGTGCTCAAGGAGTACATCGCGCGGGGGACCTACATCTACCCGGCGGAGCCATCGCTCCGGCTCACGGTGGACCTCTTCCGCTTTGTCGCGGAGGAGGGAATGAACTTCAACCCGATCTCCATCAGCGGCTACCACATGCGGGAGGCGGGGGCCACCGCCGCGCAGGAGGTCGGGTTCACCCTGGCGAATGCCCTGGAGTACGTGGGGCGCGCGGTGCGGGCCGGGCTCGCGGTGAACACCATCGGGCCGCGGCTCTCCTTCTTCTTTGCGGCGCACAACGACCTGTTCGAGGAAGTCGCCAAGTTCCGCGCGGCGCGCCGGCTCTGGGCCCGGCTGGCCCGGGAGCGGTTCAACGCCGACGACCAGACCTGCCGCCTGCGGTTCCACACCCAGACCGGCGGCGTCACCCTGCAGGCGCAGCAGCCGCTCAACAACGTGGTGCGGGTGACGGTGCAGGGGCTGGCCGCCGCGCTGGGCGGTACCCAGTCGCTGCACACCAACGGCTACGACGAGGCGCTGGCGCTCCCCACGGCGGAGTCCGCCACCCTGGCGCTCCGCACCCAGCAGATCCTGGGGTACGAGAGCGGGCTGTCCAGGGTGGTGGACCCGCTGGCCGGGAGCTGGTATGTGGAGGCGCTCACTGACCGGATCGAGGCGGAGGCCCGGGCGATCATCGCCGAGGTGGACGCACTCGGCGGCGCGGTGGCGGCCATCAACGGCGGCTGGTTCCAGGAGGCGATCGCGCGGAGCGCATGGGAGCTGCAGCAGGCGCAGGAGTCGGGGGCGCAGGTGGTGGTGGGGGTGAACCGGTTCACCGACGACCGCCCGGTCCCGGCGGTGACCCGACCGGACTATTCTGCACTGCAGGAGCGGCAGAAGGCGCGGCTGGAAGAGGTAAAAGCACGCCGGGACGAGACCGCGGTGCACGCGGGGCTCCGGGCGGTGGACGCGGCGGCGCGCGGCACCGAGCCGTTGATGCCACCGATCGTCGAGGCGGTGCGCGCCCGCGCCACGCTGGGCGAGATCAGCGATGCGCTGCGCGCGGCGTGGGGGGTGTACCGGGCTGGGTAGGGGGGACTGTCATTGCGAGGCCCCGCAGGGATCGTCCAACCGCCCTAAATCCCGATCTGCACCCCCAGATGCACGATCAGCAGGTCGGTCTTGCTCTCGATCGGGTCGAAGCTCACCCCGCCCCCCGGCTCCGGCTGGATGCTCCCCTCCCGCAGGTACCGCGTCCGGCCATGGCTCTGGTACCGGAGCCCACCGTCAATCGAGACCGGCTTCTGCCCGCCGGAGACCTCGAACAGCACCCCGGCCCCTCCATAATAGGCCAGCGTCCAGTCGTTGAAGTTGGTGCTGCTCGCGAAGGGGGAGGTGTTGTTGGTCCCCTCCGCGCTGGTGGTGGTGGCGAAGTTCGAGGCGCCGATGGCGCCATGCACGTAGCCCCGCGCCGTCCGGCCGCCGAACTGGAGCTCCGGTCCTACCCCGAAGGTGTAGATGTCGTTGGCGGTGGTCAGGTCCACCAGCAGCCCCGGCAGCGTGGGGCTGAGCGGCAGCCGTTCGGTGGTGCGGCCGTACTGGATCCAGGAGCCGAAGAGCCGGATCCCCACGGTGTTCTCCGGATTCAGGAAGAAGGTGATGTGCCCGCCCACCCCGTACCCCGTCCCCACGAATTCCTTGAACTCCCCCTGCGGGAACCCCAGCTGCAGGTTGAGTCCGAGGAAGGCGCTGGGCCGCGGGTCGTCCGAGACCTCGCGGTAGTTCTGGGCCGAGAGGGGGAGGGCGATGAGGGCCAGGCCGGCCACCAGGGCACGCGCAGTCACACGATACTCCGGGATGTTGGGGTGAAAGTGCCGCGCAAGCTAATCATGCCGGGCGTCGGCAGGAACGAGCGCCGCCTCTCGCGCGGGCTTGAATCGCCGGGCCGCCGCGGCTAAAATATTGCGCCCGTTCCTCTTAGGACGCTGGAGCCGATGCCGACATACGAGTACCTCTGTCCCCAGGGACATGAGTTCGAGCTGTTCCAGAAGATGTCGGACAAGCCGCGCGCCAAGTGCCCCACCTGCGGCAAGCCCGCCACTCGGCAGATCTCCGGCGGGGCCGGGCTCCACTTCAAGGGCTCCGGCTTCTACATCACCGACTACGGCAAGGACGGCAAAGGTCCCCGCCAGGAACCCGACGCGGCACCTGTTGCCGCTTCGGGTTCCGACGCCTCGGCCACACCGGCCTCTGTGTCCACCAAGCCGGAGGCCGCCACCAAGCCGGAGGCCGCCACCAAGCCGGAGGCCGCCACCAAGCGCCGACCGGCGGACGCAGCGTGCGCGACCTGCCCCGCTGAGCACCCCCCCCGGTG